>NZ_JBVIWA010000012.1:0-116403 GCF_055595065.1 Streptomyces sp. NPDC040545
CTGCCTACCTCTCCTCGCCCCCCCCACGTCTCCCGCGGCCCCCTCCCCCCCCCCGCCCTTCCCCCCCCCCCCCCCCCCCCCCTCCCCCCCCCCCCCCCCCCCCCCCGCCCCCCACCCCCCCCCCCCCCCCCCCCCCCCCCCCCCCCCACCACCCTGGGACGAGCGGCCGTACGGGTCAGGCGATCGAGAAGGTCACGACCGTCTGGTAGGTGTCCGCGAACATGAAGGGCGGGAGCTGGATCATTCCGGCGCCGCCGACGGCGAACTCGCCGCCGGTCAGCTCGTCCCCGCCGGCGGCCTGGGAGGCCACCTTCATCGGGACGTCGGAGATCGCGCCGGGCGTGCCCGCGGTGCAGGTGCTCGGGCTGTCCGGGTTGGTCACGGTGCAGGACGGCTGGATGCCGATCTGCGCCTTCGCCATCGAGTGGCCGGTGGTCTGGTTCAGGAACGGCGTACGCGTCGCCGTCACGTCCCAGCCCAGCGAACCGCCGCGGAAGTCCTGGACGGTCGCGGCGTTGAAGACGCCGACCACCGACTGGGCCTTGCCGTTGATGGTGACCGCGCCGAAGCTGACGGCCGGCTGGCCGTCCTTCGGGCCGAGGGCCAGCGGGCCGGGCAGGACCTCGACGTCGACCGGGTTCTTCACACCGGCCTGCTCCTCCAGGAACACGAAGGCCTTGTACGGGGTGATCGAACCGTCGATCCTGATCGCGTCGGCCTTCTTGGTGACCGTGATGTTGCAGGTGGCCGCGCCGGACGCGTCGGCCGTGCCCGCACCGGTGTCACCGGTCGCCGCGCCCGCGAGCAGGGCGGAGCAGGTGACGGCGCCGGCCGGGAAGTTGGCGCCGGTCACGGCGACGGCGGTGCCCGCCGGGCCGCTGTTGGGCGTCAGCTTCGTGGTGACCGGGTCCTTGGGCAGGGCCTCGACCGCGACCGAGCCGAGCGCGGCGCTCGGGCGCGGCGCCGGGGTGCAGGTGGTGGTGAAGACCGAGCCGGAGAGGTCCGCGTCGGTTACCGCCAGGTCGAGGGCGACCTGGACGGTCGTGCCCTCGGTGCCGTCCGGGATCTTGATGGTGCCGGAGAACGCCTTGGGGTCGAGCGGCTGCCCGGCGACGACCGAGACGGTCTCCGGCGGGCTGGTGACCACCTGGGTGGTCGTCCCGACCTTGAGGGTGATCTTGGAGGTGTTCACCGTGGTGACGGAGAACCCGGGGATCAGCGGGCTCGCGCCAGGGTCGATCGTGATCGGGACGACGTCGCCGGCCTTGGCGCCGTCGGGCAGGGTGACCGTCCAGTTCTGGTTGCCCGAGCCGTCCGGCTGCGGCGCCGGGGCGTCGCAGTTCTCGAAGACAGCCGTGGTCTTGGTCGCGGCCTGCGCGGATCCCGTCAGGGCCACCACGCCGCCCGTCAGGGCCAGAGACAGGGCTCCCGCCCCGGCCAGTACTCTTCGTCGATACGTTCTCGTACTCACTGGGTCGCGACTCCTTCGTCATGACGAACCCCTCCCCCCACCCGCTGTGTGGGGGAGGCCGAGCCGGTGCGGTGGCCGATATTGACGCGTCGCCGTGATGAGAAGTCAATGACTTGCTTTCGCCCGAAGCACACAGAAATTGATGGGCCATCAGGGAGAGTCTGATGGCCCATCGGATACCGACCGGTCGGGGTGCCTGACGAGGGTGGGGCTAGCGCCCGGTGGGGGTGTGGAGCAGCAGGTTCGGGGTGCCGGCCGGGAGTCCGGTGATCCGGTCGGACACGGCGCTGTGCAGCAGTTCCTCGGTCACCCGCGCCGGGGTGCGCGCCGTACCACGCGCCAGGATGAGAGCGGCGACCCCGGCCACGTGCGGAGCGGCCATCGAGGTGCCGGAGGCGCGGGCCGTGGCGGTGGTGGAGCCCTTCCAGGCCGAGGTGATGCCCACGCCCGGAGCCGAGAGGTCCACGCAGGGGCCGTGGTTGGAGAACGCCGCCCGCCGGTCCCCGGCGTCGGTCGCGGCGACCGTGATGGCCTGCGGGACGGAGGCCGGGGATCCGCCGCAGGCGTCCTTGCCGTCGTTCCCGGCGGCCGCGGTGAAGGTGATCCCGGCGGACACGGCCCGGACCACGGCCGTGTCGAGGGCGTAGCTGCGGGTGCCGCCCATGCTCATGTTGGCCACGGCCGGGACGGCGGGAGCCTTGGCGGCGTCCTTCACCACCCAGTCGATACCCTTCAGGATCGCCGACAGGGACGCGGAACCATCGCAGTCGGCCACCTTCACCCCGACGAGCGAGACCCCCTTGGCCACCCCGTACGTCTCCCCGCCCACGGTCGCCGCGACGTGCGTGCCGTGGCCGCTGCAGTCGCGGGAGCTCCCGAGGAACACCGCGTTGTAGCCGAAGCGGGCGCGGCCGCCGAATTCCAGGTGGCCGGTGTTGATACCGGTGTCGACGACGTAGACCGTGATGCCCTCGGCCCTGCCGGGATACGTGTACGAGCCGTCGAGCGGGAGTTCTCGCTGGTCGATGCGGTCGAGGGACCAGGGCGCGGGAGCCTGCGGCGCCATCTGCGGTCCGGGGGTGTCGGTGGCTCCGGGGGTGTCGGTGCTGTCGGTGGTGTCGGTGGTGTGGAACTCGGTGTCCGGCTCCACCGAGGCCACCCGGGGGTCGGCGCCCAGGGCGGCGGCCCGGGCGGCCGTGGTGCGGACGGCGAAGCCGTTCAGGGCGGCGTCATAGACGGGTCCGACCTCGTCGCCGGCGTTCACGGCCTCGGCGGCCAGGGCGCGGGTCGGGGCGCGGGAGGTGGTGTCCTTGAGGACGACGACGTAGGGGGCGGTGCCGGAGCGGGGTGCCGGAGAGACGTCCGTGGTGGCCGTGACGGGCGTGGCGGCCGTGGTGGCTGCCGCGAGGAGGGCGGCGGCGGGGAGGAGCGCGGCGAATGCGGTCATGCGGCCGATGCTCCGCGAGCGCGGGTGCGGGCGCGCGGAGGGTGCGCCGGGTGGGTGCACGACACGCCGCCGCGCGGGCGGATCCGGACCTGGTCCCGGTCCCGGTCCCGGACCTGGTCCCGGTCCCGGTCCCGGACCTGGTCCCGGTTCCGGATCCGCCCGCGCGGCCGACCGCTCCGTCAGGCCGCGCGCCAGACCGTCATGTCCGCCCTCAGGGAGCTCGGCAGTTCCCGCATCCACGGAGTCGACTTGAGCGTGAGTGCGAGCAGCGCGATGTCCCCCGACCGGTGCTTGATGCAGAGCTCGCTGCCGGCCGCCGCCTGGGACAGTGACTGGCTTCTTGTGGACCCGCTTGCGAGGGCGGTCCGGCAGGAGTCGAGGGAGCCGTTCGGCCCGCCCGACAGGAGGGTGATCACACTGGTGTCGCTCTCCAGCCTGCAGCCCGCCTGCTCGCAGTCGAGTCGGAGGTCCCCGGCGCGATTGGCACGCTGGACCGGTTCCTTGATGCCGACCGAATTCTCCTCGTTCAGGGTCAACCCGGGGTACGGGATGGCCTTCGGGGGTGCGCTCGCGGACGGGCTCGGACTCGGACTCGGGTCCTGGCCCGGCTTCGAAGCGGATCCGGCGGCTTCCCGGGCTGGGTCGCCGCTCGCCGGGCGGGCCCCGCCCGCCGGTGTTCCCTCGGCCGTCGGGGACTTCGCCCGGTCGCGCAGACCGTCCGCCGACCGGTCGGCGGCCACCCAGAGGGTGCCCAGCAGCACGGCGACCACCGTCACCGACGCGGCGGTGAGCAGCGCGTTGCGCCGCCGGCGCTTGCGCCGCTGCTCCGGTTCCTCCGGGGCCGCCGGCTCCGGAGGCTGCCACACCTGGCGTACCGGGAGCGGAGGGCCGGGGGCCGGGGCGGGCGAGGGAGCGGGTGCCGGTACCAGCTCCGGGGCCGGCTCGGGTACGGGCTCGGGCAGCGGCTGCGGGGCCGTCAGCTCCGGTCCGGTCACCTCGCGCCAGAGCGCCGGGCCGCCGTCCGCGTCGGCGTCCTCGCCCAGCTGCGTCCGGCACCACTCCACGATCTCCGTGGGGGTGGCCCGCTCCTGCGGATCGGTGGCCAGGCACCGGGCGAACAGCGGACGGAGCTCCTGCGGCAGCCGGGACAGGTCGGGCTCGGAGTGCACGATCCGGTACAGCACGATCGCGGAGGGGCCGGTGCCGTACAGGGGCTCGCCCAGCGCGGCGAACGCCGCCGTCTGGCCCAGCGCGAAGACGTCGGAGGCTGCCGTGACCTCGTCCGCCGACGCCTGCTCGGGGGACATGTACTGCGGTGTGCCGATGGTGGCGCCCGTGGCGGTGTGCGCGGTGGTGTCGGACGCCAGCGAGATGCCGAAGTCGATGACACGGGGCCCGTCGGCGGCCAGGAGCACGTTCGACGGCTTCAGGTCGCGGTGCACGATGCCCGCGCCGTGGATGGCCTGCAGGGCCTCGGCCACGCCCGCCATCAGCCAGAGCACGGCGGGCACGGGCAGCGGTCCGCGCCGGGCCACGGCCTGCGACAGCGAGGGCCCGGGTACGTAGAGGGTGGCCAGCCAGGGCGGCGTCGCGTCCGCGTCGGCGTCGATCAGTTCGGCGGTGTACGCGCCCCGGACCCGCCGGGCGGCCTCCACCTCACGGCGGAACCGCCTCCGGAACGCCGGGTCCTCGGCCAGTTCCGGGCGTACGACCTTGAGCGCCACCGGCCGCCCGCCCTGGGTGTGCGACAGGTAGACCCGGCCCATGCCGCCCGCGCCGAGCCGGGCCGCGATGCGGTATCCGGCCACGGTGGACGGATCGTCCGCCCGCAGCGGCTCGAACACCTCGGTCGCGCTGTTCATCGGCCTCCCCCGATCCCCCGGTCGACCGATGGGCCGACCAGCGAACACCCTAAGCGCCGCGCCGGGGCCGGAAGTTGCCTGGGAGGCGGCCCGAAGAGCGGCCGGGCGGGGCGGGGTCCGGGTGACCGGCTACGGGGCGAGGGGCCAGCCGCGCATCGAGAAGACCCCCTCGTCACGGGCGCCGGCGGCGTCGTAGGTGGCCAGAGCGGCCTCGTTGTGGGTGTCGACCCCCACCCACATGCCGTAGCAGCCACGGGCCTTCGCCTCCTCGGCGAGGGCCAGCGTCAGGTCGCGGCCGATGCCGCGACGGCGGTACCCCTCGTCCACGGAGAGCTCGTACAGGCACATCTCGGTGCCCTTGTCGGGGTGGCTCATCTCGATGCCGGAGACCATCCCGGCGGGCACGCCGTCGACGTAGGCGATGAGCATCAGGTGCCCCGGGGCGGCGAGGAAGCGCTCGGACCACTCCGTGCGGGCAGGCCCGTCGAAGAGGGACTCGGCGGCTGTGAGCTCGGCGGAGGTAAGGGCCCGGCGGATGTCCATGGCGGCCACGATAGTGCGCGCATGACGGATGGTCAGCCGATGCCGGGTACGGCGTGGCGGCCGCCGCACACCCCTGCCCCCGGGGCAGCACTTAGCCTGTTCCGGCTGTCGAAGACTGCTGTACGAACCACTTGAGGGGGAGCATCGTGAGGAACGCCGTGGTCACGCCCGAGGGCGACCGGATGCGCTGGGTCGAGCTGGCGGGGGAGGAGCCGGCCCGGGTATACGTGCACGGGCTCGGGTCCACCTCGCCCGCCTACTTCGCGGCGAGTGCCACCCATCCGCTGCTGGCGGGGCGGCGTTCGCTGCTCGTCGATCTGCTGGGCCACGGGCACAGCGACCGGCCCGAGGGGTTCGGCTACACCCTCGAAGCGCATGCCGACGCGCTGGCGGCCGCTCTCACCGAGGCCGGTGTGGAGGGCGCCGAGCTGATCGCCCACAGCATGGGCGGGGCCGTGGCCATCGTGCTCGCGGACCGGCACCCCCACCTGGTGTCCCGGCTGGTGCTCGTCGACGCCAACCTGGATCCGCAGCAGCCCGGCCCCGTCATGCCGGGCAGCAGCGGGATCGCCTCCTACACCGAGGAGGAGTTCCTGGCCGGGGGCTGGGCCGAGGTGCGGGACAGGGTCGGCGCGCACTGGTGGTCCACCATGCGGCTGGCCGGCCGAACCGCCCTGTACCGCACGGCCGTCCACCTGGCCGCCGGCACCACGCCCACCATGCGTGAGCTGCTGCTGGAGTCGAAGATCCCGCGCACCTACCTGCTGCCCGAGGCGGACGGCCCGCTCCCGGGCGCCGAAGCCCTCCAGGCCTCGGGCGTGGCCGTGGTGTCCGTCCCCGACTGCGGGCACAACATCATGCTCGACAACCCGGAGGGCTTCGCCCGGGCCACCGCGGAGGCCCTGGCCCGCGACTGAGCGGTCCTGGCCCGCCGGGCTGGGCGGGCGAAGTGGTCAGCCCTGGGTCCGGGGCGTGGAGGCGGCGCTGTCCCGGGGCCCCACGGAGTCCGGGGACGGGGTGCCGTCCGTCCAGGCGTAGACCCGCTTGCCGCGCACCACGACCTGATACTGGTGGGTACCCCGGCACTCGGAGCGCACACCGTCCCGCAGGCTGCCCGGCCACCATTTGGCGTGCAGATCCGGGGTGGCGCCCACCGGCTTCGACGTGCCCGCACCGCACTGGGGTCCGTCCAGCGGGGTCGCGCCGAGGGTGAACCGGATCAGCCGGGCCTCACCGCTCGTGCGCACCCGTATGCGGACGTCGGTGGCGTCCTTGGGTATCCAGGACGGCAGGGCGAACGGCGCCTTCTCCCGCGTGGGGGCGTCGGCGGCGCTCGCGAAGCGCTTGCCCTTCTCCTTGTACACCTTGCTGTCGATCGTGTCGGTCACGGGGTTGGGCGGCAGATTGGGCAGCGCGAAGGCGGCGGTGGCGAGGACTCCCACGGTGGCTGCGGCGACGACGAGCGGGCGGCGGTTCATGCCTTCCAGTCTCGGCGGGCGGGCCCCCGCCGCGCGTCCCTCCTCAGGACGAACCTGAAATGCGCCGCAGGTCCCATACGGGCTCATACCTGGGAGGGTGTCGGGTCCGGTTCCACCGACGCGCAGTAACCGCGCGGTGCCCGCGGGAGTTGGCCGGAGGTGACCCGTCCGCCCCGGCACCGAGGAACCCCATGCGCCGTCGCCGCCTCGTCCCCGCTCTCGTCCCTGGTCTCGCCACCGCCACCGCCACCGCGGTGCTCGCACTCGCCCCGGCGGCCTGGGCGACTCCTCAGGTCCCGGCCGACAAGCCGCAGGTGCTGAGCCGCTGGACGCAGACCAGCGCCGCCAGCTACCACGAATGGGCCGAGGCCCGCGAGCACCGGGCCGCCTGGGCGGCGTACGGCTTCGACTGGTCGACGGACCACTGCACCTCGTCCCCCGACAACCCCCTCGGCTTCCCCTTCGCGGACGCCTGCGCGCGCCACGACTTCGGGTACCGCAACCACCGCGCGGCAGGGCTGTTTCCGGCCGCCAAGACCCGGCTGGACCTGGCGTTCCACGCGGACCTGAAGCGGGTCTGCGCGCAGTACTCGGGCTCCCGCAGGAGCTCCTGCGACGGCACCGCGTGGACCTACTACCAAGCGGTGCGGATTCTCGGAATTTCCTAGGGATCACAGGGCCCACACACGCCCCTCCGTGTCCGCCGTCACCGAGGCGCAGGTCGCCTCCGGCGTCACCTACACCTGGTGGCTGCGCGGCCTGCGCCTGCCCGGCGCCGCCGACGCGCCGGGGCTGGCCGTCCGCGGGGGAGGCCTGCTGTGACCGCCGCGACCACGACCGTCGTCGCCGCGCCCGAGCCCGCCGACCGGGGCGGCGCCCCCGCCCTCTCGCCAAGGGCAGCGACCCGGCCGACCGGATCTTCCGAGGCTCCGCCCGCGGCGTCGGCGCCACGGCCCTCCTGATCATGACCCTGGTCGGCGTTCCCCACCCCGGCGATGTTCTCCAGCCCCTCCGACCAGCGCACCGCGGACTACGTCGAAGGCTGCTTCGGCTGACGGCGCCCCGCTGTCCGCCGTCGTCCCCCCTCCCCCCGCTCAGCAGCACAGGACCGGGACGTGCTGGACCAGGTTGTTGCCGAAACCGCCGCGGTTCCAGGGCTGTTCGAGGGGCTGCGTGCCGCCCTCGGCGTCCGTGGCGCGGACGGTGAGCGTGTGGCGGCCCGGCGCCGCCGCCCAGACACAGGACCAGGCCTGCCACGCCCACCGGTGCGGCCCCGGCGGCGCGACCTCGGCCCGGGTCCAGGAGCGGCCCCCGTCGGCGCTCACCTCCACCCGTTCGACGGGCGCGTGGCCGGACCAGGCCCGCCCCTCCAGGGGTACGGGGCCGGGACGCACGATACGGGTGCGGGACATGAAGTCGGGGAATCCGGGCGGGACCATCAGGGCGCGCGGCGCGATCCGGGTGACCGGCTCGCCGGGGTCGTCCGGATCGTCGGCGGCCCGCCGGTAGCGGTAGGCCACAGCCTGCTGGAATCCGGTGAACGGCGCGTCGACGAGGGTGATCTCGCGCAGCCACTTGACGTGCGCCATGCCGTACCAGCCGGGGACGACCAGCCGCAGCGGACACCCGTGCTGCGGGGGCAGGGGCAGGCCGTTCATGGCATAGGCGATCAGCACCTCGGGGTCGTCCCCGGTGGCGGCGGCCACCGGCAGGCTGCGCCGGTAGTCCTGCTCGACGCCGCGTTCGACCCCGTGGTCGGCGCCGGTGAACACGGCCTCGACCGCGTCCGGCCGCACCCCGGCCCCGGCGAGCACCAGACGCAGCGGTACGCCCGTCCAGTCGGCGGTGCCCACCGCCTCGACCAGCCACGGCTGGCTGACCGGCCGGGGCGTCAGGCGGGCCCGGCCGTTGCCCGCACACTCCATGGTGACGCGCAGGGTGACCGAGGGGAACGCGCGCAGGGCGGCGAGGTCCAGGGTCAGCGGGGTACGGACCCGGCCGCCGACGGTGAGGGACCAGCCGGCCGGGTCGGCGGCGGGTATGTCGTAGTGGACCAGGACGTAGTGCAGTCCGGGCGGTGTGACCTCGTAGCGCAGGGCCTCCAGCGGAAGCCCGTGGTTGCGGGCCGCGAGCGCCAGCTCGTCCGGGCCGATGCCCTCACCGGGCGACGCGATGCGGCCCGGGGTGCTGACATCCTGCACCGACGCCTGCTCCATCTCCTCATGGTCGCGCGCGGCGCCGCTGCCGCGCCACTGCTGCCGCCGCCGCGCGACCGGTCCAGTCCGACCGGTCCAGTCCGACCGGTCCAGTCCGACCGGTCCGGTCTAGGTCGGCACCAGGTGGCGGGTGAACCAGTCGCGGGCCAGGTCGGCCACCTCCTCCAGGGCTCCCGGCTCCTCGAAGAGGTGGGTGGCCCCCGGGACGATCTCCAGCCGGTTCTCGCAGCGCAGCTCGCGCTGGGCCCGGCGGTTGAGGTCGAGCACCGTCGAGTCCCGGCCGCCCACGATCAGCAGTGTGGGAGCCCGTACGGCGGCGAGCCGCGCACCGGCCAGGTCCGGCCGACCACCGCGGGACACCACGGCGCCGATCTCCGCGCCCGTCTCCCCGGCCGCCCACAGCGCCGCCGCGGCCCCGGTGCTCGCCCCGAACCAGCCCGTCGGGAGGGACTCGCGGCGGCGCAGCCAGGCGGTGGCGTCCGCGAGCCGCCCGGCCAGGGTCTCTATGTCGAAGACGTTGGCGCGGTCAACCTCCTCGTCGGGCGTCAGCAGGTCGAGGAGCAGGGTGGCCAGGCCCGCCCGGTTGAGGTCCGCCGCCACCGACCGGTTGCGCGGGCTGTGGCGGCTGCTGCCCGAGCCGTGCGCGAACACCACGACCGCTCCGGCGCCCTCCGGCAGGGCGAGGTCGCCGGCCAGGACGAGGCCGCCGGCGTCCACCTCGACCTCGGCGGCCCGGACGGGCGGGCGGCTGACGGGGTCGGCCGCCGCCCGCGCCAGCAGGAAGACGACCTCCTCGTCGGAGGTCTGGGAGAAGTCCTGGTACCACTCGCCGACCGCACGGAAGGCGTGCGGTGTGGCCAGGCACACCACCTCGTCGGCCGCCGAGCCCAGCCGGGCGACGGCGTCCGGCGGGGCCACCGGAACGGCCAGCACCACGCGCGCCGCGCCCTGCGCCCGTACGACCTCGCACGCGGCGGCGGCCGTGGCCCCGGTCGCGATCCCGTCGTCCACGACGATCACGGTCCGGCCGTCCAGGGGCACCCGCGGCCGGTTCCCGCGGAACCGCGCGGCCTGCCGGGTGAGCTCCGCCTCCTCGGCGTGCTCGACCGCCTCGATGTCCTGCGGTCCCAGGCGGCTGCCGCGGACGATGTCCTCGCTGATGACGCGTACGCCGCCCTCGCCGATGGCGCCGAAGCCCAGCTCACGGTGGTGGGGGACGCCGAGCTTGCGCACCACGATCACATCGAGCGGGGCGCCGAGCGCGCGGGCCACCCGGTAGGCGACGGGGACTCCGCCGCGGGGCAGGCCCAGTACGACGGGATCTTCCCCCTTCAGGTGCCGGAGCGCTTCGGCGAGCTTCTCGCCGGCCTCCGAGCGATGGGTGAACAGCACGATGGCTCACCCCCAACCCAGGGGAGACGGAAACCACGTACCCATCTCCTTCGACGCAACCGCATCCCCGGCCTTCCCGCAAGTCGGTCGGGGCACGGAGGCCGGGACGCGGTCGGCGCACCGGGGCGTCCAGCTCCACCGGGCCCTCGGCGACCAGGCGCATCAGCGCGGTGGCGGTGAAGGTCTTGGTCACCGACGCCAGGTGGAAGAGCGTGTCGCCGTCGACCGGCTGCGGGTGGCCGAGGGTGGTCACCCCGTAGGAGGCGCAGGCCTCCTGACCGGCCATCAGCATTCCGACGCAGGTCCCGGGAAGGCCGAACTCCCCGCGGCCGCCCCGACGAACGCGGACAGCTCGTCCCGCCACAGCTCGGCCGGCCGTTCGTGGGCGTCCGGTTGCCCGAACCGGTACGCGTCCACGTCCATGTACTCGGTGCGGAGCGGCAGCCGGTGGCCCGCCGCGGCCTCGACCGGGCCGGGCGGAGCGACGTGCGCCGGGGTTACTCCGGCCGGGGTGGGGCGCCCAGCCCACCCCCGTGGGACTCGGCGCGTTTGAACTGTACAGGTCGGTTCATGTGAACTCAACTGATCAGTTCAGGGGCTGCTAGGCTGGCGTCGACCGGTGGGGGAACGGGTCGTGGATGCGAAGGCGGGCGGAGCGGTGATGGAAGAGAACCCGCGGGTGCCGACGGGCGACCGGGCCGCCCGCAAGCGGCTGGCGATCGTCAGGGCCGCGCGAACGGCCTTCGTGCGGGACGGCTTCAAGGTCGGCATGGACACCATCGCCGCGGAGGCCGGAGTCTCCAAGGTGACCGTCTACAACCACTTCGGGAACAAGGACGCGCTCTTCCTGGCCGTCATCGGAGACGCCCTCGAAGAGGCCCTGGGTGCGGCCGTCGAAGGCACCGCCGCCCGCCTGGAGGACATCGACGACCTCCGCACCGCGCTGGTGTGGACCGCCGAGGCCTGGGTGAAGGGCATGATCCGGCCCGACGTGATGGCACTGCGCCACCTGGTGGTCAACGAGACCGTCCGCTTTCCCGAACTCGGCGTGGCCTGGAAGCGGAGCGGCCCCGACCGGGTCCGCCCGGCCCTGCTCGAAACCTTCGAGCGGCTCATCGCGGAGGGCCGCCTCGACATGCCGGACGTCGAGGTCGCCATCATCCAGTTCTACTCACTGGTGCTCTACCCGCACCTGATCCACAGCGCCTACGGCGTGGGCCTGCCCCAGGAGACCACCACGGCCCTGAGCGAGACCGGGGTGGACATGTTCCTGACGTACTACAAGTACCGCCCGGCGCGCACTCCCTAGAGCGAGCTGCCGGGCTCCGGGGCGGGCCCGGCGGAGCCGGCCCGCACGAAAGCCCTCCCCGGAGGGAGGGCTTGAGGTGGGACGTGAGGAGTGCCCCCGGCAGGACTCGAACCTGCGGCCAAGTGCTTAGAAGGCACCTGCTCTATCCACTGAGCTACGGGGGCCGGAAGGCGGCCTTGGAGGGCCTGGAGCCCCCGGTGGGGGTGGGGCTGCGGTCCGTGCCGGGTCAAGGATAGGGCTCCGGTCGCCTTGTCCCGGTTGCTTCACCCGCGAGCCACGATGTGGAGGTTCGGTGAAGCGGTCCCGATAATCGCAGGCAGGTGCGATTCTCGCATCGCTTTTGCGCCGCGGCGCCCCTGGTGTTGTGCACTCGTTATGCCTGCGCCCCACTCGTCCGCCGTGCCCAGAATGTCCCACTGGAGTCGCGGTCGGCGCGCAGAGGACGTATAAGCTTCAAAAATGGTCCCAAATTGGGCATTCTTCGCATGTGGTGACCTTGGATGTTCGGCCTCAGCTGCTCGATGCCCTGTCCGCCCTGCGCGACCGGGTCGCGTCCGTGCGTCTGCCGCTGCCCCTGCCCGGCGCTCCGCGCGCCCGCCAGACCAGAGCCGAGCTGCTCGCGCAGCTCGACGACTACCTCGTACCCCGGCTGAAGGCGCCCGAGGCGCCGATGCTCGCCGTCGTCGGCGGGTCCACCGGGGCCGGTAAGTCCACCCTCGTCAACTCCCTCGTCGGCCGACAGGTCAGCGAAGCCGGGGTGCTGCGCCCGACCACGCGCACACCGGTGCTCGTCTGCCATCCGGATGACCACCACTGGTTCGCCGGCATGCGCGTACTGCCCGACCTGATGCGGGTCTGGGTCCCGCACGGTGAGGAGGAGGTGCCCCCCGCCGCCAGACCCCGGGCCCGCGACCGCGGACCGGCCGACACCCACGCGACCCGCGAGATGCGGATCGAGACCGTTTCCAGCCTGCCGCGCGGGCTCGCCATCCTCGACGCCCCCGACATCGACTCGCTGGTGGTCGAGAACCGGACGCTGGCCGCCCAACTCATCTGCGCCGCCGACGTCTGGGTGATGGTCACCACCGCCTCGCGGTACGCCGACGCCGTCCCCTGGCACCTGCTGCGCACCGCCAAGCAGTACAGAGCCACCCTCGTCACCGTCCTCGACCGGGTCCCGCACCAGGTGCTCGCCGAGGTCTCGCGGCAGTACGGGGCCCTGCTCACCAAGGCCGGGCTGGGCGACGTACCGCGGTTCACCGTCCCGGAGCTGCCCGAGTCCACCGGCGGGGGCGGGCTGCTGCCGGCCAGTGCCGTCGCCCCGCTGTTCGCCTGGCTCGCCCACCACGCGCAGGACCCGGCCGCCCGGCAGTACGCCGTCGGGCGCACCGCGCTCGGCGCGCTGGACTCCCTCAAGCGCCGGATGCCGGAGCTCGCCTCGGCCGTCGCCGCCCAGCACGCCGCCGCCGTACGGCTGACCTCGGCCGTCGAGGACGCGTACAAACGGGAGGGCAGGCGGGTCCGGGGCCGCCTCGACCACGGCGCCGTTCTGGCCGGGGACGCGCTGACCCGGTGGCGCGGCTACCCGCTCGACACGAGCGCCGACGAACTGCTCGACTCGCTCGCCGAATCCCTCGCCGCGCTCCTCCAGTGCGCCGTCGCCGCCGCCGACGAGCGCATCGCCGAGGCCTGGCGGCGTGAGCCGGCCGCCGGCGCGGTCTCGCTGCCCGCGCCCGACCGGGAGGCGGGCGAGCGCATCGGCATGGCCGTACGCCGCTGGCGGCGGGTCCTGGAGGAACTCGCCGAGGAAGAGGTGGCCAAGAGCGACCGGCAGCCCGCACCCGACCCCGACGGCGTGGCCGCCCTGCTCGTCGCCGCCCTCCTCGGCGGCAAACGGGCCCGGCCCGCGGGGGAGAAGCTCGCCGAACGGATCGGCGCGCAGGCCGCCCTGCGGCTGCGCGACCGGGGCGGGGAACTGGTCGGCGACCACCTCGACCAGGTGCTGCGCGCCGAACGCGACCGCCGGCTCGCCCCGCTGGAGGCGCTCGAAGTGACCCCGGAACCACAGGCCGAGCTGATTGCCGCGCTGTCCGTACTGCAGAAGGAGAGGTGACGCGGTGACCGCCCTGACCGACCGCACCGACGACCGCTGGGACGACGGACTCATCGCGCGCTCGCGCCCCCGGGCCGTGAACGGGATCGAGGACGGGGAGGGGGACGAGGACTACGACGGCGACGAGGGCGACGAGGCCCTCGTACGGGCCGTCTCCGGCGCGGGCAGTGACGGCGGCAAGTCGACCGCGCCCCCGCTCAGCCCCGAAGGACAGGCCCTGCGGCTGCGCCTCGACGCGCTGCGCCAGCTGGTCGGTCTGTCCCGCACCAGGCTCGACGGAAAGACCCTCGCCGAGGCCGGGCGGGTACTGGACGAGGCGGCCGCGCGCCGTGGACTGTCGCCCCAGCACACGGTCGTCGCGATCGCCGGAGCCACCGGAAGTGGCAAGTCCACTCTCTTCAATTCACTCGCCGGTGTGCAGATCTCCGAAATGGGGCTGCGCCGCCCGACCACCGCCGCGCCCATCGCGTGCAGCTGGTCGGACGGAGCCGCCGGACTGCTGGACCGGCTGGAGATCCCGGGGCGGCTGCGGCGCAGGCCCCGCGAGACCTCGGAGGCGGAGGCGCTGCGCGGCATGGTCCTCGTCGACCTGCCCGACCTGGACTCGGCGGTCGGCGCGCACCGGGACCACGTGGACCGGGTGCTGGCGCTGGTCGACGCCGTGGTGTGGGTGGTGGATCCGGAGAAGTACGCGGACGCCGTGCTGCACGAGCGCTACCTGCGGCCGCTCGCCGGGCACGCGGAGGTGACCTTCGTCGTCCTGAACCAGGTGGACCGGCTGCCCGGGGAGGCCGCCGACCTCGTACTGGACGACCTGCGCCGGCTCCTCGACGACGACGGCATCGCCCTCGGCGAGCACGGCGAGCCCGGCGCCACCGTCCTCGGACTGTCCGCGCTCACCGGGGAGGGCGTCGGGGAACTGCGTGAGCTCCTCGGACAGTTCACCCAGGAGAAGGGCGCGGCCACCCGGCGGATCTCCGCCGACGTCGACCGCGCGGCCGTGCGTCTGCGACCGCTCTACGTGGCCGACGGGCACCCCGGGCCGGAGATCGGGGAGGCGGCGCGCGCCGAGTTCGAGGACCGGCTCGCGGAGGCGGTCGGCGCGTACGCGGCCGGGCTCGCCGCCGAGCGCGCGTGGCGGCGCAATGCCGGAAAGGCGTGCGGGACGCCGTGGCTGCGGCTGTGGCGCTGGTACGAGGGCCGCCGCGCGCCCCGCTCCCTGGCGGGTCTGGCCGCCCTCGCGGCGATCGGCGGGCGCGGCCCGGCGGTCGCCGAGGCCCCGGTCGAGGAGGAGGTGACCGCGCGTCAGCGGGTGGAGCAGGCCGTGCGGGCGGTCGCCGACGAGGCGGTGTCCGGACTGCCGGACCCGTGGGCGCAGGCGGTCCGCGAGACCGCCGTGCGCGGCGCGGAGCGGCTGCCGGAGGCGCTGGACGAGATCGCGGTGACCCTCGGCGCGGCGGTCGCGGTGCCGAGCATCAAACCGCCGCGGCCCACGTGGTGGCCGGCGGCGGTGCTGGCACAGGCGGCCATGACCCTGCTGCAGATCTACGGCGGGCTGTGGCTGGTCGGGCAGATCGTCGGGGTCCTGGAGCCGAGGCTGCTGCCGCCGGTGCTGCTGATGGTGGCGGGCATCATCGGCGGACCGCTCGTGGAATGGTCCTGCTCGCTCGCGGCCCGCGGTCCGGCGCGCAGGTACGGGCAGGACGCGGAGCGCAGACTGCGGCAGGCGGCGGCCGGGTGCGGCCGGGCCCGGGTGCTGGAACCGGTGGCGGCGGAGCTGCTGCGCTACCGGGAGGTGCGGGAGCAGTACGCCACGGTCGCCGCAGGGGGGAGCCGGTTGTCCACAACCCGGCAGTAATCCACAGGCCGGAGCGGGGACCGGCGGCCTGCCCCAGCATGGTTCGTACCACGTACGGATGGTCCGTACGGCTGGTCCGCACGGATCCGTACGGATCCGTACGGGCCGGAACCACGGGGGAGGGCGACCGGGATGTACGACACGCAGGTGACGCTGGTGGGCTATGTGGCGACGCAGATCGACTACAAGGAGACGGTGAACGGTCCGGCGGCGCGGTTCCGCTTCGCGGTGACGCCGAGGTACTTCGACCGTCGCAAGGACACCTGGACGGACGGGACCACCAGCTTCTACACGGTGTGGGCGCGGCGGACGCTCGCCGTGAACCTCGCCGGCTCCGTATCCGTCGGCGAGCCGCTGGTGGTGCACGGGCGGCTACGGGTACGGGAGGATCCGCCCGACGGAGAGGGCAACCGGTGGTTCTCCGCGGAGATCGACGCGACGGCCATCGGTCATGACCTCAATCGCGGTACCGCCGCCTTCCGGCGCGTGGTGCGGACGGAGACACCTCTGATGGACACTCAGAAGGCGGCGGTGGTCTGAGTGTTCGAGGCGGATAGGATTCCCCGGTACTCACGGGCACCTGGGTCTTTGGCCCGAAGGGGAAGACTGTGTCGATTGCCGTTCCCGCATTCTCCGCTCCTGATCCCACTCCTGCGTCTGCGTCTTCGTCTGCGCCTGTTCCAGCTCCTGCTCCTGCTCCTGCCCCGGTTCCTCTCGAACCTTCCGCCGCGGTACGGGGCTCCGCGCGCCGGCCGCTGGCGGTGGCCCTGCTGGCCGCGGCCCTCGCCACCGCGCCCGCGGCGCGGGCGTCAGCCGACTCCGGCCCGGTGGCGCCCAGGTCGCCCGAGGGTGCGAGCGCCGTGCTGGACGGGCTGAAGACGTTCGGGCAGGCGGTCCTGCGGTCCGGGGACGGCTCGGTCCGGCAGATCCCGGCCGGGCTCTACGAGATGCGGGTCGACGGCGGCGGGATGCTCCAGACGTACGGGGTCGGCGTGACGGGCAACGCCCAGCCCCAGGCCCGGTACACCGAGAGCGGCTGGAGCGGCAGCCCGCTCGCCGGGAACCGGGAGGCGGGCCGGATCCGCTGGGTCCTGGAGCACTCCTACCCGCAGCACAACGATCTGGCCGGGCTCGCCAAGGCGGCCGGGGCAGGGGCCCTCACGGCGCAGAGCGCGGCCGCCGGGACCCAGGTGGCGATCTGGCGGCTGGCGGAGGGGGCGCAGGTCGAGGCCGCGGACCCGGCGGCCGAGAAGCTGGCCGACTACCTGCAGCGGGCCGCCGGGCAGCTGCCGGAGCCACCGGCCTCGCTCGGGCTGGACCCGGGCGACGTGTCGGGGGCCGTGGGCACCCGGCTCGGCCCGGTGACCGTGCGGACCGGGGCGCCGAGCGTGTCGGTCATTCCCGACGCGGCGGCCGTCGCGATGGGGGTGCGGGTGGTGGACGCCGAGGGGCAGCCGCTGACCACCGCCGTCAACGGCAGCCGGCTCTACTTCGAGGTGCCCGCGGGCACCCCCGACGGGACGGCCTCGATCACCGTCCAGGGCGCCACCAAAGTGCCGGTCGGGCGGGTCTTCACCGGCGAGCTGCCCACCCACGCCCAGATCGTGGCCGGCTCCAGCGAGTCCGCGGCCGCCGCCACGGCCACGGCGCTCTGGCCGCAACCCCCGTCCCCGGCGCCGGGAGGCACCTCGGGCGATGCCCCAGGAGCCGGTTCCGGCTCGGCGGCCGAGGTGCTGGGCGAGCGGTCCGCGGCCCTCGCGACGACCTCCCCGGACGACGAGCGGCTGGCGATCAGCGGCAGCTCGGCGGCCACCCCGGTCATTGCCTCCCTGGCGGTGGGCCTGGTGGTCCTGGGCGGCCTGGTGGTGCTGCTGCTGCGCAAGCGCCCGCTGGACGAGGAAGACACCTCCTGAGGTCCTGCGGGGTGACCTGACGGGTGGGCTTCGCGGCCCGACCGGACGGGCCCGATGGGCCGGGTGGCCGCGCGGACCGGTTCGGAACCGCCGCCCGGGGTAAGGGCAGAAGATGGCTGATCAAGAACTGAACTGGTCCGGTGCCTTCGCCCGGTGGGACCGCCGACTGTTCGACGCGGTGGCGCAGCGGCACTGGCCCGGGGCCGACCGGGTGCTGCCGAGGCTCGGCCGGGCCGCGAACCACGGCGTGCTGTGGGGCGGGGCCGCCGCGGCGATCGCGGTCTTCGGGTCGGCCGGTGCCCGCAAGGCCGCCGTGCGCGGGGTCGCCTCGCTGGCGCTGGCCTCCGCGACCATCAACACCGTCGGCAAGTGGTCCGTACGCCGGCGCCGGCCGCTGCTGGAAGGCGTGCCCCTGACCCGGCAGCTGGCCACCCAGCCGCAGACCACCTCCTTCCCGTCCGGGCACTCCGCGTCGGCCTTCGCCTTCGCCACCGGAGTGGCGCTGGCCTCCCCGGGCTGGGGGGCCGTCCTCGCCCCGGTCGCCGCGTCCGTGGCGTTCTCCCGGGTCTACACCGGGGTGCACTACCCCTCCGACGTGCTCGTCGGCGCGTCACTGGGGGTGGCCGCCGGGTTCGTCGTACGCCGCCTCGCGCGCGACGCGCGCGAGGCCCGGGTCGTGCCGGGCGACGAGCGGCCGGCCGCCGGGGCCCCCGCGCTCCCCGACGGGGCCGGGCTCACCCTGGTGGTCAACACCGGCTCGGGTACGGCCGCCGCCGCGGGTCTCGACATCCTGCGCACCCGCCTGCCCGCGGCCGAGGTGATCGAATGCGAGGGCCCGGAACTGTCCACCACGCTCGCCAAGGCAGCCTCACGGGCCACCGTGCTCGGGGTCTGCGGCGGCGACGGCACGGTCAACGCGGCCGCCACCGCCGCACTGCGGGCCGGGGTGCCGCTGGCCGTGTTCCCCGGCGGCACCCTCAACCACTTCGCGATGGACTTCGGCCTCGACGGAGCCGAGGCGACCTGCGAGGCCGTGGCGCGGGGACATGCCGTCCGCGTCGGCGTGGGCCGCTTCTCCCCGGGACCCGGGGGAGAGCCCGGCTACTTCCTGAACAACTTCAGCATCGGCGCCTACCCGGAGCTGCTCGGCCACCGGCTGCGCTGGGCCCCGCGGATCGGCGGCGGCCCGGCCGCCCTGCTGGCGGCCTGGCGGGTGCTGCGCTCCCAGCGGCCCGTGCGGCTGCGGCTCGCCGGACGGCCCCGGAGCGTATGGCTGCTCTTCGCGGGCAACGGCACCTACCACGGCACCGGCCCCACCCCCCGCCGCCGCGACCATCTCGGCGAGGGCCTGCTGGACCTGCGGCTCGTCCACGGCGGTGGCCGCCCCGGCCCGCGGCTCCTGGCCGCCGCCTTCACGGGGCCGCTGAGCCGCTCCCCGATCCACGTGGCCACCCGCCTGCGCAGCCTGCGGATCGGGGACATCCCCGCGGGCACCCCGCTCGCCTACGACGGCGAATACGCCGAGGCCCCGACCGACCTCGTCCTCGACGAGCTCCCCGACGCCCTGACCGTCTACCGCCCCCGCCCCCGCTGACGGGTCAGGCGTCGGCGGCGGTCGGGCCCGCACTCACCCCCAGGTCGGCCCGCATGAGGCCGCGCATGTTCTTCCAGCGGCCCCCCAGCTCCAGCAGCTCGGCCTGTATCTCCTCGAACGACCAGCCGGGGTGCGGGTTGCCCTCTTCCAGGTGCAGGGTGCGGCTGTACGCGCCGGCCAGGGTCGTCGTCATCGCGTCCAGCTCTCGCAGCACCGCGTCCGAAGCGACCATCTGGGCCTCCGCGAAGGCGGTGTGCATCGCGAGCCGCGTCTCCTCCAGATCGGTCCGCGCCTGCGCGGTCACCTCGCCCTTGTGGACGAGCCACAGGTACTTCATGAGCTCGATGCGGTAGCGGCGGTAGCCGGAGTTCGCCGTGACGTAGCAGGCCTGCCGCTTCTCCACCCCCGCCACGCGCTGCTCGCGCACCCACTGGGCGTCGGCCGCCCGCTCCTGCCGTTCGAACTGCTCCGTCTGCACGCGTGCGAGCACGCGCTGGGAGAGGATCGGCGCGAGCAGGGTGCCGGTCACCGCGATGATCGCGCCGGCGAGCGCCAGGAGCGCGTTGTTCACATGTACCTCCGTGTACGGCCGGCGGAGGCAGCGCCCCCGCATTCCCCGCCATCCTGCCGGGCCCCCGGCCGTCCTGCCGGCTGCTCTCCACGCCGAGACCGGCCCGCACGGCGTCCAGCGTCCTTTCCCACAGCCGCGGCGAACACCGAGTGGTGATCGCGCCGGCGCGCGAGTTCGGCCACCTCCTGCTCACGCGCCATTGCGCGCCGGCCGCCCGCTGCTCGCGGGTGAACTGCTCCGCCCATCCATGTCCGTTCGTCCTGCCAGAGGCATCCTGCCCCGGGGCGAAGCGGTGGGGGTGCCGTCCGGGCACAGGGGCGCCGCCTCACGCCCCCTGGGCCGACTGGGGGGCGATGCTCACGGGGCTCGGGGTCACAGCCGGGCTGGCCGGACCGCGAACGGCGTCGACCAGAGCCTGTCCGCGACTGTCGACGAACTTCGTGAACAGCTGCTGGGAGTAGCCGAAGATGATGGCCCACGCGATGATCTGGGCCGAAGAGTCGAGGGCGCTGAGGCCCGGGATGAAGCCGCCACGCATCAGAAGCAGTCCGAGCGGGGCCGTCAGCGCTCCCGTGGGCAGCTTCAGCAGCGCGAGTACGACCGGCACGTTGTAGGGCAGCGCGCTACCCCTGATCCGTCTCAGAGCAGCTGCGGAGGCAATGGTTGCGGACACGGCACCGACGATCTCGACGACGATGTAGTCCCCGGGGCGAGTGGTCGCCATGATCTGCGCGAGGGTCGGTGGGTCTTTCACGTCGATACTCGTCGTCGGGCAAACCACCTTGTACATTCTCCCGTTCTCGGGTGTGAAGCACAGCGGGACCATGTCCTCCCAGTGGAATGTGGCAGCCGCGACCCCGGCCGCGGCGAGAAAGAGGCCTACGGTCACCAACGCGACGATCCGTACGAAACTGCGGACGCGGAGCGTCTCTTTCCGCAGAAGGCGCCGGGCAAGGCTGACCGTCTCGGCGAGGAAGGCGCGCTCGCTCGGATCGATCGCCCGGGCGTCCGGGTGCTGGAGATCGCGGGCGAGCTGTGCGACCCGGATCCGCCGCGGATCGTTGCTGTCGAAGTGCTCTTCCGTGAGGGCCAGCATCTGAGGCAGGAACGCCTTGATGTCATCGTCCGGAGCCATCCAGACCAGCAGGTTCAAGGCGGCGTCGAGATGCGACTGCGCGACACCCAGGTGTTCCGCGCGGCGCATGATGGGATGCCATGTGTGCGCGAGCGTCTTCTTGGCCTCGCTCAGTTCCGAATGAGCTTTGCTCGCATAGGCCCGCGCCACCTCGCTCTGTTCGGAATTGGCCAACGCGCGCATCTTCGCCGCCTCGAGGATCGGCTCGAGTTCGGCGATCCTCGCCAGGAGGCTCTCCTTCTGCTCCCATGGGCCCATTTCTCCGCGCGATGCCCAGAACGGGAGCTTTTTGCCCAGCCTGCCGGCTTCCCGGGTCAGCCCGTTCTGTCGATCCGGTTCCTCTTCGTGAGCCATCTGCCCCACTCGGTTCTCGATCCGCTCGGGGTGCGGTGCATCGGTACCGGCGGGGAGGATCTTGACAGCGGCTCGCCCGGTCGGCCCAGGAAGTTCACCGGAGAAACGATCGCCCACTGCCTCCGGACCCGGCCCTCGCTCCTCGGCCGGGGCCGTCCGCCGCTACCGCCGGCAACGCCGGCTGCCGGAGCGTGAGCCCTGCCCTCCGGTCACGCCGCAGGTCAGGGGCGCCTGACCTACCCATTCGCCCGAGGGTATGGACGTACGGCAAGATGGGGTGGTAACTGGCCCTCGGATGACGAAAAACGCCCCCCACCTGCGATGGAACCGCGAGCCGGGGGCCGTCTCATGCCGCCTGGGCCGTCTGTGGGCCGTCGAGCGCCTCACCGGGCCGCTTCGGCACGCTGTTGACCGCCTTCCGGGTCCGCCTCTCGCCGCTCGGTCCGTCCAGTTACGTTCACCGCTCTTCGGGAGCCACGTACATACGGAGCCGTGCTCGCCCTGTACCAGGTTGTTCCGTGCCGGCGCGCCCCTGTTCCTCGGAGTCTGCCGTCGCCTCACTCCGTTCGGAGCTGTCAGATCGGGCAGGCGCTGTTCCGCCGCGGGCGATGCCTGAGGCGGTGGTGTTGTCGTAACCGGACTGGGGCGCGCTGGTGTCGACGTCTTCTTTGCCACTGCGGGCGATGCCTGAGGCGGTGGTGTCGTCGTAACCGGACTGGGGCGCGCTGGTGTCGACGTCCTCTTTGCCCCCGCGGGCGATGCCTGAGGCGGTGGTGTCGTCGTAACCGGACTGGGGCGCGCTGGTGTCGACGTCCTCTTTGCCACTGCGGGCGATGCCTGAGGCGGTCGTGTCGTCGTAGCGGAGCGAGGCCTCTGCAGTGGAGGCGTCCGTGACGGCCCGGGAGTCAGCAGCGCGGGTCCGTCCGCCCTGGCCGGGCTGGCTGGCCTGCTGCCCGCCGTCCTCCCATTTGATGCCGTAGTGCTCGTAGAGGCGGTGTTCCTCGTCGGCTGAGAGGGCGCCCCCGGCGTCGACGTCGGCATTGGGGGCCTCTTTGACCGTGTCCTTGGCGTAGGGAACCTCGAGGTGGTCCTCGACCATGGTGGCCTCGCGGAGGGGAACGAAAGATTCCCTGGCGCCGAACAGACCCGTCTTGACGCTGACCCATTCGGGCTGGCCGGTGACAGCATCGAGGAAGACATGTTTGGCATCGCCGATCTTGCTTCCATCGGCGCCATGGACCGAGTGGTCCAACACAGTGGCAATCTGTACCTGAGTGATCATCTCGGTGCCTCCTGCCCACGCGGTCAGCGTCTCGCCTAAGCGGGAGGAATCGCGCGGAAGCACGCTTGAAGGACCTTCCTTTCTATATTGGTCGGGTTTCCGGAGTCCCGCTACCGCCCGCGCTTTCCGCCCCACGCAGGCATCCCCGGCCGACGGGGAGCGACGGGAACAGGATCCGTTCCGGGCCGTCCGTGGGCCCTCGAAGGGCCTCCAGCAGCTACCGACGAACGCCCAACGGTGACCAAAGGGTGAGACCCGCCCCAGGGTCCCAGGTCGGGGGCGCTGACCGTACGCGTAAAACCGCCTCCCACCCGCGGCGGAACCGCGAGCAGGGGGCGTCTCATGCCGCTTGGGTCGTCTCTGGGCCGTCAGACGCGGTACCGGGTCCCTTGAGGACCCTGCGAGCCGTGCACCGGCACTCGCGGACCGTGCCCGCGCGACCGACGACCCGATGGAGATCCATCGACTTTCGCAGGAGGGTGGTGCGGCCCTGCTAGCTGAAGCGGAGGCAGCGCTGACCGCCGCCGAGGTCGCTGCGGTCAAGGTTGCCGGGCCCCCGGCTCCGGGCGCCGTGCAGGCGCTGGCGGCGGCCAAGGAATCGAACCGGCGGGTTGCCGTCGTGAGCAACAACTCGGCCGAGTGCGTGCGTGAGTACCTCGCGATCAAGGCATCGGAGGAACGGTCGATGCCGTGGTCGGGCGTCCGGTCCTTTGGCCCGACCTCATGAAGCCCGATCCGTACCCGTTGCTCGCCGTCGCCGGGACCTTGGGTATCGAGCCTGCCGCCCTGGTGCTCATCGGCGACTCGACCACGGACGTCGAGGCGGCCCGAGCCGCAGGCGTCCGGAGCATCGGCTTCGCGAACAAGCCCCGGAAGCTGTCCACCCCTGCCGATGCCGGCGCGGACGTCGTCGTGGTCGGCATGGATTCCGTTGCGGACGCGCTCGCTTCGGCGGGCGTCGTGCAGCGGCGGGCATAGCCCCCACCTGCGCAAAGGTGGGCTGTGCCCTCCGAGGCTGGGCCGTCCCTGGGCCGTCAGAGGTGGTCCAAGGACAGCCGCCGACGGCCAACGACGACCAGGATCGTGCGGGGCCCTGACTCTGGACCCCAGGTCAGGGCCCCCGGACCATACGCGTTTCCCCCGAGGTATGGACGCCTGGCAAGATGGGGTGTATCTGCCCACCATCGATCTGCCGGACGGTTTCTCTTGGCTGAGTTCATCTACACCATGCGCAAGACGCGCAAGGCGCACGGCGACAAGGTGATTCTTGATGACGTCTCCTTGAACTTCCTGCCCGGCGCGAAGATCGGTGTGGTCGGCCCCAACGGCGCCGGTAAGTCCACCGTTCTGAAGATCATGGCGGGCCTGGAGCAGCCGTCCAACGGTGACGCCTTCCTGTCGCCCGGCTTCACCGTCGGCATCCTCATGCAGGAGCCCAAGCTCGACGAGTCGAAGACGGTCCTGGAGAACGTCCAGGACGGCGCCGCCGACGTCATGAAGAAGCTCAAGCGCTTCAACGAGGTCGCCGAGCTGATGGGCGTCGAGTACACCGACGCCCTCATGGACGAGATGGGCAAGCTCCAGGAGGACCTGGACCACGCCAACGCGTGGGACCTGGACGCCCAGCTGGAGCAGGCCATGGACGCCCTGGGCTGCCCGCCCGGCGACTGGCCGGTCACCACCCTCTCCGGTGGCGAGAAGCGCCGCGTGGCGCTCTGCAAGCTGCTGATCGAGGCCCCGGACCTGCTCCTCCTCGACGAGCCCACCAACCACCTCGACGCCGAGTCGGTGAACTGGCTGGAGCAGCACCTCTCGCAGTACACGGGCGCCGTCGTGGCCGTCACCCACGACCGGTACTTCCTGAACAACGTCGCCGAGTGGATCCTCGAGCTCGACCGCGGCCGCGCGCATCCCTACGAGGGCAACTACTCCACCTACCTGGAGAAGAAGGCCACCCGCCTCAAGGTCGAGGGCCGCAAGGACGAGAAGCGCCAGAAGCGCCTCAAGGAAGAGCTGGAGTGGGTCCGCTCCAACGCCAAGGGCCGCCAGACCAAGTCCAAGGCCCGCCTCGCCCGCTACGAGGAGATGGCCGCCGAGGCGGACAAGATGCGGAAGCTGGACTTCGAGGAGATCCAGATCCCGCCGGGCCCGCGTCTGGGCTCGATCGTGGTCGAGGTCAACAACCTCTCCAAGGCGTTCGGTGACAAGGTCCTCATCGACGACCTGTCCTTCACGCTGCCGCGCAACGGCATCGTCGGCATCATCGGTCCGAACGGCGCGGGCAAGACCACGCTCTTCAAGATGATCCAGGGCCTGGAGACGCCGGACTCCGGCGCCATCAAGGTCGGCGACACGGTCAAGATCTCGTACGTCGACCAGAGCCGCGCCAACATCGACCCCAAGAAGACCCTCTGGGCGGTCGTGTCGGACGAGCTGGACTACATCAACGTGGGCCAGGTCGAGATGCCGTCCCGCGCGTACGTCAGCGCCTTCGGCTTCAAGGGCCCGGACCAGCAGAAGCCGGCCGGTGTCCTCTCCGGTGGTGAGCGCAACCGCCTGAACCTGGCGCTGACGCTCAAGGAGGGCGGCAACCTGCTGCTCCTCGACGAGCCCACCAACGACCTCGACGTCGAGACGCTCTCCTCCCTGGAGAACGCCCTGCTCGAGTTCCCCGGTGCCGCCGTGGTCATCTCCCACGACCGCTGGTTCCTCGACCGGGTCGCCACGCACATCCTGGCGTACGAGGGCGAGTCCAAGTGGTACTGGTTCGAGGGCAACTTCGAGTCGTACGAGAAGAACAAGGTCGAGCGTCTCGGTGTGGACGCCACCCGCCCGCACCGTGCCACCTACAAGAAGCTCACCCGAGGCTGAGGTAGCCGTCATGGCCAGACACCACTACCGGTGCCCCCTGCGCTGGGCGGACATGGATGCCTTCGGGCACGTCAACAACGTCGTCTTCCTCCGTTACCTGGAGGAGGCGCGGATCGACTTCATGTTCCGCCTCGCGCCGGGGGAGGGCAGCGAGTCCTTCACGGGCGGCTCCGTCGTGGCCCGTCACGAGATCGACTACAAGCTGCCCCTCGTACACCGCCACGAGCCGGTCCTCATCGAGTCCTGGGTGACCCGGATAGGCGCCGCGTCCCTGACCATCCGCTACGAGGTCAAGGACGAGGCGACCGAGGACGCGCCCGAGACGGTCTACGTGCGCGCCGAGACCGTGGTCGTGCCCTACAACCTCGCCGCGGGGCGGCCCCGCCGCATCACGGCCGAGGAGAGGCACTTCCTCGAGGAGTACCTCGACGAACCCGCGACCGCGACCGGGTCCGAGTCCGGCACCGGCCGGGAAGGGCCCCTCGCGGCATGAACGACCAGCTGCGCTTCGCCGATTCCGGGGAGGCGGCGGACCTCGCCGCCTTCCTGGGCCGGCTGGTGCACTACGACCGCGCCGCCGCCGTACGCCTCCAGGCGGGCGGCGGCGCGCTCGCCGTCTTCGGGCGGCCGCCGTCCTTCGACATCCTGGCCGTCCGCACGGTGCGGCTCGCCGCGCCCGTCGCGACGCCGCTGGACCTGACGGTGTCCGCCGGCGAGCTGCTGGAGTCCGTGGACGAGGCCTCCGCCGAGGCCACCGTGCCCGGGCCGGTCACCGGACCGCCCTGGGCCGGGGTGCTCCCGCCCCGCGGCGGCTGGCGGCAGGTTCCGGGGCTGCCCGGCCCCGAGGCGATGGGAGCGGCCGTGGCCGCCGCCGTCGCCGAGTTCCGGGCCCGGGACGAGGCCCTGCCCGTGCAGCACCGGACCCGGTCCGAGCGCGACCGCATCGGCCGCGAGATCTGGTCCCGCACCGTGGGTGACACCGAGCTCCCGCTGCGGGCCGTGCACGCCGCGCAGTCCCTGGGCTTCCTGCGGCCGGTACGGGCCGCCGTACCCGCGGCCGCCCCCGCTCCCCTGCCCGGCGCCCCCGCCCCCGTGGCGCTGCTCGCCGCCGGGTCCTGGCTGCGGCTGCGCACCCCCTACGGATCGGTCGCCATGCGCCGCCCCGGCGTCACCGGCGGCCTGGGCGCCCTCCAGGTCCGGCCGGTCTGACCGGTCCGGGCAGTCCGGCCGGTCCCATCCCCCGGAAGCCCCGCTACTAGCCCGCCGTGTTGATCATCGAGGCGGCGGCGTACGTCAGGTACTTCCACAGCTGCGCCTCGTGCTCCGGCGCCAGGCCCAGCTCGTCCAGCGCGACCCGCATGTGCCTCAGCCACGCGTCGTGGGCGGCCGCGTCCACCTGGAACGGCGCGTGCCGCATCCGCAGGCGCGGGTGGCCGCGGTGCTGGCTGTAGGTGGTCGGACCACCCCAGTACTGCATCAGGAACAGCGCGAACCGCTCCTCGGCGGGGCCCAGGTCCTCCTCCGGGTACATCGGGCGCAGCAGCGGGTCCTCCGCGACCCCCTGGTAGAAGCGCCGGACGAGACGGCGGAAGGTGTCCTCGCCGCCCACCTGCTCGTAGAAGGTCTGCTCCTGAAGCGTGCCCCGCGGAATCTCATTCACCCGACCATCGTCTCAGACGCCCGGATCCAGGACCGAGGTCCTAGGACCGTCCCCCGAAGCCCTCGCGGGCCCCTTCGAGCCCCTCGAGTCCCTCCGGGCCGCCTCGCGCTCGCACGCGGCGGTCCGGCGCAGGACAGTGGAGGCATGGCCGCACACACCGGGCACACCGAGACACGGGACCTGCGGGAGACCGCGCACGCCGCCCAGGTGCGGGAGCTGACCGCCGCCGGGGTGCTGGAGGACCCGCGCTGGCGGGCGGCCTTCGCCGCCGTCCCCCGGCACGTGTTCGTGCCCTACTTCTGGACCGGCCGCGGCGCCGGTCACGAGCGGCTCTGGGCGCAGGACCCCGACCCCGAACGCCGGGCCCGCTGGCTGCGCGGGGTCTACGTCGACACCCCGCTGGCCACGCGGATGCGCGACGGCCTGCAGGTCTCCTCCAGCAGCCAGCCCTCCCTGATGGCGAAGATGCTGGCCGCCCTGGACGTGCGCGAGGGCGACGACGTCCTGGAGATCGGCGCGGGCACCGGCTACAACGCGGCCCTGCTCTGCCACCGGCTCGGCGAGGAGCACGTCACCACCGTGGACCTGGACGAGGAGATCACCGAGTCCGCGCGGAGGCACCTGGCCGAGCTCGGCTACCACCCGGTCGTGGTCACCGGGGACGGGGCGCGCGGCTGCCCCGCCCGGGCCCCGTTCGACCGGATCATCGTGACCTGCACACTGCCGCTGATCCCGCACGCCTGGCTCGGCCAGTGCCGGCCGGGGGCACGGATCCTGGCGCCGCTGTCGACCGGCCTGATCGCGCTGACCGTCCGGGACGCCGGCTTCGCCGAGGGCAACTTCCTGCACACCTCGGCGTACTTCGTGCCGCTGCGCGGGGCCACGGCCGCCCCGCCGCCCGACCCGGCCGGTACGGGGTACGGGATTCCGTACGAGCTGGTGGAGAACGAGCGCTTCCAGTTCATGCTCGTGCTGACCGCGGGCGTCCTGCACCCCCGCGAGGCCCTGGACCTGTGGCGCCGCGAGGGCCGCCCGGCCAGGGAACGCTTCGGGGTCTCGGTCAGCACCGAGGGCCAGTGGTCGTGGCTCGACGATCCCCAGGGGCCGTACGTGTGGCCCCTGGGGGAGGGGTGAATCAGCCGCGGCGGATCGTGATCGTCGTCCAGGCGCCCACGTGGACCCGGTCGCCGTCGGCGAGGGGGACCGGGACGTAGGGCTGGATCGGTTCCTCGCCGCCGTTGATCGTGGTGCCGTTGGTGGAGTTCTGGTCCACCACCGCCCAGCTGAGGTCGGGCTGCTGGACGAGCACCGCGTGCTGGTGGGAGACGCCCGGGTCCTCCGGGGGCACCGACAGGTCGATGTCGGGGGACTCGCCCGTGGAGGCACGGCGGCGGCCGATGGTGATCTGGCTGCCGGACAGCGGAAGGTGCTGCTCCGGGGAGTACGCGGGCAGGTTCAGCCCGGCGGCCTCGGGGCCGCTGCGCTGCATCATCGCCATGAAGTACGAGCGGTCGGGGGCGATCGTCGCGCTCCAGGCGCCCCCGCCCTGCGGCGGGAAGGGCTGGTGCTGCGGCGGAGGCTGCTGCTGGTAGTGCTGCTGCGGGGGCGGCGGTCCCTGCTGCTGGTACTCCCGCTGCTGCGGCGGGGGCTGCTGCTGGTACTGGGGCTGCGGGGCCCGCTGGTACTCCAGGGGCGACTCGTGCGCGGGCGGCGGCAGCAGCCAGTCGTCCTCGCGCTGCAGCGGCTCGGCCGGCCGGTTGACCCGGGACGGCCGCGAGCCCTGGTACTCGAAGTGGTCCTGGGAGTAGGTCCCGGGAGCGGGCACGGGCGGCGGAGGCGTACCGCGGCCTCCGGCACCGCCTCCGGCACCGCCTCCGGCACCGCCACCCGTCGTCTGGGGCCCCGGTTCCGGGGCCGCCGGGGCGTACGAAGTCGGGGTACGGGTGAGGAAGTTGTAGCGGCATTCCTCGCAGAACGGGGCCATGGCCTCGCGCGGGGTCCGGCACTGCGGGCAGAGCTCGGCCTGGGCGGTCGGCTCACCAGCGGTCGGGGGGAAGCCGTAGCCGTAGGACGGCACCGGGGGCGGGCCCTCCGAGGCAGCCATGCGGTGGCCGCAGACCTCGCACCAGTCGTCGGACGCGGACTGGTGCCCGTTCGGGCAGGTCGGCATGGCGGCGCTTCCCCCTTCTTCTCCCTGCGTCATCACGTCAGGTCTTCTCAGGTCTTCTTCACTCGGACGGTCTGTGTCGAACGGGTGTCAAGAGTCATCTCGTCGGCATCGGCGACCTTCGCTTTCAGCCGCACAGTACCCGCCACCGCGTCCACCACATCCACCACCTTCGCCAGGAGTCGTGCTGTGTCGGCGTTTCCTGAGGAGCTCGCCAGTTGTACCGCACGCCCCAGCTTGGCCGTGGCACCACCGACATCGCCCATTTTGCGGGCTTCCAAACCTTGCTGGATGGCCTCTGCCAGCTCCGCCTGTCCCGTGTAGTGGGCGACCTGCGCGTTGATGGCGGTGGACGCCGCCAGATCGTCCGTCCACACCGCGCGCACCAGGCCCTGGGCCAGGACGGTCGGCTTCCCGTCCGGCCCGCCCGCCGCGGCCGGGAGCACGAGCGTGGCGCGGGCGGCCAGCATCTCCTGGCCCACGGTGGCCGTCGGGACGCGCACGCACACGTGGTATTCGCGGGACTCGTCGCCCCACGACCCGGTCGGGTAGTCGCCGGCGCGCGGGCCCGCCTCGGTGCGGCGGTCGGTCAGGTCCTGGAGGACGGGCGCCACCTGCTTGACGTACTGGATCTCCACGCCGACCGGGGTCCACAGGCGCAGCGCGACGTCCGCGACCTCCTTGCCCATGACGTTCTCCATCATGCGCGTGAAGTCCTCGGCGAGATGGGCCGGGTCGGCCACGATGTCGGCGGAGCCGAGCAGCGCGTTCGCGATCCCGGTGACCTCCTTGACGTCCCAGTCGGTGCCCACCCCGCGGGCGTCGCAGGTGAAGCGGCCCGCGCACGCGTCGAGGGTGGCGCGGAGCACGGCCGGCTCCTCGTGCTCGTTGCGGCCGTCGGTGAGCAGGACGCCGTGCCGGATGGCGGCGGTGGAGCCGCGCAGCAGGCCGTCGGCCAGGCGCAGCCAGGTGCCGATGGCGGTGCCGCCGCCGGAGCTCAGCCCGCGCAGGGCCTCCTTGGCCTGGGCGCGGGTGGTCGCGTCCGCGACCGCGAGGCGGCCCTGGCCGGGGTAGACCTCCTTGGCCACGTGCGTACCGGCGATCACGGCGAAGGCGGTGCCGTCGCGCAGGGTGTCGACGGCGGCCGCCGTGGCCTCACGGGCGCCGCGCATCTTCTCCGGCGGGTACTCCATGGACCCCGAGCAGTCGACCATGAGCACCACGGCCGCCGTGCCGTCGGCGACCGGCGCGCGCGTGGCGGTGGCACCGCCGGTGGCGGTCACCGTGACGATCGCGTGGACGTCCCGTCCGCCCTCGGGGAGAAACTCGTTCTGGTACACCTCCACGCTGAACCGCGGGGCACTCGGCTTGGCGAAATTCGCCATCGGTTGGACTCCTAGGGGGCTCGGGCAGGCGGGTCAGACCTGCGGGCGCGCTTCCACTTCCTATTCCGGTCCTGCCGCCGGGCCCGGCTCCGCATCCGGTCCCGGTTCCTGCTCGGGGTGCGTGGCGAACGGCACGACCGCCACGGTGACGTTGTCGTGGCCGCCGCCGTCGAGTGCGTACCCCACCAGTACCTGGGCGCTGTGCAGCGGGCGGGTCGCGGCGTCGGCGGGTACCACCTGGGCCATCTCCCGCGCGGATTCCGCGTAGTTCCACAGTCCGTCGGTGCAGACCACCACCACCCCGGGGTGGTCGGGCTTGAAGGTCGCGGTGTGCGGTTCGAGGTCGTACGCGTCGGCCCCCAGCCAGCCGGTGATGGCGTGCGCGCGGACGTCCGCGTAGGCCTCGGCCTCGCCCATCAGACCGGCGGCGACCATCTGGGCCGCCCAGGAGTCGTCCTCGGTGAGGCGGCGGGGCAGAGCGGCGCGGTCGTCGGGGACCCAGTAGGCACGGCTGTCGCCCACCCAGCCGATGGTCAGCAGGCCGCCGCTGACGACGGCGCCGACCAGGGTGCACGCGGGGGCGTTCTGCGCGCCGGGGGTCTCCGGGGCCAGGGCGTTCACCGCTTCGGCGGCGGCCAGGATCGCCTCGTGCATGGCCTCCTGGGGGTGGGCGCCGCGCGGGAGCGCTTCGAGCAGCGCCTCGTTGGCGGCGACGGCCGCGGCGGCCGACGCCTCGTCGGGGCGGCTGGCGGAGGAGACGCCGTCGCAGACGATGGCCACGGTGGCGGCGGAGCCGTCGGGCAGGGCGGTGGCCGACACGGCGAACGAGTCCTCGTTGCGGTGGTGGCGCAGTCCCCGGTCGGTGACGGCGGCGACGCTCCCGAGCTCCTCCTCGATGTGGTCGCGCTCGCGGGGCTGCGCGTGCCCGCAGTGCTCGCAGTACCCGTCGGTGTCGACGTGCCCGGCGCGGCAGGCGACACAGGTCTTCCCGCCGGCCGCGCCGCCGGTCTGGGGCGGATTCTCGTACGGGGCTTCGCCCGCGCCCCAGGGTGCCCCCTCCGCAGGCGTGCCGGGGCTGCCACCGGGCCGGTCGTGGCGGGTCTCGGGGCCGTCCGCGGCGCCGTACGGGTGCTCGGCCGCGCCCCACGGGGTGCCTTCCGGCGGGGTTCCGTTGCCGTACGGGTTCCCGTGGCCGGAGGCCGCGTAGGTGACCCCGGCCGGACCCTGCCGAGGCTCCGGTTCCGGCTCCGGTTCCGCCCGGGTGGCGGCCCAGGCGGCCGGCTCGTCGACCAGCGTCGGAGCGGCCGCCGCCACGCTGCCCCAGCCCGGGGCGGGCTCGACGGCGGCGCGCGGGACGCCGGGGGCCGAAACGCCGGGAGCCGGGGCCGGGCTCGCGTAACCGCCCGCCGGGGCGCCCGCGGCGGCCGGCCGGGCCGGTGGCGCCGGTGGGATGGGGATGGTGGGGTGGTCCACGGCGGCCGGGGGAGGAGCGCTCACGGCATAGCCGCAGACACCGCAGAAACGGTCACCCTCCTCCAGGGGTTCCGCGCAGCTGGGGCAGCCCGACAGCCGATGCATCGACATCACTCACACCCACGTCCGGGGACGGAAACGGTTTGCCCGCTCCACCAGTTCGATCCTTTCCTCGCCACGCCGCGCCAGCCGTGCGAGGACGCGGTACGAGCGCTCCAGTCCGAAGCGCAGGCCCCGCTCGTCCAGTTGACTGCCGAGCAGCGAGGTCCGACCGGGGTCGGAACCCCGGCTACCCGACAGTACCCAGTCCAGGGCCGAGCCCAGAACCTCCGTCGCGAGCCGCTCCTGCCGCTCCGGGTCCAGTCCGAACCGCCGCAGGGCTTCCACCTGGTCCGCGGCGGCCGCCAGGTCGGCCAGCAGCGGCTCCTGCGGGGACCGGTCGCGCAGACGTGCGCGTACGGCCGCCACCCGCGCGGCGGTGTAGTGGATGGACGCCTCGGGCACGGATTCCAGTGTGCGCACGGCCGCGTCCCGGTCCCCGGCGGCCAGCTGGACGCGGGCCAGCCCGAAGGCCGCGCTCACGAATCCCGGGTCGGTGATCCATACGAGGCGGTAGTACTCGGCGGCGTTGTCCAGCTGGCCCAGTACCTCCGCACACAGCGCCAGCGCCAGCTTCGGCGCGGGCTCGCCGGGGAAGGCGTCGTAGATGGCGTCGAAGGACAGGGCCGCTATCTCGTCGTCACCGGTGGCCAGCGAGGCGATGCCACGGGCCCACACCACCCGCCAGTCGTCCGGATGCCGGGCCTCCAGATCTGCCAGGGTGTGTCCGGCCGCGGCCAGTTCGCCCAGCTCCAGGCGGGCCCGCAGCTCCCGCAGCCGCAGCTCGGCCGAATCGGCCGGCGCCGCGCTCAGGGCGCCCAGCAGATCGCCCGGCGCGGAGGCCAGCAGACCCGTCAGGAAACCGGCGTTCGGGTCGGACGCGTCCACCAGCGGTACGGGCAGGGCCAGCGCGGTGTCGCGGGCGTCGAGGGTCGTCGCTCTCGCGGCAGCCGGCTCCGGGGACAGGAGTACGGGCGCGGGTGCGGCCCCCGCGCCCTGGACCGCGGCGGGCGGCGCGGGTCGCGGACCCGGCACGCCCGTCACCCGCGTGGCGGTGGTCCCGAGCCCGGCCACACCCGCCCCGGATCCGCCGGTCGCGGGCGCCCACGTACCCGCCGCGCCGCCACCGGCCGCCCCGGACACGGGCGTGCCGCCGGGCGGGGTGCCGCCGCCGGGGGTACGGCCCTGCGGGCCGAGCGCCCCGGTGGCCGCCGCCCCGGGCAGGGCGGCGCCACCGGGTGCGTGCGCACCGGGCGCGTGCTTACCGGCCGCGACCGCCGTCCGGCCGCGGCCGGCGAGCCCGAACAGGCCGCCGCCCCGCCGGGAGGCGATCGGCCGGTAGCCCAGCCGGGAGACGACGGTGTCGGCCGCGTCGGCGAACAGCTGGGTATCCGGAACCCGCAGCTCCGGACCGAAGAGGGTCGACAGCTGCGGCCGCGGCCGGCCCGTCTGCAGGGCGACCACCTCCCGCAGCACGCCCGTCAGCTGGTCCGCCATCTCCTGCGCGGACGAGAACCGCCGCCCCGGGTCCGGATCGGTGGCCCGGACCAGCAGCCGGTAGAAGGACTCGTACCGCCGGAACACCTCGATGTGCTCCGGATCCGGCAGCGAATCCACGAACACATTCGTGTAGCCCTGGAAGTCGAAGGTCAGCACGGCCAGCGTCCGCGCCACCGTGTAGAGGTCGGAGGCGACCGAGGGGCCCAGCTCCGCGACCTCGGGGGCCTGGTAGCCCACCGTGCCGTAGATGGCCGACTCGGCGTCGTCCATCCGCCGGACCGCGCCCATGTCGATCAGCTTCAGCTGGTCCTGCTGCTGGATCGCGTTGTCGACCTTGAAGTCGCAGTACAGGAGGTTCCTGCTGTGCAGGTGGCCCAGCGCCTCCAGCGCCTCGATGCCGTAGGCGCACGCCTGCTCCACCGGCAGCGGGTCGCGCCGCCCGTCCGGCCGGCGCCGCTCGTTCGCGATCTCCTTCAGCGACTTGCCACCGACGTACTCCATGACGATGTACCCGTCCAGCGAGCCGGTCCGCTGGTCCAGGTGTTCCACGAAGTTGTAGATCCGCACGATGTTGGAGTGCTCGATCTCCGCGAGGAAGCGCCGCTCCGATATCGCGGCCTCCATCGCGTCCTGGTCCCCGGTGTCCAGCAGGCCCTTGAGCACCACCCACCGGTCCGCGACCGCCCGGTCCACCGCCAGGTACACCCAGCCGAGACCGCCGTGCGCGAGGCAGCCCGCCACCTCGTACTGGCCGCGCACCACATCACCGGAGCGCAGCTTGGGCACGAAGGAGTACGGGTGACCGCACTTGGTGCAGAACCCTTCCGTCCGCCCCGGCCGGTCGCCCCGGGAGCGGCCCACCGGAGCCCCGCAGTCCGAGCGCGAGCAGAACCGCTTGCGCTCCGGCACCTCCGGGTTCTCCAGGACCGCGGTCGAGGGATTCGGACGCGGCACCTCCGGCACGTTGACCAGACCGGCGCCCAGCCGGCTGCGGCCCGAGGCCGCCGAGCCCGAACTGCGCACCGACACCGAACGGGTGGAGGTCGTCCCCGACACCGAGCGCGACAGCCTCCCGGACACCGAGCGGCGCGAGGAGGAGGACCGGGAGGACCCTGCCGAGGCCGAGGACCGCGCCGAGCCGTGGGAGCCCTGCGACCCCATCGAGCCACGGGACCCGCCGGAGCCCAGGGAGCCGCGGGCCGCGCTCGTCATCCCCGTCGGCGGCGACACCAGCTCGTCCGCGCCCGCCGCGACCGAGCCGACCGGCGCCAGCCCGCACGTGTCGCAGTAGACCTCGCCGCCGCCCATGTCCTCGTACGCCCCCGGACAGCCGGGACGAACGCAGGCGGTTCCGATCAGGCTCATGCGTCCTCCTCCCCGGGCCCGTCGGGCCGCTGTTCCTGGTGTCGTGGTGGTTCGGTCCGGTCCTGGGGCGGCGTCAGCGCTTCCGCCGTCGCCTGCTGGTAGCGCAGGACGGCCTGTTCGGCGGCCCGCAGGTCGCAGGGCGCGCTCCACAGCATCCGCCGGGCGGTGTCGTACCGCTCGATCAGCAGGGGGTCCTCCGCCATCCCGTGACGGGCCACCTTCGCCTTGTACGCGTCGAGCCGCCCGCGCAGCTCGGCCCGTACGGCCAGGGGCGCCGTCACCGCGGTCAACGATTCACGGGCCCGCCGCAGTTCCTCCTCGGCGCGCTCCTCCAGAGATTCCAGCAGCGGCGAGAGCCGGTGCCAGCGCGCCTGGCGCCGGTGTTCGGCCGCCGCCGCGAGCTGCTCCTGGAGCACTGTGGGAGGGCCGCTCACCGCGGGCACCTCGGACGCGGCGATCTTCGCCAGCACCTCGCCGCGCGCGGTCCGCGCCTCCGCCAGGGTCCGGTCGGCCCGCGAGAGCACGTCCCGCAGGGCGATCAGCCGCTGCTCGGCGTCCTGCCGTACGTCCAGCACCGCCTCGATCTCGCGGCGTACGTCCTCCAGCGCGAGCGCGGCCCGGTCGTAGCGCCCGGTGTCCGGACGGCCGCCGCCGGGCGCGGAACTGCCCGTCGCCGGCAGCCAGAACGCCAGCGGGTCCGCGATCACCTGGGTGCGCAGCTCCGTCAGCTCGGCGGTGATGTCCTCCAGGTCGTCGCCCGAGGGGTGCTCGCCCGGCCGCACCCCCACCGAGCGGGCCAGCGAGCGGGTGCGGTGCAGCTCGGCGGCGAGCAGGTCGATCCGGGCGGGCAGCGCCGACCACACGGCGTCGGCGGCGACCACCAGATCCAGCGAGCGCGCGTACAGGCCGTTCATCCGGGCCACCAGCTCGGCGAGCGAGAGCCGCTCCGCCAGCGCGACGCCCTCGGCACCGGCCCCGGCGATCAGCACTCCGGGCCCGCGCAGCCGCTCGGTCAGCTCGATCAGGTCCTCGCGGTTCGGCCAGCGGCGCCGCTCCCGTACCTCCCGGGCGGCGGTCAGGGCCCCGCTGTAGGCGTCGAAGTACGTCCACAGCCGGGTGATGTCCGCGTCGGCGGCCGTCCACCGCTCCTTGGTGGTCCCGCTCAGCGCGGCGCCCTCCAGCAGCCGGCGCCCGGCGTGGTCCTGGAGGGCTAGCAGCGAGGTCTCGACGGCCTCGTGCTCCGCGCCCAGCCGGGCCAGGGCGCGGTCGACGTCGTCCCGGTCCATCACTGCAGACCCCGCCTCCACCGACTGTGCCTCCGCTTCCGCCGCCGCCTCCGTGTGCGTCCCCGTATCCTGCCCCGCGCCCGGTCCCGTGTCCGAAACCGTCACGGTCCTCAGCCGTCCCGGTACTTGGGTGCGGGGGGCGCCGTCACACCGGGCAGCACGGGCTGCAGGTGCTTGAGGTACGCCTTCATCCACGGGCTGTCACCACCACCCGTGCGGTAGTTCTCCAGCACCTTGTTGACGCGGCGGACCAGGTCCGAGGCGTCCTTGTTCATCGCCACCCCGTAGAACTCGCGGGTGAAGGGCGAGCCCACCAGCCGCACCGACGGGTCCTGTGCGGCCTGACCGGCCGCGAGGGCGTTGTCCGTGATGATGCCGTCGACCTCGCCCAGCTGCAGCCGCACCAGGCAGTCCAGCTGGTTGGCGACGGTGACCGGCACCGAGCCGTACGACTGGGCCTTCAGGGCCGCCTCCGCCGTGGAACCGGCCGCGAAACAGATCCGCCGGTCCTTCAGCGAGGGGTCGTACCCGGTGATCGGCGATCCCTTGGGCGCCAGCACCTGCTGCCCGGCCTCGAAGTAGGCCGTCGAGAAGGCGACGTCCTCCAGCCGCTTGCAGTTGATGGTCATGGTCCGTACGACGATGTCGACGCGCCCCTCCTGGAGGGCGGGGATGCGCTGACTGGTGGGGATGGCCCGGTAGATGACCGCGTTCTCGTCGCCCAGGATGTCCTTGGCGATGGCCTTCACCAGGTCGATGTCGAAGCCGTCGAGGCGGCTGCCCTCGGCGGTCTGGTTGCGGTAGCCCCAGCGGAAGCTGTTCTGGTCCACGCCGGCGACGAGCTTGCCGGCCGCCTTGATCCGGGCGATGGTCGCGCCGTCCACGTCGGAGGGGCGCAGGCTGGCCTCCGGGTCCTGGCAGGTGTCGGTGAGGGCCCAGGGCGCGGCCGGGGCCGCAGCCATCGACGCGGGCCGGCGGACCACCGGCCGGCCCGTGTCGGGCGTCGCGTGGGCCAGCGGCAGCAGGACGACGGCGGCGGTCGTCGCGCAGGCGACGGCCATCGCGCTCACCCCGCCCCAGCCGCGCAGCCGGCCCGCCGCGCGGCGGATGCCGGAGGCCGCGCCCGCGGTCGCCGCCCGCCCGGCCCGGCCCGTGGGGTTCCCGTGGTTCTCGTGACCTTCGGCGGCCCGCCTCGTCCGTATCCGCATCGCGCTCACCTGTACTCCGAAAGCCTGCGGCCGATGCCGAGCAGGGCCGCTGCCGCACCGATGACCGCCAGGACCGCGGCCCCCGTCACCAGACCGCCCAGCGCGCCGAGCCCGTCCTGTGCGGACCGGGTGAACTCCCGCTGCTCGTGGGCGACGGCCTGTTCCAGGGAGGCGTCCACCGTGTCGAAGGCGGCGCCGCTGCTCTCCTTGTGCTTCTCGTCCCCGACGACCAGGGGCAGCGCGGCCTCGTAGTCCCCCTTCAAGTCCGCCTCCCGGGCCGCCGTGTGCCGCTGCTTCCACTGCTTCACGCCGTCCGCGGCCCGGCTGACGGGGTCCCGGCCGGCCGCGTCGTCGGCGAGCCGCAGCGCGGTCGCCAGTCCGGCGTCCAACTGCTCCATGTTGTTCGTGAAGTCCACGTCGTACTTGTCGGACTTCTTGTCCTCGGCCAGTACGGCGCCCCGCGCGATCAGGGTCAGGTTCTCACCGGCCCGCGCCTGCAGGGAGGCGATCCGCGCGTCGTTGAGCACCTTCATCGACTCCTGCCCGTCCGCCCGGGCCTCGCTCAGCGAGGCGCGTGCCACCGTGTGCCCCACGGTCAGCCACAGCAGGACCACCACCGACGCGGCCGTCGCGGCCACCAGTCCGTGGTTGAGGACCCGGTTCGTGTGCCGGTAGTTGCGCCGCTGCGCCCAGACCAGGGCGGTGACCGCGAGCAGGCCCAGCCCGATCGAGGCCAGCGGCCAGGACCGGGCGTCGTCGTCGTCCGTGTAGAGCCGCTTGGTCTCCGACTCGTACAGCCGCTGCGCGGCGGGCAGCAGCTGGGTGGTCATCTGCTCGTTGGCGTAGCGCAGGTAGGCGCCGCCCAGCGGCAGGCCCTGCCGGTTGGTGGCCCGGGCCTGCTCGATCAGACCGGTGTAGCGCGGGAGCTGCTCGCTCAGCACGGTGATCTGCCGGCGGGAGTCCTCGTTGCCACCGGTGTTGGCGGCCGCGCTCACCAGCAGCTTGGAGGCGTTGGCGATGTCCTTCTCGTACCGCTGGCGGACCTCGCGCGGCTCCTGGGCCCCCAGCAGGAACCCGCTGGAGGAGGTCGTGTCGGCGTCCGCCAGGGAGCGGTAGATGCTCGCCGCGTCCGCGCTCAGCGGCTGGCTGCGGCCCACCACGTCGTCGGCGGCCGCGGCCCGGTCGGAGATCTCCCAGACGCTCACCGTGCCGAACAGCACGATCAGGGCGGCCAGTACCGCGCCGATGATCCGCAGCCGGCCCGGCTCGGTGGTCGCCGCCTCGCGCAGCCGCTCCACGCCCTCGGCCCAGGCGGTGCCCCGCCCGGGCGGCCCGACGGGCGGTGGCGCCGTCGGCCCGGCGGACGGCACGGAAGTACCGCCCCCGGGCGCGGGCGCGCGTGATGTGATCGCCACCGTGACCTCCCCCTCGGTCCTGTCGTCCTCCAGCCGACGCTGGGAGGTACCCCCTGCGCAGCAGTATGGCCGTAGTGCCGGTCGACCACAGCACCCGGTGCTGGATCCAGGGCGATCCGTCCCTGAGGGCCCCCTTCGCCGCCCCTTCACCGTCAATACGTCCGCACGGGCGCCACGGTTCCAGACCGGAGGACTTCCGGGGCGGGTTCAACCGAAATGGGTACGGAGTTTTTCATAGGCCTCGGGCGGGGACCCGAGGGCGTCCAGGCCCAGCAGGCCGGCACCGAGCACGGGCGGCGCCGTGATGACGGAGATGCGGGCGCGCGGGGCCCGTTCGGCGAGGCCCGCCGCGATCCGGTCGTTGAGGTGCGGGTGTCCGGCCGCCAGCACACTGCCGCCCAGCACCACCGGCACCTCCTGCTCCAGCAGACCCAGGCGCCCCAGCGCCACCGACGCCATGGCCACCACCTCGTCCGCCTGCCGGTGCACCAGCGACAGCGCCACCGGGTCCCCGGCGGCCGCCACCGCGAACAGCACCGGTGTCAGCTCGTGCCGCCGCGCGTGCGGCACCCGGCCCAGGTGCATCGCCTCGATCAGCGAGGCCATCGACGTGTGGCCGAGGTACGCGGGCAGCGCGCGGGCCAGTTCCGTCGGCCTGCCCCGCCCGTCCTCGGCCCGGGCCGCGAACCACAGGGCCTCCTCGGCCAGTCCGCCCCCGCCGCCCCAGTCGCCGGAGATCCGCCCGACCGCGGGGAAGCGCGCGGTCCGCCCGTCCGGGGTCATCCCGACACAGTTGATGCCCGCCCCGCACACCACCGCGACTCCGCACGGGCCGGCGCCCGTCGGCAGCCCGGAGCGCAGCAGCGCGAAGGTGTCGTTGTGCACCGCCGTCGCACGGCCCCAGCCGCGGCGCTCGATCTCCCGCGCCAGCTCCCGCTCCTCCACCGCGAAGTCGGCGTTGGCCAGGCACGCCGACACCCGCTCGGCCAGCGGCCCGGCCGCCGGGTCCGTGCGCAGCCCGGCGTCGGCCATCGCCTCGGCCAGCACGTCGACGGCGGCGGCCACCCCCGTGCGCGGCGGCTGGAAGCCCCCGGCCTGGCCGGAGCACAGCACCGAGCCGTCCGGGGCGAGGAGCGCCACGTCCGTCTTGCTGTTGCCCGCGTCGATCGCCAGCACCGAGGGGAGCGTCACGCCCATGGCAGGTGCTCCTTGTTGTGCGCGAGGAGCCGGTCGGTCAGTCCTTCGGCCAGGTCGAACTGCCCGATGAGCGGGTGCGCCAGCAGTGCCTTGAAGACCCGCTCGCGCCCGCCGCGCAGGGCCGCGTCCAGCGCGAGGTCCTCGTACGCGCTCACGTGCGCGATCAGCCCGGAGAACAGCGGGTCCAGCCGGGGCACCGCGAGCGGGACGGGGCCGGATCCGTCGACGCGGGCCTGCACCTCGATCACCGCGTCGTCCGGCAGGAAGGGCAGCGTGCCGTTGTTGTACGTGTTGACCACCTGCACGGCCGGCCCGCCGTCGCCCAGCAGGGAGGCGGCCAGGTCCACGGCGGCTTCGGAGTAGAAGGCGCCGCCCCGCTTCGCCAGCAGCGCCGGTTTCTCGTCGAGCGCGGGATCCCCGTACAGGGCGAGCAGTTCGCGTTCCATCGCGGCGACCTCGGCGGCCCGCGAGGGGTTGGCCCCGAGCTCCCGGACGACCTCGTCGTGGGCGTAGAAGTAGCGCAGGTAGTACGAGGGCACGACGCCGAGCCGGTCGAGCACCGCCCGCGGCAGCCGCAGGTCCCCGGCGACGGCCTCGCCGTGCGTGGCGAGCAGGGTCCCCAGCAGGTCCTCGCCGTCCGGTCCGCCCCGGCGCACGCCGAGCTCCCAGGTGAGGTGGTTGAGGCCCACGTGGTCCAGGTGGATGTCGGCCGGCGCCAGGTCCAGCAGGGCCGCGAACTTCCGCTGGAGGCCGATGGCGACGTTGCACAGCCCGACGGCCTTGTGCCCGGCCCGCAGCAGGGCCCGGGTGACGATCCCGACCGGGTTGGTGAAGTCGATGATCCACGCGCCCGGGCTGGTCCGCCGGACCCGCTCGGCGATGTCGAGGACCACCGGGACCGTGCGCAGGGCCTTGGCGAGCCCGCCCGCGCCCGTGGTCTCCTGGCCGACGCAGCCGCACTCCAGCGGCCAGGTCTCGTCCCGCAGCCGGGCGGCCTGTCCGCCGACCCGCAGCTGGAGCAGGACGGCGTCGGCCCCGTCGATGCCCGCATCGAGGTCGGTGGTGGTGGTGACGCGGCCCGGGTGCCCCTGGCGGGCGAAGATCCGCCGGGCCAGGCCGCCGATCAGCTCCAGCCGCTCGGTGGCCGGGTCGATCAGCACGAGCTCGCCGACGGGCAGGGTGTCGCGCAGCCGTGCGAACCCGTCGATCAGTTCGGGGGTGTAGGTGGAACCGCCGCCCACCACTGCGAGTTTCATCGTCGTCAGCCTTTCACGCCGGTCAGGGTGACTCCCTCGACGAACGCCTTCTGAGCGAAGAAGAAGAGGACGATCACCGGTGCCATGACCAGTACGGTCGCGGCCATGGTCAGGTTCCAGTTGGTGTGGTGCGCCCCCTTGAAGGACTCCAGTCCGTAACTGAGGGTCCAGGCGGCCGGGTTGTCGGAGGCGTAGATCTGCGGGCCGAAGTAGTCGTTCCAGGCACAGAAGAACTGGAAGAGCGCGACGGCGGCGATCCCGGGCCGGGCCATGGGCAGGACCACGCGCAGCAGGGTGCGCACCTCGCCGCAGCCGTCGACCCGGGCCGCGTCCAGGTACTCGTCGGGGATGGTCAGCAGGAACTGGCGGAGCAGGAAGATGGAGAAGGCGTCGCCGAACGCCATCGGGACGATCAGCGGCCACAGGGTGCCCGACAGGTCGAGCTGCTTGGCCCAGAAGAGGTACATGGGGATGACCACCACCTGCGGCGGCAGCATCATCATGGCGATCACGAGGAGCAGCGCGAGCCGTCGCCCGCGGAAGCGGAACTTGGCGAGCGCGTACGCGACGGGCACGGAGGAGACCACGGTCAACAGGGTGCCCAGTCCGGCGTACAGGAGCGTGTTGCGCCACCAGGTCAGGAAGCCCGGGGTGTGCCACACCTTCGCGTAGTTGCCCCATTCCCAGGTGTCGGGCCACAGGTCGCGGGTCAGCGCCTGCCGGTCGCCCATCAGGGAGGTGAGGAGGAGGAAGACGAAGGGGAGGACGAAGAAGAGGGCGGCGGCCACGCCGAGCGAGTGCACCCCGACCCAGTGCAGTACCGCCTTGGAGGATCTCCGGCCGGTGTGCGCGCTGCTCATCCACCTGCTCCGATCAGACCGCCACGGCGCCGCATCAGGAGCGCGGTGAAGGCCATGGAGAGGGCGAACAGGACGAGCGCGACGACACACGCGGTGCCGTAGTCGAAGCGCTGGAACCCGAGGTTGTAGACGAGCTGGGGCAGGGTCAGGGTGGACTTGTCGGGATAGCCCGGCTCGAACTGCTGGCCCGAGCCGCCGATGACCCCGGCCGCGACCTTCCCCGCCACCAGCGGCTGGGCGTAGTACTGCATGGCCTGGATGACCCCGGTGACGACGGCGAACATGATGATCGGCGAGATGTTGGGCAGGGTGATGTGGCGGAAGCGCGCCCAGGCGCCGGCCCCGTCCAGCTCCGCGGCCTCGTACTGCTCCTTGGGTACGTCGAGCAGCGCGGCCATGAAGATGACCATCAGGTCGCCGACCCCCCACAGGGCGAGGGCGGTCAGGGCCGGCTTGGACCAGTCGGCGTCGGTGAACCAGCCGGGGGTGGGCAGTCCCACCGCGTCCAGCAGGGTGTTGACGGGTCCGGTGCCGGGGTTGAGCAGGAAGACGAAGGCCAGGGTCGCGGCGACCGGCGGGGCCAGGTAGGGCAGGTAGAACAGGGTCCGGAAGATCCCGGTCCCCGTCTTGATCTTCGTGATGAGCAGCCCGATGCCGAGGCCGAAGGCGACCCGGCAGGTGACCATCACCAGGACCAGCCACAGCGTGTTGCGCATGGCCGGCCAGAAGAGCGGATAGTCCGTGAAGACATAGCTCCAGTTGTCCAGGCCGTTGAAGGCGGGCTGCCGGAAGCCGTCGTACCGCGTGAAGGAGAAGTACAGGGTGGACAGCAGCGGGTAGACGAAGAAGACGGCGAAGCCGATCAGCCAGGGGGAGAGGAAGGCCGCGGTCCGCAGGGCGGAGCGCCGCCGCTTCGACCGCAGGGGGTGGGCGCCGGTCATCGGGCTACTTCGCCTTCGCGATGTCCGTGTCGATCTGCTGGCCGGTCTTGGCGAGACCGGCCGGGATGTCGGCCACGTCACCCTTCTCCACCCCGTACGCGAAGTCCTCGAAGGTCAGCTGGTAGGTGCCGCCGTCGGCCTTGGCCGGGGTGGTGCTGGACTTCGGGTGCCGGGCGATGTCGAGGAAGGTCTTGAACTCCGGGGTCACCCGGAGGGCCGGGGAGTCCAGGGCGGCGAACGTGGACGGGATGTTGTGGATGGCGTTGGCGAAGGCCACCACCGCCTCGGTGTCGGTCGTCATGTACTTGACCAGCTCCCAGGCGGCGTTCTGCTTCTTGCTGCCCGCGGCGATCCCCATGATCGTGCCGGAGAGGTAGCCCTTGCCGTAGTCGGCCGCCTGCTCGTCGGGGACGGGCAGCGGGGCGGTGCCGATCTCGAAGGCGACACCGGCCTCCTTCGCCATCGAGGCCCGCCACTCGCCGTCGATCTGCATGGCCACCTGGCCGGTGTGGAAGGGGTGTTCGGCGCTCCACTCGTCCCCGAAGGTGTTGCGGAACCTCTCCAGCTTCTCGTAGCCGCCGAGCTTGTCCACCAGGTCCTTCTGCGCGGTCAGCATCTTGGCGAAGGCCGGGTCTGCGGCCAGGTTGGACTTGCCGTCGGCGCCGAAGTACGTGGCGCCCCACTGCGCCGCGAGCCGCGTCGGCTTCGTCTCGTAGCCGTGGAAGGTGGGCATCAGGGCGACCTGCTCGTACGAGTCGCCCTTGAGCTTGGTGAGTTTCTGCGCGACCTCGGTGAACTGGCTCCAGGTCTTCGGCGGTTCGGTGATGCCGGCGGCCGCGAAGGCGGTCTTGTTGTAGACGAGGCCGTACGCGTCGTGCAGCAGCGGCAGCGTGCACTGGTTGCCGTCGAACTGCGTGTACTCCAGCAGGGTCTTGGGGAAGACCTTCGTCTTGTCCACCCCGGACTTCGCGAGGAAGGGGTTCAGGTCGGCGAAGGCGCGGGAGTTGCAGAACTTGCCCACGCTGTCGGTGGTGAAGGAGGAGACCACGTCGGGGGCCTTGTCCCCGCCCGCCCGCAGCGCCTGGTTGACCTTGTCGTCGGTCATGTTGCCGGTGACCTGGACCTTGATGTTCGGGTGCGCCTTCTCGAACCGGGCGATGTTCTCCTCGATCGCCTTGGCCTCGCTCGGCGCGGACCAGCCGTGCCAGAAGTTGAGGGTGACGTCCGCCTTGGGGTCGTCGGAGGCGGTGTCCGCGCCCTGGCCCGTACAGGCCGTGGCGAGGGCGGATATCGCCGCGAGGACGGCGGTCGCGGTGGTCAGGCGTCCGGTTCTGGGCATGGCGGGGCTCGCTCTCTGCGGGAGGAACTTCCGTGGGGGGTGCCGGTGGGGATGGCGGTGGGGTCTGCGGGTGCGGGCGTGCCGATACGGGGTGCAGGGGGGAAGGCGGGGACGGCGGGCTCCGGGCGGTTCAGCCCGAGGTGTCGAACACTTCGTCCCGGGTGGCGGCCAGCGCGCTCTCCAGCGCGCCGTGCAGGACGGGCCGTTCCCGCACCTCGCCGGGGACCAGCCGGGGCCGGGAGGGGGCCAGTTCGGCGAGTTCGGCCTCCAGCAGCGCGCGCAGCGGCTCGCCGCCCGCACTGATCGCCGCCCCGGACAGGACCACGATCTCCGGGTCCAGTACGGCGACGACCGAGGCGAGACCGGTGGCCAGCGCGGTGGCGTACGACTGGAGGAACCGCAGGTGCGCCCCCTCGGGGGCGGCGGCGGCCCGCGTGAGCAGGGCGACGGCGGCGGCGACTTCCGGTCCGTGGGGTGCTCCGGGGGCCTCGGGCGCACCGGGGGCGTCGGCCGGCTCCATGCCCAGTTCCGCGGCGAGCCGGGGCAGTCCCTCCACGCCGGCCAGCTCCTGGTACCCGCCGGAATTGGCCCGGGTGACCTGCCGGACCAGGGGCCGGCCCGGCACGGGCAGGAAGCCCACCTCGCCGGCGCCGCCGGTCCAGCCGCGGTGCAGCCGGCCGCCCAGGACCAGTGCCGCGCCGAGGCCCTCCTCGTTCCAGAGCAGCACGAAGTCCTCGTGGCCGCGGGCGGCGCCGAGCCGCTGTTCGGCGACGGCGGCGAGGTTGACGTCGTTCTCGTACTCGACGGGCATCGGCAGGGCTGCCGCCAGTTCCTCCAGGAGGGTGGGGGAGTGCCAGCCGGGGAGGTGGCTGGCGTAGCGCAGGCGGCCCGTCTGGGGGTCGAAGGCGCCCGGCGTGCCGATGACCGCCCGGCGCAGGTCGGTGCGGTGCAGTCCGGCGGCCTTGACGGCCCCGCCGAGGGCTTCGGTCACCTGGTCGACGGCCTCCGCGCCTTCGGTGTAGGGGACCTCGTGGGTGGCGACCACCGTGCCGGTGAGGTCGGCGACGGCCGCCAGTACCCGCTCCGGGGTGACGTCGAGACCGCCGACGTAGGCGGCCCGCGGGTTGATCGCGTAGAGCTGGGCACTGGGGCCGGGGCGTCCCCCGTCCGTGCCGGTGGCCACGACGAGCCCGACCGCTTCGAGGCGGGCGAGCAGCTGGGAGGCGGTGGGCTTGGACAGCCCGGTCAGGTGCCCGATGCGGGTCCGGGACAGCGGGCCGTGCGTCAGCAGGAGTTCGAGTGCGGCCCGGTCGTTCATGGCGCGCAACAGGCTGGGCGTTCCGGGCGTGGCGGCGGGCATCGAGCGGCTCTCCCTCACCGAGGTGATCTGTTAGGTAAGTTTCCTATCACCTGTTGAAGTGTGTCAATGCCGCTGCCCCGCAGGCTGTGTCATTTCACGTGTCATTTCACGGATGACCTGCGGGGCAGTGGGGCGAGCGGGGCTCGTGCGGCCTGCGGGCAACCGGCTGCGCGGCTGCCCGGCTATGCGGTCACTTGGTGATCCGCGGGCCGGCCGGCGGCGGGATCGGGGCGGTGGCCAGTGACTGTGGGGAGGCCGGGTTCGCGAGGGCGGACGGCGCGGCGACCGAGGCCGACGGGTCCGCCGGGACCTCCTCGTCCTCGTCGGCCGCCGGCACTCCGCCGATGATCCGGATGCCCGCGGCGTCGAAGGCCTCCTTGATCCGCCAGCGCAGCTCCCGCTCCACCGCGAACTGCTGGCCGGGCATGGTCTTGGCTGACACCTTCACGGTCATCGAGGCGAGCAGCACCTCGTCCAGGCCCAGGACCTCCACCGGACCCCACAGGCGCTCGTCCCACGGGGACTCCTTGGCCATGGCGTCGGCGACCTCCTTGACCACCTCGCGGATCCGGGACAGGTTCTCCGACGGTTTGACCTGGACGTCCACGCCCGCGGTCGCCCAGCCCTGGCTGAGGTTGCCGATCCGCTTGATCTCGCCGTTGCGCACGTACCAGATCTCGCCGTTGTCCCCGCGGAGCTTGGTCACGCGCAGTCCGACCTCGATGACCTCGCCCGAGGCCACACCCGCGTCGATCTTGTCGCCGACGCCGTACTGGTCCTCCATGATCATGAAGACGCCGGACAGGAAGTCCGTCACCAGGTTCCGGGCGCCGAAACCGATCGCCACACCGGCCACACCGGCACTCGCCAGCAGCGGGGCCAGATCGATCTTCAGTGCGGCCAGGACCATCAGCGCGGCCGTACCGAGGATCAGGAACGAGGCCACCGACCGGAGCACCGAGCCGATCGCCTCCGAACGCTGGCGCCGGCGCTCCGCATTGACCAGCAGCCCGCCCAGAGCGGTGCCCTCCACGGCCTCGGCGCTGGTGTTCATCCGCGTTATGAGCTTGGTCAGTGCCTTGCGGACCGCCGAGCGGATCACCGCCGCTATCACGACGATCAGCAGGATCCGCAGGCCGATGCTCAGCCAGGTGGCCCAGTTCTGCTCGATGAAGCTGGCGGCCTCGGTGACGCTCTCCTGCGCCTCCTTGACCGATGCGGGCGCGTCCGGAACGTCGGCTGCCAGCGGCAGCAGGGCGGCGGGCCAGGGCACGACGGGAACCTCCAGGTGTAGCGGTCTGCCCGCGGAACCGGGGGGACCCCCGGACGGATCCGGGGATATGCGGGACAGAACGTCCACACTAACGGGGCAATCCCTTCACCTTGGTGCCGTGTTCGAGGGAGAGACCAGACTCACCTGGGGATGACTGACTGTGGTTGAAAACACCTCGGACCCGTTACGGGCGAGTGGTGGCGTTTCGACCAGCCCTAAGGAGAGACTGGAGAGCAGATCGTCCCGGCGCGAGCCACGCGCCGCCGACGTACAAGGAGGCAGTCCGTGCCGCACGTCCTGGTCCTCAACGCGTCGTACGAGCCCCTCGGCGTCGTACCGCTCCGCCGCGCGCTCGTCCTCGTCCTGGAGAACAAAGCAGTCTCCCTGGAGGAATCCGGCGCCTATCTGCACAGCGCGACAAGGGTCGTCCCCGCGCCCAGCGTGGTACGGCTCAAGCGCTTCGTGCGGGTCCCCTACCGGGGGCCCGTTCCACTCACCCGGCGCGCCCTGTTCGCGCGGGACGGCGGACGCTGCATGTACTGCGGCGCCGTCGCCACCAGCGTCGACCACGTCATTCCGCGCAGCCGGGGCGGCCAGCACGCCTGGGACAACGTCGTCGCCGCATGCCGCCGGTGCAACCACGTCAAGGCCGACCGGCACCTGCTGGAGCTCGGCTGGCGGCTGCGCCACCAGCCGGCCCCGCCGTCCGGGCTGGCGTGGCGGATCATCGGCACGGGGCACCGGGATCCGCGGTGGATGCCGTATCTCCAGCCGTACGGGGCCGAGGACGCGCTGGACCGGATCGGGGTCGCGGCCAGTTAGCTCCCGCCGGGTTGCTCCCGCAGGGCCGCCGGTTCCGTTTGGGGTTGCGCCCGTCGGTGACCTGCGGCCCTGCCTCCCGGGGCTCCGCCCCGGACCCCGCGCTTCAAACGCCGGCGGGGCTGGAGGAGCGGGGCTCCGCCCCGGACCCCGCGGGGCTGGACGGGCGGGCTACGGGGTGACCGCGTAGGCCTCCGCCGACCAGAGGGAGCAGCCGTACCGCGTCGCGCGGGTCTCGCACGTGATCCGCAGGAAACGGGTGTCCGGGGCGTCCATCCGGAGCGACTCGTGGCCACCCCGGGAGGCCTTCACGGCTGCCGCCGGGCGCCAGGTCACCCCGTCCGCGGAGGTCTCCACCCGGTACGCCGACGGGTACGCGTCCTGCCAGTGCAGTTCGAGGCGGCCCACCCGCGCCGGGGCGGGCAGTTCCGCCCGCCACCACGCGCCGTCCACCGCCGGCGACGACCAGCGCGTGGCCGCGGAGCCGTCCACGGCCGCCGAGGCCGGGAAGTCGGGGGTCTCGTTCGCCGAGGAGGTCGCCCGCGCGGTCCGCAGCAGATCGGGACCGCCGGTACGGGCCACCGCACGCACCGTCAGGGTGCGTGACTCCCCGTCGAAGGTCACCGGCACCTGATAGCTGCCCGGCCGGGTGCCCGCGGCGACGCTGACCTCCAGCGGGATCGACACCTGGCCGCCCCGCGGGGCCACCGCCGTCTGCGGAAGGCGGACCTCGATGCCCGCCGGCGGCCGCGCCGACAGCGGTCCGCGGACCTCACCGGGACCCAGCGCGGACAGCTGCGCCGAGACCCGCTGGGCCGCGCCGCCGATCTCGGCGTCGGCCGCGGCCCCGTCCGCCAGCTCGAAGCGGGCCCGCGGGCCGTCCCCGAACCACGGCACCACCTGGTGCACCGCGGGCGCGGACCCGGACCCGGCCCAGGACAGGCGCACCGCGTCCGCGCTCAGCCCCGCCGTCTCCACCTGGGTCCAGCCCGAGGCCGCGGCGTCGGCGACCTTGCGCCAGCCCTCGCCGGGTACGTGGGCCTCCACCACGGCGCCCCGCGCCCCGGCGGGGAGCGGGTCGGTCATCACGGTCACCGCCGACAACGGGCGCGGGGCGTCCAGCCGTACGGTCCAGGCCCCGGCCTCCTTCGTCACCGTGCCGGTCTCGCGGGTGGCGCCGGTCCAGGCGTCGGCCTCGGCCACCGCCTTCGTCAGGAAGGGCTCCAGGACGGCCTTGTCCACCCGGGCCGATCCCGGCTGCGCCAGCGCCGCCCGGACCTCGGTCAGGGCCCGGGAGGCCTGCCATGCGGCCGTCCCGTCCCCGCGGGCCTGGGCCTGCAGGACGTCCACCGCCAGCTCGCCCGCCGCCCCGTAGCGCGCCAGGCGGTCCAGCCAGGGACCCGCCTCGCCCGACAGGGCCGGCAGCCGGTCCTTGGCCTCGCGCAGGACCGTGAACGCCTTGCGCAGCTCGGTCCCGGCCGCCGGGTCGCCCGCGGCGCGGGCCTTCCAGAACTGCTCGACGAGCGGCTTCAGATACGCCGACTCCTCCTGCTTGAGCCCGGACGACGCGGTGTTCCCGGCGAGCGCCGCCACCGCCTGGCGCGTGCGCGGGTCGGCACCCGTCAGCTCCCGTACCGCCGCCGCCCAGGACTCGCCGGGCCGGTAGCCGCGCGGGTTCCACGCGAAGTCCGCCGCCGTGAACAGCGGGATCCGCGACAGGGTGCCCTGCGGCATCGCGTTGGCCAGCAGCGCCGCCGAACCGCCCGCGACCGCCGGCTCGCGGCCCGCGTACGGGCCGAGGAAGATCCGGCCCGGATCCCAGTCGTTCACCGGGTAGTTGTCCATGGTGATCAGCGGATGCCCGAGGGCGGCGCGCGCGCCGGCCAGCTCCTTGCCCGTGATCGTGCGCGGCACCACGCCCACGCCCGTCCAGGCCACCTCCACCCGCGGGTCCAGCGCGCCCGCCAGGGCCGTCCGGTAGGTGGTGGTGCCCTCCTGGTAGTACTCCGTCGGCAGCAGCGACAGCGCGGGCGCCCCCGGATACCGGGCGGCCAGGTGCGCGGCCAGTCCGCCCGCGACCTCCGCGTGCGCCTTCGCGGCCGCCGCCGGGCCCTTCCCGTACCGCTCCCGGTCGGCCTTGCAGCCCCACTCCGTGTAGCTGACGTCCTGGAACTGCACCTGGAAGGCGCGGAAGCCGAGGTCCCACATCGCGTCCAGCTTGCGCGCGAGCGCCGCCCGGTCGGCCTCCGAGGACAGGCACATCGACTGTCCGGGGGTCACCGCCCAGGCCAGGACGACCTGGTTGGCGCGGGCCCGTTCGGCCAGCGCGCGGAATTCCGCCTGCTGCTCCTGCGGGTAGTCCTGGCGCCAGCCCGTCGTGCGGTACGGGTCGTCGCCGGGGGCGACGAGCAGCCGGTTCTGCTTGGTGCGCCCCATGAAGTCCAGCTGTGCGAGGCGCTGTTGCTGGGTCCACGGCTGCCCGTAGAAGCCCTCGGTGATCCCGCGCACCGGCGCGGCCGGCCAGTCCCGCACCAGCACCCCGGGCATCTTCCCGCCGCCCGCGGCGAGGAGTTGGCGCAGCGTCTGCGCCGCGTGGAAGAGTCCTTCCGTGCCTATGCCGGCCAGCGCGATCGTGTCCCGGCCGGCGTGGCGGCCCGCGGCCAGCCGGTAGCCCCCGACCGGCAGGTCCGACGGCGCGGCCGCGCCCAGCGCCCGCAGCGCTTGCTCCGCGTCCGTGTCCTGGAGCCGTACGACGGTGCCCCGTGCGGGCAGCGGGGCGCCGGGGGCCGGCTCGTGGACGGTCTTCACGCCCGCCGCGCGCAGGGCGTCCCGCACCACCCGGACGGCGTACGGATCGGCGTCGGCCGCGGCGACCAGGACGGCCTCGGTGCCCAGGGGCAGCTCGCGCGCCGGATCGGCGGCCATCGACTGCGGCCGGGGCCACACGGCGGGCCCCTCGGAGGCCGCCCGGGGGGTGTCGGCTCCCGGGTCGAGCATCGGCCCGGCCGCGTTGGACACGGGGGCAGCTCCGGGGCCCGCTCCGGGCGCCGGTCTGTCCGGTGTGGTGGGCGCCGCGAAGGTCCCGGGTGGCGCGGAGGACACGGCACCGCCCAGCAGCGTGCCGATCACCGCCAGAGCGGCGGCGGTGTTCCGCCTCCTACCCCTGAGCTGCACGGAGCCTCCTCGTCCCGAAACGTCCCCCACTCGTACGAATGAGCCTGAGCCCACCATCCGTGCGGCTGGAGTGTCAATGCGGGTGGGTGATCTGCCCCGGATGCGGCAGGAATGCGGTGCCTCCGAGTGGGTATGGACGCGGTGTTCCCCGGCGGCGTCCCACCCTTGTGAACCACCCTTGTGCCCCCATCATCTGACTCATCCTCATGCCCTGATGCCCGCACGCACGAAGGAGCGCCCGCAGATGGACGACCTGGCCCGGCTCGCTGCCCAGTACGGAGTCGCCACCGACTACCGGCCCGCCGCGGACGTCACCGTCCCGGTACCGGAGGCCACCGTCAAGGCTGTACTCGCGCTGCTGGGGGTGGTCACCGACGACGCGGCGAGCATCCGGGTGTCCGCCGAGTCCGCCGCACGGGAGGCGGCCGGGCGGCTGCTGCCGCCCACGGTGGTGCTCTGGCAGGGGGAACGGGTGGCTCCGGAGCCCGCAGGGGTGCCCCCCGGCACCCGGGTGCGGGTGGTGGCGGAGGAGACAGGGGAGGTGCACGCGTGGGGCCCCGCACTGCCGCTGGGCATCCACCGGCTCATCGCCGAGGCACCCGACGGGCGCAGCGCCGAGGCCACCCTGGTCGTGGCCCCGGAGCGGGCCCCGGCCGCGCCCGAGCGGGCCCACGGGCTGCTCGTCCAGCTCTACTCCCTGCTCTCCGAGCGCTCCTGGGGCATGGGCGACCTCGGCGACCTGGCGGAACTCGCCCGCTGGGCGGGCCGTACCCATGGCGCAGGGTTCATCCAGGTCAACCCGCTGCACGCGGCCGTGCCCGGGGCCCCGACCGACCCCTCCCCGTACCGGCCGTCCTCGCGGCGCTTCCCGGACCCGGTCCACCTGCGGATCGAGGACGTCCCCGAATACGCCGACTGCCCCGACCGACAAGCCCTGGACGACCTCGCCGCCCGCGGCGGGGAACTGCGCCGCCAGGTCCTGGAGAAGGGCGCGCTCATCGACCGCGACGCCGTCTGGGAACTCAAGCGGTCCGCCCTGGAGCTGCTGTACGCCGTCCCCCGCACCCCCGAGCGCGAAGCCGCCTACCTGGCGTTCTGCGCCGAACAGGGCGTCCCGCTGGACGTGCACGCCACCTGGTGTGCCGGGCACGCGGGAGCGGAGGACCCGATGGAGCGGGCCGACTTCCACCGCTGGCTGGTCTGGCTGACGGACGGCCAGCTCGCCGCCGCGCAGCGGGCCGCCCGCGAGGCCGGCATGACGGTCGGCATCGTCCACGACCTCGCCGTCGGGGTGCACCCGCAGGGTTCCGACGTCTCCGGGTCACCCTGCTACGCCCGGCACATCTCGGTCGGGGCCCCGCCGGACGCCTTCAACGCGCGCGGCCAGGACTGGGGGCTGCCGCCGTGGCGCCCGGACGTGCTGGCCGCCACCCGCTACGCCCCCTTCCGGTCCCTGCTGCGCGGGGTGTTCCGCTACGCGGGCGCCCTGCGGATCGACCACGTGATGGGTCTGTTCCGGCTCTGGTGGATCCCGGAGGGGACCTCGCCCGCGGAGGGCGCGTACGTCAGCTACGACGGCGAGGCCATGCTGGCGATCCTGGTCCTGGAGGCCCACCGGGCGGGCGCGCTGGTCATCGGCGAGGACCTCGGGACGGTGGAGCCGCGGGTCCGTCAGGAACTGGCCCGGCGCGGGGTGCTCGGCACCTCGGTGCTCTGGTTCGAGCGGGACTGGGACGGCGCCGGGGACCCGCTGGCCCCGCAGGCCTGGCGGGCCGACTGCCTGGCCACCGTCACCACGCACGACCTGCCGCCCACGGCGGCCAAACTCGCCGGGGGCCATGTGGAACTGCGGGACCGGCTCGGCCTGCTGACCCGCCCGGCCGAGCTGGAGCGCGCCCAGGACGCCGCCGACACGGCCGAGTGGCTGGAGCTGCTGGACGGGCTGGGGCTGGACACCAAGGGCGAGGAGGCCGCCGTACGGGCCCTGTACGCCTTCCTGCTGCGCACCCCCGCGCGGCTGGTCGGCGTATGGCTGCCGGACGCGGTGGGGGACCGGCGGCCGCAGAACCTGCCGGGCACCTGGGACCAGTACCCCAATTGGCGGCTGCCGGTCGCCGATGCCGCGGGGCGGCCGCTGACCCTGGAGGAGCTGGTGTCCTCGCCCCGGGCGAACGCCCTGCTGAGCGCGGTGGGGGAGGGCGCACGGCCTCGTACGGCACCCCCGGGCGCGCGCCCCGTTTAGGTGTTCGCTACGTTTGCACCGTGGACAAGAAGAACGCTCTGCGCGCCGGCGCCGTCACGGCCGGAACCGCGCTGATGATGCTGCTGATGACGTCTCCCGCCCTCGCGCTCACCCGCGACGACGGTGACGACCCGGGTCCGGGCCTGAGCGTCGGCGAGACGGTCGGCCTGTACGTGGCCCTGCCCATCGCCATTTTCCTGGCGATCATCGGTCTCGTGATGGTCCTCGACAAGTCGGACCGCAAGCCGAAGCAGGCCTGATCCGGTCCGGCCCCACGGGGCCGGGACCAGCAGACTTTCCCGGGCGCCGGGGGTCCGCACCGCCGATTCGATCCGGCCGTGCGACGACCCCCGGCGCCTTGTCGTGCCCTCAGGGCCCTCTCTGGGCCCTCGGAGCCCCCGGCGTCCTCAGACGGCGGCCAGGAGCCGGCGGAGCAGGCCGGTGAGTACGGCGATCTCGTCGTCGGTCAGCCCGGTGAGCGCGGCGCGCTGCACCTCCAGACCGGCGCTGACGGCCTCGTCGATGAGCGCGAGGCCGCGGTCGGTGATCGTCACCTGGAGTCCCCGCCGGTCGTGCGGATCGGGCTTGCGGCAGAGCAGTCCGGCCTTCTCCAGCTTGTCCAGACGCCCTGTCATGCCGCCCGTGGTGAGCATGAGGGTGGCCGAGAGCTGCCGGGGCGAGAGCGTGTACGGGGCGCCCGACCGGCGCAGCGTGGCCACGACGTCGAACTCGCCGCGCGAGATGCCGAAGCGCGCGTAGCACTGCTCCATCGCGTCGCCCATGCCCTTGGCGATCCGGTAGATGCGTCCGAAGACGGCCATGGGGGCCGTTTCCAGGTCGGGGCGCACGGCGAACCACTGGGCCGTGATCGCGTCCACTGCGTCCTTGTCGTCACTCATGTGCGCAGTATCCGGCCTTCCCGAGATCGTTCGCAAGAAAGTTGCTTGACGGTAAGTAGCTTAGCGGTAAGCTACTTACCGGCAACCGAGTCTGGGGGAGAGGTCATGGCCGTATTCATGAGGAAGACAGCCGCGTCAGGGGAAGCGAAGGTCGCGGGGGAGCGGTCGCTGCTCCTCGGAATCGGTATCAGCTCGGTCGGGATCGGTATGTACATCCCGTTCTCGCTGGTCTTCTTCCACCACGTCACCGGCCTCTCCCTCACCGTCGTCGGCCTGGTCATGACCGTCACCGGACTGGCCGGGCTGGCGTTCATGCCGCTGGCCGGCACGGCCGTCGACCGGTTCGGCGCCAAGCGGGTCAACCTGGTGCTCTACGGGATACGGGCGCTCGGCTTCGCCCTCTACCCCTTCGCGAGCTCCCTGCCCGCCTTCGCGGCCGTCTCCCTCGTCACCGCGCTCGCCGACCGCTCGTTCTCCGTCGTCCAGCAGTCCCTGATCGGCGAGGTGGCGCGGGGCGCCGCCCGCGACCGGCTCCAGGCGTCCACCCGGGCGCTGCAGAACGCCGGTATGGGCGCGGGAGCCCTGCTCGTCTCCGGGGTGCTGGCCCTGTGGGGCACCGGCGGATTCACCTACACCGCCTGGGGCAACTCGCTGGCCTTCGCCCTCGCCGGACTGCTCGTCGGCCGGGTCCGGGCGGTCCGGGCGAAGGAGGCCGCCACCACCGCCGGGCCGCCGGACGCCGGGTACCGGACGGTCCTGCGCGACCGCCCCTTCCTCGGGCTCACCGCCGCCAACTTCCTCACCGCGCTGGGTTACTCCGCCCTCTCCGTCCTCTTCCCCCTCTACCTCTCGACCTGGCTGACGGCCCCCGACTCCCTCACCGGAGCCGCCTTCACCGTCAACACCGTGCTGTGCGCCGGGATCGGCGTACTGATCGCGGGCCGGGTCCGCCGCTCCGGCGCCCGCCGCACCCGCTCGGCCGCCCTCGGCGCCCTGCTCTTCGCCGCGGCCTTCACCGGGCAGATCGTGCTCGGCACCGTGAAGCCCGGTCAGAGCGCCACCCTGATCGCCCTGCTGGCCATCGTCGTCGTCTACACCCTCGGCGAGCTCGTCCACAGCCCCTCCGGCGGCGCCCTGTCGGTCTCCGCCGCCCCCGAGGCCGTCCGCGGCCGCTACCTGGCCACCTACCAGCTGTCCTACTCGCTGGCCGGTGCGCTCGCCCCCTCCCTCTTCACCGCCCTGCTCGACGTCGACGGCCGCCTGCCCTGGGCCGTCCTGGCCGTCGCCGCCCTCGGCGCCGCCCTGGCGCTGCTCCGGCTGGAGCGGCACCTGCCGGCCGAGGCCGTGCACGCCGAGCCCCCGGTGGCTCTGAAGGCCTCCGCCGCGCCGGTCCCCGTGCCCGCCGCCGGCTGAGCCCGCCGGTCCTCCCGCCCGCTTCCCCCGTCCGATCCAGGAGTCACCTGCCATGAAGCGTTTGGCCACCGTCGCCCTGACCGCACTCGCCCCCATCTCATGGGGCTCCACCTACGCCGTGGCCACCGAGCTGCTGCCGCCCGACCGGCCGCTGTTCACCGGGGTCATGCGGGCCCTGCCCGCCGGACTGCTGCTGACCGCGCTGGCCCGCACCCTGCCCAAGGGGCAGTGGTGGTGGAAGTCCGCCGTCCTCGGCATCCTCAACATCGGCGCCTTCTTCCCGCTGCTGTTCCTCTCCGCCTACCGGCTCCCCGGCGGGGTCGCGGCCGTACTGGGCGCCGCCGGCCCGCTGTTCGTCGTAGGGCTGGCCGCGCTGGTCCTCGGGGAGCGGGCGAGCCTGCGCACCGTGCTCGCCGCCGTCGTCGGGGCGTTCGGCGTGAGCATGGTCGTCCTGACCGCCGAGGCCCGGCTCGACGCGGTCGGCGTGGTCGCCGGTGTGATCTCCTCCGCCTCCATGGGCGCCGGCACTGTGATGACCAAGCGCTGGGGCCGCCCCGAGGGCGTGGGCCCGCTGGCGATGACCGGCTGGCAGCTCACCGCGGGCGGACTGTTCATCATCCCCGTCGCCGCCCTCGTCGAGGGTGCCCCGCCCGCGCTCGACGGCAAGGCCTTCCTCGGCTACGGCTACATGATGCTGATCAACACCGGGATCGCGTACTGGCTCTGGTTCCGCGGCATCGGAGCCCTCAGCGCCACCTCGGTCACCCTGCTCGGCCCGCTCTCCCCGCTCACCGCCGCCGTCATCGGCTGGGCCGCCCTCGGGCAGGCGCTGTCGCCCGTCCAGCTCGTCGGGATGGCGATCGCCTTCGGGGCCACCGTCGCCGGCCAGCTGGCGGCGGCCCGCAGGCCCCGATCGTTCAGTTCTGCTGAAAAGAATGATCAGAACATTTCGATGGACCTGACGGATGAGGCGGTGCGACGGTAGTCCTCACCCACCACCAGCCCACCCCGAGGAGCAGACCCACAGTGGCCGTCATGGACCGCGTCCGTACCGTCTCGCAAGCCAAGCCCGGCAGCACGGGGAAGAAAGGTGCCGCCGGGCTCGGCGTGCTCCTCGCCCTGCTCGCGACGGTCGTCTGGTCCGGCAGCTTCGTCGCCACCCGGGGCATGGCCGAGACCGTCCCACCCGTCCAGGCGGTCTTCTGGCGCTGGATCATCGCCCTGCTCGCCGTCGCCCCCTTCGCCGCCCGCCAGGCCTGGCAGCAGCGGGCCCTGATCCGGCGGCACCTCGGCTTCATCGCCCTCGCCTCGCTGTTCGGCGTCACCCTCTACAACACGCTCGTGCACCAGGCCGGACTGACCACCTCCGCCTCCAACATGGGCATGATCATGGCCGCCTCGCCCGTCATCATGGCGCTCTACGCCCGCCTCGGCGGCGAACGGCTTGGCAAGCGGCGGACCTTCGGCATCCTGCTCGCCGCCCTCGGGGTGCTGCTGCTCGTCGGGGACGGCTCGATCGGCTTCGACTTCGGCGCCGGAGACCTGTGGATGTTCGCCGCCGCCCTCTCCTTCGCCACGTACAGCGCCCTGCTGCGGCGCAGGCCGGCCGAACTCGGCGGAGCGGCCTTCCTGATCACCACCTTCGTGCTCGGCGCGCTGATGCTGGCACCCGCCTACGCCGTCTCCGTCTCCGTCCAGGGCGGCTTCGAGGCCACCACCGGGACGGTCGGACCACTGCTGTACGTCGGGGTGTTCTCCTCGGCCGTCGCCTTCTTCGCCTGGAACAAGGCCGTCTCGATGATCGGGGCGGCCCGCGCCGGAGTCGTCTACTACCTCCAGCCGGTGTGCGTGGCCGGGCTCGGCTTCCTGCTGCTGGGCGAGCACACCGGACCGGCCCAGCTGCTGTGCATGGCGCTCATCCTCGGCGGAGTCGGGCTGGGGAGTGCCCGGCGGTAGGTTCGGGCCCATGACCGAGTGGGACATCAAGAAGCTGCGGATCCTGCGGACCCTCGCCGAACAGGGGACCGTGACCAGGGCGGCCGAGGCGCTCCACATGACGCCCTCGGCCGTCTCGCAGCAACTGACCAACCTCGCCCGGCAGCTGGGCGTGGTGCTGCTGGAGGCCGAGGGCCGCCGGGTGCGGCTCACGGACGCGGCCCACCTCGTCCTGCGGCACACGGAGGCGGTCTTCGCGCAGCTGGAGCGGGCCGACGCGGAACTGGCCGGATACCTCGCCGGGGACACGGGCGAGGTACGGGTGGGCGCCTTCTCCACCGCCGTACCGGCGCTCGTGGTCCCGGCGGTGGCCACGCTGCGGCGAACCCACCCCGGGGTGGAGGTCAGGGTCCGGGAGACGGAGGCCGCGGAAGCCTACGAGCTCCTGTCGGCCGGGGGCGTGGACCTGGCGCTGTCCCTCACGGCCCACGCACCGACCGCGCGCGACCCCCGGTTCACCCGGGTGGCGCTCCTTGAGGACCCGCTGGACGTGGCGCTCCCGCCGGGCCACCCGCTGGCGGCCGCGCCCGGCCTGCGGCTGGCGGACCTGTCCGGCGACCCGTGGATCTACGGGGGCAGCGGCCCCTGGTCGGAGATCGCCCGGTCCGCGTGCGAGGCGGCGGGCTTCGTCCCGGAACAGGCGCACTCGGCGTCCGGCTGGACCGCGATCCTGGCGATGGTGGAGGCGGGGATGGGGGTGGCGCTGGTGCCCCGGATGGTGTCGAGCCGGGCCTCGGGCGGGACGATCCGGGTCCTGGCCCACGACCGTCCGACCCGCCACGTGATCGCCGCGGTCCGCCGCGGCGCCGAATCCGCGCCCGCGCTGTCCCACGTCCTCGCGGCCCTCCGCGAGGTGGCTTCGGCCCGGCGGTAGAGGTTTCCCGGGCTCCGCCCGGACCCGGTCCTCAAACGCCGGACGGGCTGGAAATCCAGCCCCGCCGGCGATTGAGGCGCGGGGTCCGGGGCGGAGCCCCGGCTACGGCGCGAGCCGTCAGACCCGAGCGGCAGCGGCGTCCGCGGCCTGGGCCTTCAGGGCGCGCTCGACGCCCGCGCGGGACTCCGAGATCAGCCGGCGCAGCGCCGCGCTCGGCTCGGCCGAGGCCAGCCACGCGTCCGTCGCGTCCAGCGTCGCCTGCGAGACCTGCAGCGCCGGGTAGAGGCCCACCGCGATCTGCTGGGCGATCTCGTGGCTGCGGGTCTCCCAGACCTCCTTGACCGCCGAGAAGAACTTCTCGGTGTACGGGGCCAGCAGCTCGCGCTGGTCGGTCTGGACGAAGCCGCCGATCACCGCCTCCTGCACCGCGTTCGGCAGGTCGCCGGACTCCACCACCGAGGCCCACGCCTCGGCCTTGGCCTCCGCCGTCGGGCGCGCCGCCCGGGCGGTCGCCGCGTGGCGCTCGCCGGCCGCCGTGGCGTCCCGCTCCAGCTCCGCCGCGATGGCCGGCTCCCCGGCGACGCCCGTCGCGGCGAGCCGCTCCAGGAACGTCCAGCGCAGCTCGGTGTCGACGGCCAGGCCCTCGATCTCCGCCGCGCCGTCCAGCAGCGCCGACAGGTAGGTCAGCTGTCCCTCGGTGCGGGCACTGGCCGCGAAGGCCCGCGCCCACGCCAGCTGGTGGTCGCCCGCCGGCTCGGCGCCGCGCAGGTGCTCCAGGGTGGCCTCGGTCCAGGCCGCCAGGCCCTGCTCCCGCCACGCCGGGTCGGCGTACAGGTCGATGGCCAGCTTCACCTGGCGGTGCAGCGACTGGACCACGCCGATGTCGGACTCTTTGCCGATGCCCGAGAGGACCAGCGCGAGGTAGTCGCGGGTGGCGAGCTCGCCGTCACGCGTCATGTCCCAGGCCGAGGCCCAGCACAGGGCGCGCGGCAGGGACTCGGTGAAGTCGCCGATGTGCGCGGTGACGGTGGCCAGGGACTGCTCGTCCAGGCGGACCTTCGCGTAGGACAGGTCGTCGTCGTTCAGCAGGAAGACCGCCGGACGGGTCCGTCCGACCAGCTCCGGCACCGTGGTCAGCGCGCCGTCGATGTCCAGCTCGATCCGGTCGGTGCGCACGAGGGCGCCGTCCTGGAGCTCGTACAGGCCGACCGCGATGCGGTGCGGGCGCAGGGTGGACTCGCCCTTGGCGCCGGCGGGCAGCGCGGGCGCCTCCTGGCGGATGCCGAAGGCGGTGATCACACCGTTCTCGTCGGTGGTGACCTCCGGGCGCAGGATGTTGATGCCGGCCGTCTCCAGCCACGCCTTCGACCAGGCGGCCAGGTCGCGGCCCGAGGTCTCCTCCAGGGCGCCCAGCAGGTCCGACAGGCGCGTGTTGCCGAACGCGTGCGCCTTGAAGTACGCCTGCACGCCCTTGAAGAAGGCGTCCGTGCCGACGTAGGCGACGAGCTGCTTGAGGACCGAGGCGCCCTTGGCGTACGTGATGCCGTCGAAGTTGACCATGACGTCGTCGAGGTCACGGATGTCAGCCATGATCGGGTGCGTGGACGGCAGCTGGTCCTGCCGGTACGCCCAGGTCTTCATGGAGTTGGCGAAGGTGGTCCACGCGTGCGGCCACTTCGAGCCCTCGGCGTACGCCTGGCAGGCGATCGACGTGTACGTCGCGAAGGACTCGTTCAGCCACAGGTCGTTCCACCACTCCATGGTGACCAGGTCGCCGAACCACATGTGCGCGAGCTCGTGGAGGATCGTCTCCGCGCGCACCTCGTACGACGCGTCCGTCACCTTGGAGCGGAAGACGTACTGGTCGCGGATGGTGACCGCGCCCGCGTTCTCCATGGCGCCCGCGTTGAACTCCGGCACGAAGAGCTGGTCGTACTTGGCGAAGGGGTAGTCGTAGGCGAACTTCTCCTGGAACCAGTCGAAGCCCTGCCGGGTGACGTCGAAGATCGCGTCCGCGTCGAGGAACTCGGCGAGCGAGGGGCGGCAGTAGATGCCGAGCGGTACGGACTGGCCGTCCGGGCCCTCGTAGGAGCTGTGCACGGAGTGGTACGGGCCGACGATCAGCGCGGTGATGTACGAGGAGATGCGCGGGGTCGGCTCGAAGCGCCAGACGTTGTCCTTGACGTCCGCGGCCTCCGGGGTCGGCGAGTTCGAGATGACCGTCCAGCCCTCGGGGGCCGTCACGGTGAACTGGAACGTGGCCTTCAGGTCGGGCTGCTCGAAGCTGGCGAAGACCCGCCGCGCGTCCGGAACCTCGAACTGGGTGTAGAGATAAGCCTGCTGGTCGACCGGGTCGACGAAGCGGTGGAGGCCCTCACCGGTGTTCGTGTACGCGCAGTCCGCGACGACACGGAGCTCGTTGGCCCCGGCCGCCAGGTGGCTCAGGGCGATCCGGGAGTCGTGGAAGACCGCCGCGACGTCCAGGGACTTGCCGTTGAGGACGACCTCGTGCACGGCCGGAGCGACCAGGTCGATGAAAGTCTCGCCCCCGGCCTCGGCCGACTGGAAGCGCACGGTGGTCACGGACGGGTAGGTGCCACCCTCCTGTGCGCCGCTGAGATCGAGTTCGATCTCGTAGGAGTCGACGGTCAGCAGCTTGGCCCGCTGCTGAGCCTCTTCACGGGTGAGATTCGTGCCTGGCACGCGTTCATCTCCTTCGATGGTGACGTTGCCCGGCCATCCTGCCATCCGGACAGCGCCACCGCCTCGGACTAATCCATGGGCGAAAAAACGCGCGCGAGGGCGGCACCGTGACGGTGCCGCCCTCGCGTCGGGTGAGCGGGATCAGCCGCGCAGCTCCTCGGCCACGAGCTCGGCGATCTGCACCGCGTTCAGGGCCGCGCCCTTGCGCAGGTTGTCGTTGGAGAGGAACAGCGCGAGGCCGTTCTCCACCGTCTCGTCGGAGCGGATGCGGCCCACGTACGAGGCGTCCTTGCCCGCCGCCTGCAGGGGGGTCGGGATCTCCGAGAGCTCGACGCCCGGGGCGTCCTTCAGCAGCTCGTAGGCGCGCTCGACGCTGATCGGGTTCGCGAAACGGGCGTTGACCTGCAGGGAGTGGCCGGAGAAGACCGGCACGCGCACGCAGGTGCCGGAGACCTTGAGCTCCGGGATCTCCAGGATCTTGCGGGACTCGTTGCGGAGCTTCTGCTCCTCGTCGGTCTCGAAGGAGCCGTCGTCGACCAGGTTGCCCGCGAGCGGGACCACGTTGTAGGCGATCGGGCGCTTGTAGACGGCGGGCTCGGGGAAGTCCACCGCGCCACCGTCGAAGGTCAGCTGGTCGGCGGTCTCGGAGACCGCGCAGGCCTGGCCCTTGAGCTCGGCCACACCGGCCAGGCCCGAGCCGGAGACGGCCTGGTAGGTGGTGGCGACCAGCGCGGTCAGGCCGGCCTCGTCGTGCAGCGGGCGCAGCACCGGCATCGCGGCCATGGTGGTGCAGTTCGGGTTCGCGATGATGCCCTTGGGGCGGTTCTTGACCGCGTGCGGGTTGACCTCGGAGACCACGAGGGGGACCTCCGGGTGGCTGCGCCAGGCGGAGGAGTTGTCGATCACGACGGCGCCCTGGGAGGCGACCTTCTCGGCCAGCGCGCGGGAGGTCGCGCCGCCCGCGGAGAAGAGCACGATGTCCAGGCCCGCGTAGTCGGCCGTGGAGGCGTCCTCGATGGTGATCTCCTGGCCCTCCCATTCGAGGGTGGAGCCCGCGGAACGGGCCGAGGCGAACAGCCGCAGCTCGTCCACCGGGAACTTCCGCTCGGCGAGGATGCTGCGCATGACTCCGCCGACCTGTCCGGTGGCTCCGACGATTCCGACCCTCACGGTGACTCCTTTTGGTACGTACGACGCGGGCGCGCGTGGAGCCATCATGCGTTCGACCCCACGAGCCTTGTCCAATCCATTGTCCGAGGTACGGACGGTGTCCTGGATGTGAACCCCTGTGGCGAGTTCGTGGCGGGCGTGTTGCGGGGCCCCTGAACACCCGTTTTGCCTGGTCGGAGCCGGTTAACGTCCGGTCTGTCGTGACCGTTATCCGGACATGACCGACCGCAGAACGAACCACCGAATCGGGGAGATCCACCGTGCGCGCCATCCGCCACCGCCGCCGGTCCATACCGGCGCTCGCCGCCCTCGCGGCCGCCGTCGCCGCGCCCGTCCTGCTGACCGCCACGCCGGCGGCCGCCCACCCGCGCGAGGGCAGGCTGGCCAAGGAGCTGGTGGAGGAGGTCAGCGCCAAGGGCGCCTACCGCCACCTGAAGAAGTTCCAGCAGATCGCCGACGCCAACGGCGGCAACCGCGCCGCCGGTACGCCGGGCCACGCGGCCTCCGCCGCCTACGTGTACGACACGCTGAAGAAGGCCGGGTACCAGGTCTCGTACCAGGACTTCGACATCTACGAGGCGCACACCAGGACGGAGAGGACCACCGTCCTCGGCCAGGACTCCCGCGAGCTGGCCACCGCCGCCTTCACCTTCACCAAGTCCACCCCGGCCGGCGGCCTGGCCGCCCCGCTCGCCCTGGCCCGGGTCGACGAGACCCCCGGCTGCACCGCCGACGACTACCCGGCCGGTGCCTTCGCCGGGAAGATCGCGCTGGTCAAGCGGGGTGCGTGCACCTTCGTGGAGAAGCAGCGGGCCGCCGCCGCGGCCGGCGCGCTCGGCGTGATCGTCTACAACCACAGCGGAACCACCCCGGTGCGGGGCGGGTTCTCCTCGCCCGCCGAGGGCATCATCCCGAGCGCCGGCATCACGCTGGCCGACGGCGAGGCGCTGACCGCGGCCGCCGCGAAGGGCGAGGTGAGCGTGCGGCTGGAGCTGGACCAGGAGCACGTGAAGAAGACCACCCGCAACGTGATCGCCGAGACCCGCGGCGGCCGCTCCGACCGCGTGGTGACCGTGGGCGCCCACCTGGACTCGGTACCCGAGGGCCCGGGCGTCAACGACAACGGCTCCGGTTCGGCCGGGCTGCTGGAGGTGGCCCTGAAGCTCGCGGACGAGGGCGCCAACAAGAAGGGCAAGGGGCCCGCCAACAAGGTGCGCTTCGGCTGGTGGTCGGCGGAGGAGCTGGGCCTGCTGGGCTCGGAGCACTACGTCGCGCAGCTGTCCGAGAAGCAGAAGAAGGACATCGCGCTCTATCTGAACTTCGACATGATCGCCTCGCCGAATCCGGTGCAGTTCGTCTACGACGGCGACGACTCGGACAGGACGGGCGCGGGCGCGGGACCGGCGGGCTCGGCCGAGATCGAGGCGCTGATCAACGGGTTCCTCGACAAGAAGCGCAAGCCGCACGAGGGCAGTGACTTCGACGGCCGCTCCGACTACGGTCCGTTCATCGCGAACGGCATCCCGGCGGGCGGCACCTTCACCGGCGCCGAGGGCATCAAGACCGCCGAGCAGGCGGCGCGCTACGGCGGCACGGCCGGGGCCCCGTACGACCCGAACTACCACGGGGCGGGGGACAACCTGAAGAACCTGGACCTGGGCGTCTTCGACACCAACCTGGACGTGATCGCGCACGCGGTCGGCACCTACGCCGAGTCGCTGCGCTCGCTCGGCAAGCAGTAGGAGCGGAGGAACGACCCGGGGGAACGGCCCGAGGGGGCGGTGCTCGTCAGAGCGCCGCCCCCTCGGGTTTCCGTGCTGCGGGGTCCTACGGGAGGACCTTCTCGATCTGCACGCTGCCGGTGCCGGCGGCGGTGCCGCGGGCGTTGAGCAGCTGGACCTGGCCGAAGAACTGCCGGCCCTCGGGGGCCGGGCTGGTGACCAGGACGTTCGCCGAGACCTGCGCGGTGGCGCCGGTGGCGAGGTTCACCGCGGCGGCCTCGTCGACCTGGACGGAGCCCAGGGCGGCCGAGAAGAACACGTCACGGTAGTCGTACGTGGTGGAACCGGACGGGATCGCGTAGCCGATCACCTTGACGGTGTAGGTGCCCGCGGCCGGGTTCACCAGGCTCACGGCCTCCTCGGAGTCGCCGTCGGCGGCCGAGCCGACCTTGACGCCGTCCTTGTAGACCTCAAGGTCGAGGTCGGCGGCGGTGTCGGACACCTTGCCGATCGCGACGTCGAGGCGCGAGGTGCCCGCGGGCACCGCGATCTCGGTGGAGTGGGTCTCACCGGGCGCGATGGTCGGCTTGGCGACCTTCGCGGAACCGAGCGGACCGCCGACGAGCTTGCCGCCGGAGATGGCCGCGCCGGAGTTCTTGACGCTCCACTGGACCGGGGCGGGGGTGCCCTGCTTCACCTCGGGCAGGACCTTGACCGCGGGGTCGAAGGCCGCGCCGAGCACGGAGACGTCCAGCTTGAACGGATTGTCGAGCACCGGCGACGTACGACGGGCCTCGACCTCGATCTCCCAGACGCCCGGCGTCGGCTCGGGGTACGAGCGCACGTCGGGGCGGCAGGTGTTGGCCGGGTTGTCGTAGTTCGGGTAGCAGTTGGTCGTGGCCGTCGGGTCGACCGGCACGCCGTACGGGTGGATCGCGATGAAGCGCGTCTGGCTGCCCGCCGCGAGACCGCCGAGGGCGACCTCCAGGCTCTTGGCACCCGCCGGCACGGTCACGAAGTACGACTTGTGGCTGTTGCGCTGCACCGAGGAGCTCTGCGACAGGGCGAACGACGGCGCGGCCAGGGGGGCGGAAGCCACGACGGTCGTCAGGATCTGCTTGTCGATGCCCTCGGTGGTCTCGTCGTCCAGCTGCAGGATGCCGCTGTGGACGCCGGCCGACTTGGCGTTGGCCTCGACCTTGATGGTGACGGGCTTGTTCAGCGGCAGGGTGACGTAGTCGTAGCCGCCGATGACCTTGAAGGTGCCGTCGTTGTTGCGCCAGCTCAGGTTGTGCCGGGTGCCGTACTTGACGCCCGTGGTGCGGGTGACGACGACGTTGTAGACCTTCTTCTGGTTGACCTTGAGGCCACCCTCACGGTCGTACAGGCCGGTGCCGGAGCCCGGGGTCTTCAGGAACTGGTCGATCGCGGTGTCGACCGGCGCCTGGACGGTGAACTCGTTGGCCTTCGCGTCGCGCTGGAGGGACTCCCACGCGCCGGGGATGTCGATCAGACCCGAACCCTGCGCGTGCGCGGGGACGTTGTCGATCTTCTTGGCGGCGGTGGTGAGCGCGACCCGCAGGGAGGACGGCGTCAGCTTGATGTTGTGCTGCTTGGCGGCCGAGATCAGCAGCGCGCTCGCGCCCGCCGCCTGCGGCGAGGCCATCGAGGTGCCCTGGAGCATGCCGTAACCGGCCGGCAGGGTGTAGCCGGCCTCCTTCACCGGGGCGCCGGGCAGCCAGGTCTGGATGGTGTTGATGGCCGCGCCGGGGGCGCTGATGGTCGGCGTGAAGCCGCCGTCCTCACGCGGACCGCGCGAGGAGAAGGGGAACATGTTGTACTTCGTGCTCACACCGGAGCCGTAGTTGGCGGCCCAGGTCTCCTTGGAGACCGACGCGCCCACGGAGATGACCTTGTCCGCGAGGGCGGGGTCGCCGATGGTGTTGAGGCCGGGGCCCGAGTTGCCGGCCGAGATGACCAGCTGGACGCCGTAGGTGTCGATGAGGTTCTTGTAGAGCTCGGAGCGCGCGTTGTTGCCGTCGTTCAGCGCCGGCAGGCCGCCGATGGACATGTTGACGATGTCCACGCCGCGGTTGACGACGAGGTCGATCATGCCCTCGGTCAGCGCGATGTTGGTGCAGCCGCCGGACCAGGAGCAGGCGCGCGAGGAGACGAGCTTGGCGCCGGGCGCCTCGCCGTTCATCTTGCCGCCGAAGAGGCTGTTGGCGGCGGTGATGCCGGCGACGTGCGTGCCGTGCTCGGACTCGATGATGCCGACGTTGACGAAGTCGGCCTTCTTGCCGACCCAGTCGCCGCCCAGCGGGTCCATCGGGACGTCCTTGCGGATCTGGATCACGAACGGGATGCGCTCGGCGACGTCGGTCGCCGGGTTGTCCGTGCCGAAGTAGCCGATCTGGTAGCCGTCCTTGTACGGCTTCATCGGCTCGTTGTTCGTGAAGTCGCCGTCCTGGTCGGTGTCGACGCGGACGGTGCCGGCGGCGGCGTCGTAGAGCAGGCCGAACCGGTCGGTGGTGTCACCGTCGCGGTTGACGTCGCCCGCCATGTCACCGGTGGCGGTGATCGACTCGGTGAAGCGGCTCCACTGGAAGCTGCCCTCCGGGGCCTTCCAGCTCTGGCCGCCGGCGGTGAAGCTGCCGCCGCTGGAGGTGACCGGGGTGATCTGCGGGCGCCAGGTGGCGTCGTTGTCGGTGATCGGGTCGGTGGCCGTCACCCAGTCGACGATCTTGCGCTCGCCGGTGGTGGTCTTCTGCAGGGCCGGGTGGCCGAGGTCGATACCCGAGTCCATGATGCCGATGGTCACGCCGCGGCCGTCGGCCTGCGGGTTGTCCTCCACGAAGTCGACCGCACCGGTCTCGAAGGACGGGTTGTACGGGTTCTTCGCGGGGGTGTTCTTGTCCGGCGCCGCGTAGGTCTCGGCGGCGGTCTTCTTCACCGTGCCGGTCGCACGGTCGGCGTCGGGGCGCGGGTCCGGCAGCTGGATCTCGTGCCGCAGGTCGATGCCGTGCACCGAGGACAGCTTGGTGGCCGCCTTCAGGGCGGCCTCGGCCTTGCCGGTGGGCAGGGTGGCGCGCACGTAACCGAGGTTGTCGTACGTCTGGCCCACCGAGGCGCCCTGGACCGAGCCGAGCTGGTCCGCCACCTGCTTGGTCTGGCCGGGGGCGGTCGCGACCATGACGGTGACGTTCGCGTCACCCTTGGCCTTGGCCTGCTGCAGGAGCTCGGCGTCGGCCGAACCGAGCTTCTGGTCGGCGGACTTGACCGCGGGCGAGGTGCCCGGGGTGTCCGCGCCGGTCGCCGCGAAGACAGGCCCGGCGCCGGTGGCCGCGAGAGCGGCGACCAGACCGGCCGCCGCCGCGACGCGCGCGACGCGTCTGGCCCCGGGTATGGAGCTGGGGGATTCGAGGGTCATCAGCATCCCTGGTAAGTGAAAGATACGGTCCGGATTTCGGTGCCGGATGACCGGTCAGCTTGGCCTAAGCGACAGCTCTTTGGGGAGAGTTGTCATTGACCGAGACCTGTCATGGCGGACTCTCGCCAGTGCGAAGAATGCGCCAGCGCGGCCTTACCGGGGCACAGCGGTGCGAACCGTAGGGGCTGATCGGTCGATTTATCGACTTGGCGGCCCTACGTCGGCACCGGGACGCGATCGCGCCCCGGTGTAGGTGTGACAGATTTCGCGCGCTCAGCGCTCGCGCGTGCGCGCGTAATGTCGGGAGGCTTTCGCCCGGTTTCCGCAGGCGGCCATCGAGCACCAGCGCCGCGCGCCGTTGCGCGAGGTGTCGTGGAAGTGCAGGACGCACGTCTCGGAGGCGCACGTGCGGATCCGGTCGGGTGCGGTGCTCAGCAGTTCCAGGTAGTTCCGGGCGGCCGTCCAGGCAGGCCCCCAGCTCGGATCGTCGAACTCGGCGCGCTCGCCCGGCCCTTCGGCGGTCAGGGTGGCGCGGATGCGTCCGTGTTCCAGCACGGCGTCGATCAGGGCGCGGGCGCTCTCGTCGGACGGGTCCGCGACCGCGCGGGCCAGGGCCTCGCGGGCGGTCAGCAGGTGGACGAGGGTCGAGGCGTCGGCGCGGAAGCGGCCGGCCAGCCCGGTGGACTCCAGCCAGATCCGCAGCCCCTCGACGCGGCCGAGCCCGAAGGCGCCGGCGAACAGGTCGGTGAGTTCGCCCTCCCGCATCCACCGGGTGTTCAGCAGGTCGAGCGCGACCGGCTCCCCGGTCAGGGGTCGTGGGTCCGCCGCCGTCATTTCGTCTCCTCGAGCCTTGCTAACCCCTGAAGGGTACGTGACCGGTTGACAGTGGCGTGTCTAACCTTTAATTTCACTTTAGAAGGTTAGGAATGCACGAGGGCGCCGTGAAGTCCTCTGGGGAAGGAACCCGTCATGACGACTGCCATCAGCAAGCTCCGCACCGGGCACGTGGGCCTGAACGTCACCGATCTGGAGCGCTCGCTCGCCTTCTATCGGGGCGCGCTCGACTTCGAGGTGCTGGGCGAGGGCAAGGAGGAGGGCCGCCGCTTCGCCTTCCTCGGTCAGGACGGTGAGCTCGTCCTGACTCTCTGGCAGCAGGCCGAGGGCGCGTACGCGCCCACCGCGGCGGGTCTGCACCACCTGGCGTTCTCCGCCGGCGCCATCGAAGAGGTGCGGGAGTACGAGGCGCGGCTGCGTGACCTGGGCGTCGAGTTCGCCTACGAGGGCGTCGTCGCCCACAGGGAGGGCGCGGCCTCGGGCGGCATCTTCTTCCACGACCCCGACGGGACCCGCCTGGAGATCTCGGTCCCGACCGGCGCGGAAGGCGCACCCGCCCCCACCGAATCCGCCCCCACCTGCGGCTTCTTCTAGCCGCGGCTTCTTGCGACGGAGGTGCTTCTCATGTCCGGGGCATACCACTGGGGCGCGCTGGCCGTGCAGGAGCGGGTCGGCGTACGCGACCTCGCCGAGCACGTCGGCCGCTCGATCGGCACGGGCATCCGGGACGTCGCCGCGGCCTTCCTCGGGCTCCAGCCGCACCTGGTCGTCGGCGCCGCCGACGGCGCGGGGCGGATGTGGGCCACCCTGCTCACGGGCGCGCCCGGATTTGTACGGGCCACCGGGCCGGACCGGATCGCGGTCGCCGGCGGTCCACCGGCGGGCGACCCGCTCGCCGAGGCGCTGGCCACGGCCGGGACCCGGGTCGGGACCATCGCGCTCGACCCGCGCACCCGGCGCCGGATGCGGCTGAACGGGACCCTGGAGGTGACGCGGGGAGGCTTCGCCGTCGAGGCCGAGCAGGTCTTCGCCAACTGCCCGAAGTACCTGCAGAAGCGGCAGCCGCTGGAGCTCGCCCGGCAGGGGGCGGGCGTGGTGCGGCGCGGGGAGGCGCTGACCCCCGGCCAGCAGCGGACCGTGCGCGGCGCCGACACCTTCTTCATCGCCACCACGGCGGAGGCGGACGGGGCCGACGCCAGCCACCGCGGCGGGCTGCCGGGCTTCGTGGAAGTGCTCTCGCCGGTCGAGCTGGCCTGGCCGGACTACGCGGGCAACGCCATGTTCCTCACGCTCGGGAACCTGACGGCCGACCCGCGGGCCGGGCTGCTCTTCCCGGACTGGGAGAGCGGGGCGGTCCTTCAGCTCAGCGGCCGGGCCCGGACGGAGTTCGGGGCCGACGGAAGCCGCCGCACCCGCTTCCGGGTGGAGTCGGTGGTGGAGAGCGCGCATCCGGGGCGGCTGCTGTGGAGCACCCCGGAGTACTCGCCTCACCTGGGCAGTACCACCAGGTAGGCGGCGGGTTCCCGGTCGTCGGAGGCCGTCAGGGCGGTCCGGATGACCGCCGCCTGCTGCTCGGGCCAGTCGCGGAGCTTGCGCGGGGTGATGTAAATGACGGTCACCCCGAGCCGCTCCAGCGTCTCGCGCTTGCGCACGGACTCGGACCACTGCTCGTCCTCGCCCTGGCGCGGGGCGCGGGTGTCGATCTCCACGGCGACGGCCTGCTCGGGCCAGTACGCGTCGACCCCGCCGAGGTGCGGGCCGCCGGGCAGCCGCAGGTCGACGTTCCACACCGGGTCGGGGAGCTCGTAGCCGCGTACGACGCGGTACAGCCGGTCCTCGGCGAGGGCCCGCCCCTCCGCGAGCAGCGACTCGACGGCGTCGACCACGTGCGGCCGGTTCAGCAGCCGGGCCACCGTCAGCTCCCGTACCACGGCGGCCGGTTCGCAGTGCCTGCCCCGGACGGCCTCGCTCAGCAGGCGGCGTACGGTGCCGGCGTCGGAGAGCTGGGTGACGGCGTCGGCGACGGCCCGTGCGACGGGCGCCACCGGCAGTCCGGTCACCTCCTGGGACCTCGGCGGGGTGTGCGTCCGTACGATCCGCACGTCCCCGGTGGAGCGCAGCCGCCGGGTGCCGGGCACGAGGACGTCGATGTGCGAGAGGGCGAGCAGCGGGGGCGCGGAGCTGAACCGGTACAGGGCGAGCGCCGCCAGCCCGGTGATCATGGCCTCCCCGCCGCGCCGCCCCGCGTACAGCAGCGCCGCGTGCAGCCGCTCCTCGCTCGTCGCGGGACCCGGGTGGAGCAGGAACACCCCGGGCAGGATCTGCTGCCAGGGCCGCTCGGCCGCGTCGGAGGCGGTGACGCCGTGCTCGCGCAGCTGGGCGAGGGTCAGCACGCGGGGGCGGCTGCCGGTGAGGTGGGCGAGGGGGAGGGGTGCGTTGTGGTTCATGACGCGGTGATTCCCTCAGGCCACGGCCTCGCTAACCCCTGTTACACGCTCGTCGACAAATCCGGACAAGCTGGGGCTAAAGTACGGGCGTTCGACTGCCGATGGGCTGCGCCGGTGCGGGCTACCGCCGCGCCGTTGCCGGGGCTCCGCCCCAGACCCCGCGCCTCAAACGCCGGCGGGGCTGAACCTTTCAGCCCGTCCGGCGTTCGAGGACCGGGGTTCGGGGGCGGAGCCCCAGCAGCGGACCCGCGGCTAGTTGCCCGCCGCCGCGTCGCACCGCTGGGCGGCAAGGGCCCGGGCCAGGTCGTCGCGGGACTCCAGTACCAGGCGGCGCAGGGCCGGAGCCGCATCGGCGTGCGCGGCGAGCCACGCGTCGGTGGCCTCCAGCGTGACGGAGTCACTCTGCAGCGACGGGTACAGCCCCTTCACCACGTCCATCGCGATCTGGATCGACCGGTCCGCCCACACCCGTTCGATCACCTCGAAGTAGCGCCCCGCGTAGGCCGCCAGCAGGCCCCGCTGCGAGGACTGCTGCATGCCCGCGATCGTCGACTCCACCAGCGCGTTGGACAGCGCGTCCGATTCGACCACCGCCGCCCACGCCTGGTCCTTCACCGCCTGCGAGGGCCGCGCCGCCAGGCACCGCACCTGGTGCCGCTTGCCCGAGGCCGTGTCGTCGCGCGCCAGTTCGGCGGCGAGCGCGGCCTCGTCCACCGCCCCGTGCGCGGCCAGCGGCAGCAGGAAGTCCCAGCGCAGCTCCTGGTCCACGTCCAGACCGTCGATCCGCGCCGAGCCCTCCAGCAGCCCCAGCAGCAGCTGGAAGTCGCCCTCCGTCGCCGCGCTCGCCGCGAAGAAGCGGGCCCACGTCAGCTGGTGCTCCGACCCCGGCGCCGCGATGCGCAGCTCGTGCAGCGCGCCCGCCGCCAGCTCCCGGCCGCCCTGCTCGCGCCAGGCGGGCGCCGCGTAGTGGGTGACCGAGGTCAGGGCCTGCGCGTGCAGCATCTGCAGCACACCGACGTCCGTTTCCCGGCCCGCGTGCGCGAGGACCAGCGAGACGAAGTCGCGCGCCGGCATCAGGCCGTCACGCGTCAGGTTCCACAGCGCCGACCAGCTCAGCGCCCGCGCCAGCGGGTCCGTCAGGTCGCCGAGGTGGGCCCGCAGGGTCTCCAGGGAGCCCTCGTCGAAGCGGATCTTGCAGTAGGTGAGGTCCTCGTCGTTGACCAGGACCAGGTCGGGCCGCTCCGTGCCCGCGAGCTCCGTGACGACCGTCCGCGCGCCCGACACGTCCGCGTCGGCCCGCGCGTAGCGGACCAGCGTCCCGTCGGACTCCAGCCGGTACAGGCCCACGGCGACCCGGTGCGGGCGCAGCTCGTCGCCCTCCTGCACGACGGCCAGTTCCGTCACGCGGCCGCCCGCGTCGTAGGTGAGCACCGGGGTCAGCGCGTTCACCCCGGCGGTCTGCAGCCAGGCGCGCGACCAGGTCGCCATGTCCCGACCGGAGACCTCGGCGAGCACCGACAGCAGGTCGTCGAGGGTGGTGTTCCCGTAGGCGTTGGCCTTGAAGTAGCGCCGGGCGCCCTCCAGGAAGGCCTCCCGGCCCACGTAGGCGACCAGCTGCTTGAGCACCGAGGCGCCCTTGGCGTAGGTGATGCCGTCGAAGTTCAGCTTGGCGTCCTCCAGGTCACGGATGTCGGCCGTGATCGGGTGCGTGGACGGCAGCTGGTCGGCCCGGTAGGCCCATGACTTGCGGCGGTTGGCGAAGGTGATCCACGCCTGGTCGAAGCGGGTGGCCTCGACCAGCCCGAAGGAGCCCATGAAGTCGGCGAAGGACTCCTTCAGCCACAGGTCGTCCCACCACTTCATGGTGACCAGGTCGCCGAACCACATGTGCGCCATCTCGTGCAGGATGACGTTCCCGCGCGCCTCGTACGAGGCCTGCGTGACCTTGCCGCGGAAGATGTACTCCTCGCGGAAGGTCACCATCCCCGGGTTCTCCATCGCGCCCAGGTTGTACTCCGGCACGAAGGCCTGGTCGTACTTCCCGAAGGGGTAGGGGTAGTCGAAGATCTCGTGGAAGAGGTCGAAGCCCTGCTTGGTGATGAGGAAGATGTCATCCGCGTCGAAGTGCTTCGCCAGCCCCTTGCGGCACATCGCGCCCAGCGGGATGGTCAGGTCTCCGCGCGTGTAGGAGTCCGTCACGTAGTGGTAGGGACCCGCGACCACGCACGTGATGTACGTGGAGATCGGCGCGGTCTCCGCGAACCGCCAGACCCCCGCCTCACGGGACTCCTCCGCGCCGTTGCTCCACACCTGCCAGCCTTCGGGCGCCGTCACCTCGAAGCGGTAGGGGGCCTTCAGGTCGGGCTGCTCGAAGTTCGCGTACACCCGCCGCGCGTCGGCCGGCTCGTACTGGGTGTAGAGGTAGACCTCGCCGTCCTCCGGGTCCACGAAACGGTGCAGGCCCTCGCCGGTCCGGCTGTACGCGCAGTTCGCGTCCACCACGAGGACGTTCTCGGCGGCCAGGCCGTCGAGGGAGATCCGGGCGCCGTCGAAGACGGTGTCCACGTCCAGCGCGCGCCCGTTCAGGGTCACGGCGTTCACCGAGGGCGCGATCAGGTCCGCGAACGTGGAAGCGCCCTCACCCGCCGCCCGGAAGCGGATCGTCGTCACCGAGCGGAAGGTCCGCGGACCCTCGGCCGGTTCGGCCTCGTCCACCGCGGACCGGATGTCGAGGACCACCTCGTACCCGTCGACGGACAGCAGCTCGGCCCGCTCGCGGGCCTCGTCGCGGGACAGATTCTCTCCGGGCACGTGCACTCCTTCGTGCGTGATCGCGTTCTTGTGTCGAATCCTCGCACGAGGGAATGCGCGCCACCCGGGACTGGTTGGTGACGGGGAACGCGAGCCCCGTGATGCCCTTTTGCCACCCATGCCGAGACTGAGGAGAGACATGACCGACACCCAGGTGCGCGAGAAGACCCCGGTCGACTTCTGGTTCGACCCGCTCTGCCCTTGGGCCTGGATGACGTCCCGCTGGATGGTCGAGGTCGAGAAGGTCCGCGACGTCGAGGTCCGCTGGCACGTGATGAGCCTCGCGGTGCTCAACGAGAACAAGCTCGACGAGCTGCCCGAGACCTACCGCGAGCTGCTCGGCCCCAAGGGCTGGGCCCCGGTGCGCGTGGTGACAGCGGCCCAGCAGAAGCACGGTGAGGAAGTCACCGGCAAGCTCTACACGGCGCTCGGCACCCGCATCCACAATGACGAGAAGGGCCCGACGCGCGAGGTGATCGCCGAGGCGCTGGCCGAGGTCGGCCTGCCGGCCGAGCTGCTCGCGTACGCCGACTCGGACGAGTACGACGAGGTGCTGCGGGCCTCGCACAACGACGGGATAGACCGGGTGGGCCAGGAGGTCGGCACCCCGGTGATCTCCGTTCCGGGTGCCGAGGGCGATGTGGCCTTCTTCGGCCCGGTCGTGACCCCGACCCCGCGCGGCGACGCGGCCGCCCGGCTCTGGGACGGCACCCTGCTCGTCGCCTCGACCCCGGGCTTCTACGAGATCAAGCGCACCCGTACCAAGGGCCCGTCCTTCGAGTAGGCCCGGCCGTCGCACCACACGGAAGACCCCCGTGAGTCACGTCCTCACGGGGGTCTTCCGTTCGACACGCCCGCCGGTGAAGGCTGAGAAGACGATCACGAGCGGACGGGCTGGTGGCGCTGCGATCAGCCCTTGGCGGGGATCAGCAGCGGGGTGTTCGCCTTGGCGTCGGCGTAGCGCCTGGACACGTCCTGCCAGTTGACGACGTTCCACATCGCCTCGATGAAGTCCACCTTCTGGTTCTTGTACTGAAGGTAGAAGGCGTGCTCCCAGGCGTCGAAGACCAGGATCGGCGTGCTGGCGACGCCCACGTTGCCCTGGTGGTCGTAGACCTGCTCGACGACCAGGCGGCCGCTGACCGGCTCGTACGCGAGCACGCCCCAGCCGGAGCCCTGGGTGGCGGAGGACGCGAAGGTCAGCTGCTTCTTGAACTTCGGGAACGAGCCGAAGGACTCGGTGATCGCGTCGGCCAGGTCGCCCAGGCCGTCGGCCGCGGTGGGCTCGCCGCCGCCCTCGCCGGTCGTCGGGCTGGCCATGTTGTGCCAGTAGATGCTGTGCAGGATGTGGCCGGAGAGGTGGAACGCGAGGTTCTTCTCGAGGCCGTTGAGGGCGCCCCAGTTCTCCTTGTCGCGCGCCTCCGCCAGCTGCTCCAGCGTGTTGTTGGCGCCCGTGACGTAGGCCGCGTGGTGCTTGTCGTGGTGCAGCTCGATGATCTGCGGGTTGATCACCGGCTCCAGCGCCGCGTAGTCGTACGGAAGCTCAGGAAGCGTGTAGATGGCCATGCGTGTTATCCGGTCCCCTCGGCGTGCCAATCGCTTATTGCAATTAATGCGCAACTGCACGCTAGCAGCATCTATTCCTCCCCTCACGTAAGGGTTGCCTCTCTTGCCGGGACCTCCGGAACGCCGGAGGCCGGGCCCATGCGATCGCATGGGCCCGGCCTCTGACGTGCCGTCCGGTGCGGGTGTTACGCCGCGGCGCGCGCAGCCGCGGCCCGGCGCTGCATGACGTAGCCGGTCGCCGCGAGGGCGGCGGTCAGCCCGCCGGTGAAGACCACCTGGACCCGCGTGTCCTCGCCCAGGGCCATCAGCACCAGGACCCCGGCCACCCCGGCCAGCGCCACCCAGGTCAGATAGGGGAAGCCCCACATCTTCACGACCAGCTTCCCGGGGGCTTCGCGCTCCAGCCGGCGGCGCAGCACGAACTGCGAGACGGCGATGAAGCCCCAGACGATCAGGATGACCCCGCCCACCATGTTCAGCAGCCAGGCGAACAGGGTGTCCGGGTACCAGTAGGACAGCAGCACGGTGACGAAGCCGAAGCCGCAGGAGGCCAGCACCGCCCGGCGCGGCACCCCGCCGCCGGTTTTGCCCAGTGCCTTGGGGCCCTGGCCCCGGGAGACGAGGGAGTAGGCCATGCGCGAGGAGCCGTAGATGTTGGCGTTCATCGCGGACATCAGGGCGATCAGGATGACCACGTTCATGATCTCGCCGGCGGCCGGGATGCCCAGGCGGTCCAGGGTCGCAGCGTACGGGCCGTCCGCCGTGACGGCCGGGTCGTTCCACGGCAGGAGGGTGACGATGACCAGCATGGAGCCCACGTAGACGATCGCGATCCGCCACATGGTGGTCCGCACGGCCCTGGCCACGCCCCGGACCGGGTCCTCGGACTCGGCGGCCGCGATGGTCACGGTCTCCAGTCCGCCGTACGCGACGACGGAGGCCAGCAGTCCGACCAGCAGGCCGTCCACCCCATGGGGCAGGAGGCCGCCGTCGTGCAACAGGTTGGCGGAGCCGGGGGAGTCGGTGCCGGGCAGCAGGCCGAGCACGGCCAGCACGCCCAGGCCCAGGAAGAGCGCGATCGCGCCGATCTTGAGGGCGGCGAACCAGAACTCGAACTCGCCGAAGTTCGAGACGGCGGCGAGGTTGGAGCCGCAGAACACCGCCATGAAGACCAGCACCCACATCCAGGAGGGGGTGCCCGGGAACCAGCCGGTCATGATGTGCGCCGCGCCGATGGCCTCGATGGCCACGCCCACGCAGAGCAGCGTCCAGAACATCCAGCCGGCGGTGAATCCGGCCCAGGGGCCGATCGCCCGCTCGGCGTGCACGGAGAAGGAGCCCGAGGCGGGGTTGGCGGCGGACATCTCGCCGAGCATCCGCATCACGAACATCACCAGCAGCCCGGACGCGGCGTACGCGAGCACGATCGAGGGACCGGCGGCGGCGATGCCGGCGCCCGAGCCGACGAAGAGTCCGGCGCCGATGACACCGCCGAGGGCGATCATCGAGAGGTGGCGCTGCTTGAGTCCGTTGCCGAGGGGTGATCCGGCGCCGGTCTGCGGTGCTTCGGGGGGTGTGAGGGTGCTCTGGCTCATTTGCGCCAGTCTGCCGAGTGTCCGATCGCCGGACGTTCAGTGTCCGATATTCGGACGACAGCTTCACGGTTCGTGATCACCCCCGTACGCTCACGGCGACGGCGCAGCCACCGGATGCACCGGATGCGCAGCACCGGATACGGCGGATGTACGGGATCGAGGGGGCAGTCGATGGGCCGGACCGTGGCAGGACTTCGCAGCACCGGCCGGGGCGTACTCGTCACCGGCGCCTCCCGGGGGATCGGCCGGGCGATCGCGGCCGCCTTCGCCCGGCAGGGCGACCGGGTCGCCGTCCACTGCTCCGCCCGGCGGGCGGACGCGGAGGAGACCCTCGCCTCCCTGGAGGGGGAGGGTCACGTACTGGTCGCCGCGGACCTCGGGGACCCGGCCCGCGTCGAGGCCCTGGCGGCCGAGGCGGAGGAGGCGCTCGGCGGCGTGGACGTCCTGGTCAACAACGCCGCCGTCATGGTCGCCCACCCACTTCCGGACACCTCGTACGAGGGCTGGCAGGAGGCCTGGCGGCGGACCGCCGACGTGAACCTCTTCGGCGCCGCCAACCTGAGCTACTGCGTCGCACGCCGCATGATCGAAGCGGGACGCGAGGGACGCATCGTCAACATCGGCTCGCGCGGCGCCTTCCGGGGCGAACCCGACCACCCCGCCTACGGCGCGACCAAGGCCGCGGTCCACGCCCTGGGCCAGTCCCTCGCCGTCTCCCTCGCCCCGCACGGCATCGCCGTCGCCTCCGTCGCACCCGGCTTCGTCGCCACCGAGCGGGTCGCCGGCCGGCTGGAGGGGCCCGAGGGCGCCGGCATCCGGGCGCAGAGCCCCTTCGGCCGGGTCGCGGACCCGGACGAGATCGCCTCCGCCGTGCTCTACCTGGCCTCCCCCGAGGCGGTCTGGAGCTCGGGCACGGTCCTCGACGTCAACGGGGCCTCCTACCTGCGCACCTGAGAAGACCTGCGCACCTGAGCAGGGCGGACCCTCCGTGCCGCGGCACGGAGGGCCTCTTCCCCGGCTCCCCCGTCAGGCCCTGCGGGCCCTCAGCTCGCGGATCCCGGCCACCGCGAGGACCAGCGCCGCCGCACCCGAGGACCACAGCAGCTGGGGCCGCGCGGAATCGTCGAACAGCATCAGGACCAGCACCGCTGCCATCCCGAGCAGCGCGGCCCAGGTCGCGTACGGGAACAGCCACATCGGCAGGGTCAGCCGCTCGGGCATGTCCCGCTCGATCCGGCGGCGCAGCTTCAGCTGCGAGACGGCGATCAGCGCCCACACGAACAGCAGCACCGCGCCGACCGCGTTGAGCATGTACAGGAAGATCGTGTCCGGCCACAGCAGGTTCAGCACCACCGACACGAAGCCGAAGGCCACCGAGGCGAACACCGCCCGGCGCGGCACCCCGCCGCCCGAGACCTTCAGCAGCGCCTGCGGCGCCTCACGGCGCTCGGCCAGCGAGAACACCATGCGCGAGGACCCGTACAGATTCGCGTTCAGCGCCGACAGCAGGGCCACGAACACCACGATGTTCATGATCTGGCCGGCCGCCGGGATGCCGATCGAGTCGAGCACCGCGACGTAGGGGCTCTCGCCCGGCTTCAGCGAGTCCCACGGCAGCAGGGTCACGATGACGACCATCGAGCCGACGTAGAAGAAGAGGATGCGCCACACCGCGCTGCGCACCGCCCGGGACACCGACCGCGCCGGGTCGTCCGACTCGGCGGCGGCGATGGTGACGACCTCCAGGCCGCCGAAGGCGAAGATGACGGCGAGCATGCCCGCGACCACCCCGCCGAAGCCCTCGGGGAAGAAGCCGCCCTGGCCGGTGAGGTTGGCCATGCCGACCGGTTCGGTGTCCGGGAGCAGACCGAAGACCGCGAGGGTGCCGAGGATCAGGAAGAGCACGATCGCGCCGACCTTGAGCGCGGCGAACCAGAACTCGAACTCGCCGAAGTTCTTCACGGCGGTCAAGTTGCTCACGGTGAAGACCACCATGAAGAGCAGCACCCAGACCCACTGGTCGACCGAGGGCACCCAGCCGTTCGCGATCTTCGCCGCGCCGGTGGCCTCCACGGCCAGCACCACGACCAGCAGGAACCAGTACAGCCAGCCCGCCGAGAAGCCGGCCCAGCGCCCGAGCGCCCGCTCCGCGTAGACGGAGAACGAGCCCGAGGCGGGCATCGCGGCCGACATCTCGCCCAGCGCCCGCATCACCAGCATCGCGAGCACGCCCGCGAGCAGATAGGAGCAGATGATCGCGGGACCGGCGATGCCGATGCCGGCGCCGGAGCCGACGAAGAGCCCGGCGCCGATGACGCCGCCGAGGCCCAGCATGGTCAGGTGGCGCTGCTTGAGGCTGTGGCTGAGGGGTTCCGCGGGCAGGTCGTCCGCGGAGGGAGGTGCTTCTTCCAGGCGCTCACGCATGAAGGGTGCTCGTACTCTCGTTCGGGCCCAGTGGCGGTGGGAGCCCCGCGTCAGAATTGGCGGGATCCTACAGTCTCGCTGAGCGGCGGTCTTTCGTGCAAAACGGACGTGCTGTCCGATGTTCCTCGTGATGAGGATCACGCCGACCCGGGTGTGGGGCATTGGGTTTGTGAAATCCCCACCAAAGCGGGGAGTGCGGCTTTGTCCCGGGCGGCGGTGGGGCGGTGACGGAGCGCGCACTAGCGTCGGTGATCGTCCTGCCACCCCCACCCCGTGGAGCCTCCCGATGAGCACTGCCTCCGTCTCCCTCCGGCCCGGCGCCGTCCTCGCCGATCTGCTGCCCGCGAGCCGTGTCCGCGACATCGCGCTCGTCGTCGGCGGCGCCGCGCTCACCGGGCTGGCCGCCCAGATCGCGGTTCCCGTTCCCGGCTCCCCGGTCCCCGTCACCGGCCAGACCTTCGCCGCGCTGCTCGTCGGTACCGCGTTCGGTGCCCGCCGCGGCTTCCTCGCGCTGGCGCTGTACGCCCTCGTGGGCATGGCCGGCGTGCCGTGGTTCGCGGGCGGGACCTCCGGCGCGGGCGGCGCTTCCTTCGGCTACGTGCTCGGCATGCTGCTCGCCGCCACCGTCGTCGGCGCCCTCGCGCGGCGCGGCGGCGACCGCTCGGTCCTGCGTACGGCCGGCCTGATGGTGCTGGGCTCGGCCGTGATCTACGCGGTGGGCGTGCCGTACCTGATGGCCGCCACCGGGATGTCCCTCGGCGTGGCCGTCGCGAAGGGCATGGTCCCCTTCCTGATCGGCGACGCCCTCAAGGCCGCGCTGGCCATGGGCGCCCTGCCGGCCGCCTGGAAGCTGGCCGGCCGCCGCGGCTGAACACCCCCCGATACGCACCGGAGCCCGGCCCGCCTTCCGAAGGCGGGCCGGGCTCCGGCGTACGTGCACGTGGGGTCAGCCCTGCAGGGCCCGCTTGCGGCGGAGGTCCAGGACCACACCTACGAGCACGACGAGGCCGGCGACGAGGGTGGACAGGGTGACGACCTCGCGGTTGGCGTCGTCCACGAACATGTAGCCGATCACGAACGTGATCAGGGCGGCGGTGGCCCAGGTCAGCCACGGGAAGAGCCACATCTTCACGGTCAGCTTCTCCGGGGCCTCGCGGACCAGGATCCCGCGCATCCTCAGCTGGGTGAAGCAGATCACCAGCCAGACGAAGAGCGCGATGGCACCCGAGGAGTTGAGGAGGAAGTTGAAGACCGTGTCCTTGAAGGCGTAGTTGAAGTAGACGGCGATGAAGCCGAAGACCGTGGAGCCCAGGATCGCGGCGACCGGCACACCGTTCTTGTTGACCTTGGCGAACGCCTTGGGGGCGTCGCCGCGCTCACCGAGCGAGAAGGCCATGCGGGAGGCGGTGTAGAGGCCCGAGTTCAGGCAGGACAGCACGGCGGTCAGGACGATGACCTCCATGATCGTGCCGGCGTGCGCGATGCCGATCGAGTCCAGGGCGGCGACGTACGAGCCCTTCTCGGTGATCGACTTGTCGTTCCACGGGAGCAGGGTCAGCACGATGAAGATCGAGCCGAGGTAGAAGACGCCGATCCGCCAGATGACGGAGTTGGTGGCCCGGGTGACCGCCTTGCGGGGGTTCTCCGACTCGCCGGCCGCCAGGGTGACGATCTCGCTGCCCATGAAGGAGAAGACGACCATCAGCACACCGGTCAGGACGGCGCCGTAGCCGTTGGGGAAGAACCCGCCGGCGTCGGTGAGGTGCGCGAAGCCCGCGCCCGGGTTGTCCGAGCCCGGCAGCACGCCGAAGACGGCCAGCATGCCGACGATCACGAATGCGCCGATAGCGACGACCTTGATGCCCGCGAACCAGAACTCGAACTCACCGTAGGAGGCGACCGAGCCGAGGTTGGTGGCGGTCAGCACCGCCATCACGATCAGCGCCCAGGCCCACTGCGGGACGGCCGGGATCCAGCCCTCCAGGATGGCGGCACCGGCTGTGGCCTCCACCGCGAGCACGACGACCCAGAAGAACCAGTAGAGCCAGCCGATGGAGAAGCCCGCCCAGCGGCCGAGCGCGCGGTCGGCGTAGGCCGAGAAGGAGCCCGAGTTCGGGCTGGCGGCGGCCATCTCGCCCAGCATCCGCATCACGAAGACCACCATCGCGCCGACCAGCGCGTAGGAGATCAGGATGGCGGGGCCGGCCTTGGCGATGCCGCCACCGGAGCCGACGAAGAGGCCGGCGCCGATGACGCCGCCGATGGCGATCATGGACAGGTGGCGGTTCTTGAGACCGGCCTTCAGACCGTCGGAGGGCTGGCCGTCACCGGGGTTCCCGGTGGGGCCGCCTTCCTTCTGAAGGGTCGTCGTGGAGCTCATGGACGGATCCTTAGGTTCTCGGGTTGCGAGCCCCGGCATTCAAACCTGAGATGAACGCAGGACGGAAGACCTCAGTCCGGATCGTTGCCTTGGTGTGAACGTCCAGGAGGCGGGCCCGCCCTGTCCCATCTGCGTTTTTTGGGTTTACTTGAGCTTTAGAAGTGACTTACGCGACACCCACTGCGGGCTGTCGGGCCTCCTCGTGCCACACTCGTCCCATGCGCGTGTACCTCGGATCCGACCATGCCGGCTTTGAGCTCAAGAACCACCTGGTGGACTGGCTCAAGAACAACGGCCACGAGCCCGTCGACTGTGGGCCCCACATCTACGACGCGGTGGACGACTACCCGCCGTTCTGCCTCCGCGCCGCGGAGAAGACCGCCGCCGACGCCGGCAGCCTCGGCATCGTGATCGGCGGCTCCGGCAACGGCGAGCAGATCGCCGCGAACAAGGTCAAGGGCGTCCGCGCCATCCTGGCCTGGAGCGTCCAGACCGCCCAGCTCGGCCGTGAGCACAACAACGCCAACGTCATCTCCGTCGGCGGCCGGATGCACACGCAGGACGAGGCCGTCAGCTTCATCGAGGCCTTCCTCGCGACCCCGTACTCCGACGAGGAGCGCCACACCCGCCGCATCGACATGCTCTCCGCGTACGAGACCACCGGCGAGCTCCCCCCGATCCCGGCCCACCACCCGCAGGGCTGATCCCGTTTCCGGCCGTGCCGCCCCTGCCCGGGGGCGGCACGGCCGGTTTCTCTTTCCGAGGAGCTCCGCCGTGCCCGAGGGGCATACGATCCACCGACTCGCCCAGGACCACGCCGAGCGGTTCGCGGGCCGGCCGGTCCGCGTCAGCAGCCCCCAGGGCCGCTTCGCGCAGAGCGCGGCCGTGCTCGACGGGCGCGAACTGGACGGCGCCGAGGCGCACGGCAAGCACCTCTTCCTGGAACTCGGCGACGCCTGGATCCACATCCACCTCGGCCTGTTCGGCAAACTCGGCTTCGGCCCCGCCCCGGCCCCGCCCGCCACGGACACGGTCCGGCTGCGCCTGCTGAACGAGAACCACTACGCCGACCTGCGCGGCCCCACCGCCTGCGCACTGATCGGCGAGGGCGAGAAGAAGGCGATACACGACCGGCTCGGCCCGGACCCGCTGCGCCCCGACGACGACCCCGACCGGGCCTGGGCCCGCATCTCCCGCTCCCGCACCACCGTCGCCGCCCTGCTCATGGACCAGAAGGTCGTCGCGGGCATCGGCAACGTCTACCGCGCCGAGGTCCTCTTCCGGCACGGCATCGACCCGTACCGCCTGGGCCGGGACCTCACCCGCGGCGAGTGGGACGCCATGTGGGCCGACCTGGCCGCCCTGATGCGCGAGGGCGTGCGCAACAACCGCATCGACACCGTCCGCGACGAGCACCTGCCCGAGGCCATGGGCCGGCCGCCGCGCGTCGACGACCACGGCGGCGAGGTGTACGTCTACCGGCGGGCGAACATGCCCTGCCACATCTGCGGCGGCGAGATCCGCACCGCCGACCTCGCCGCCCGCAACCTCTTCTGGTGCCCCGGCTGCCAGTCCCGCTGACCCGGTCGCCGCGTTGCGGCGCCGCGTTGCGGCGCCGCGTCTCTAGAACCCGTGCGGCAGCCAGGGCGCCACGTCCCCGGCGAAGGCGCGCGAGGCCCGTGTCAGCGCCCCCGGGCGCAGCTCGCGCACCAGCCCGGCCCCGGCCAGGGAGGCGAGCGTGATCCCGCCCAGGTACGCCGATCCCAGCTCCCGGACCGACAGCTCCAGGTCCGCCGGCTCCGCGGTCCGCGTACAGCGCGCGGCGCCCCCGTCGTCCACGACCAGCCGCCACCGCCCCTCGTTCCAGGGACAGAACGCGTCCTGGACCTCCAGGACCACGTCCACCGGCGCCCCGTACCTGCGCGCCTCCAGCGCCGCCGGCAGGTCCACCAGCCGTACGTGCAGCGAGTCCCGCGTCCGCGGCCGCGACCTCCGTACGTCGCTGACCAGGTGCAGCACCGGGTCGTCCACCGGCCGCCGCTGCGCCCGTACCGTCCAGGTCAGGTCGATGGAGAACAGGTAGCGCCACAGCGCCGCGCACGCCGCCGGGTCCAGTGCGTCGAGATCGCGCACCTCGACCTTGCCGTCCGAACCCGTCGGGTCCCAGTCGGGCCTGACCCGGTAACGGGCGTACCCCACCACCTCACCGTCCTCCCGCTCGGCGACCACGCACTTCAGCGGCGACCCGCCGCCGCGCATCGAATCCGGGTCCAGCAGCGACAGCCGCTCCCAGCCCGGCTGCCGCGCCGGCATGCCCGGCCGGGTGGGGACCAGCGCCGCGTAGACCCGCTCGCAGTCGGCCAGCGCCCGCCGCGGGTCCACGAGGCGCAGCCGCACGCTGTCCGTGCCCGGCGGCACGGACAGCCGTACGCGGGTCGTGTCGATGTCCACCGCCAGGGTGTACGACGCCGTGCCGTAGCCGAAGCGCCCGTAGATCGCCGGATCCGAGGCCGTCAGCACCGCGAGCGGTTCGTCACCCGCCCGGATGTCGTCGAGCTGGCGCCGCATCAAGGAGGTGAGCACCCCGCGCCGGCGGTGGGTGGGGGAGACCCCCACCATCGTGACGCCGGCCGCCGGGACGACCGCCCCGCCCGGCACGGAGAGCCGGAAGGTGTACGCGCCGGCCGCACCGACGCAGGTGTCTGCGTCCCAGACGCCCAGCGAACGGTCGGCCTCCGTCAGCGACCTGTAGAGCTCGCGCTCCTCGGGGGATTCGGGCACACCCCCGAACGCCAGTTCCAGATGGTCGTACCAGACATCCCACTCATCAGCCTTCAATACGCGCATCTCCAGAGTCATGTGGCCATCCCTAGCAGGGCATTCCGGCCCAGTCGACCTGTTTTCGGGCGCCCGCGGACCCCCGGTCCGGGGGTACCCCTGCGCATCCACAGCCAGGATGGATAAGGTCCCGAAGCAATGGCCGGAGCACGCGTGGAATCCCTCATGGCCCGGATGCGCATGCTGTCGCACCGGGGCCGCACCGCCCTGCGTAAATCAGCCGTCGACTACTTCCGCGGCGACGCCTCCGACTGGGTCGCCTTCGGCGGCCTCCTCCTCACCATTCCCGCAATCGCCTGCGGCACGCTGATGCTGCCCGTCTGGTTCTCGCCGTCGGCGCTCGTCCTGCCGATCGTGGCCGGCGGCCTGCTGCTGCGCCCCGCCAGCCTCCTCGCCCTCTACGCCGCCTCCGCGGCCGCACTGATCGTCGAGGCCCTCGTACTTGGCCCCTACACCCAGGGCCCGGCCCGCGTCACCCCCGGCACCGTGCTGGTGGTCGCGGCGTGCGGGTTCTTCGGCCTGGTCATCGCCCAGTTCCGCAGCCGCGTCGGCGTGCCCTGGCGGCGCGGCGGCACCATGCTCTTCGACCTGCGCGAACGCATCCGCGTGCAGAGCAAACTGCCCGCCCTGCCGCGCGGCTGGCACCGCGAGATGGCCCTGCGCCCGGCCGGCGGCCAGTCCTTCTCCGGCGACTTCGTGGTCGCGGCCCGCACCAACGGCGGCCGGACCCTGGAGATCGTCCTGACCGACGTCTCCGGCAAGGGCATGGAGGCCGGCTCCCGGGCCCTGCTGCTCTCCGGCGCCTTCGGCGGACTGCTCGGCGCGCTGCCCGCCCACGGCTTCCTGCCCGCCGCCAACGGCTACCTGCTCCGCCAGGACTGGGACGAGGGCTTCGCCACTTCCATCCACCTCGTCCTGGACCTGGAGACCGGCGACTACGAACTCCTCTCGGCCGGCCACCTGCCCGCCCTCCAGCTCTCGGCGGGCACCGGCCGCTGGCAGGAGAAGTCCGGCGAGGGCCCGCTCCTCGGTGTCTACGACGGCGCCGAATTCACCCCCGCCCACGGCAACCTGCGCCCCGGCGACGTCCTGATGCTCTTCACCGACGGCCTCGTCGAGACCTCCGACCGGGAGATCAGCGAGGGCATCGACCGCCTCACCGGCGAGGCCGACCGCTACGTCGCCGCCGGCTGGAACGGCGCGGCCTGGCACCTGATCGAAAAGGTCGCCAAGGACGTCAACGACGACCGCGCGCTGCTGCTCATCCGCCGCTCCGCCTGACCACGGGGTGGGGTTTGCCCCACCACCGGTCCGCCGGGCGGCGTCATGGCCACCGCCCCACCATGATCCGTAGCGTCGGAGCCACGATCAGGACGGCGGCGAGAGGCGGCACACCATGAGGCTCCGACGGAGCGAGCGGCAGCACGGGCAGCACGGGCAGACCACGGAGGACGGGTACGACGCCACGGCTGCCGTCGAGCTGCGCGGCGTACGGCGGGCCTACGGACGCGGGGGCTCCACCGTGCACGCGCTGCGCGGGATCGACCTCAGCCTGCCGCGCGGCAGCTTCACCGCCGTCATGGGACCCTCCGGCTCCGGCAAATCGACCTTCCTGCAGTGCGCCGCCGGACTCGACCTGCCCACCGAGGGATCCGTCCGGCTCGGCGGAACCGAGATCACCGCGATGAACGAGAACGAGCTCACCGAACTGCGCCGCGGCCGCCTCGGCTTCGTCTTCCAGGCCTTCAACCTGCTGCCGTCCCTCACCGTCGAGCAGAACGTACTGCTCCCGATGCGGCTCGCCGGCGGCCGCTCCGCGCACGAGGGCCGCACCCGCGCCGCCGAGCTGCTCGCCCGCGTCGGCCTGGAGGGCAAGGGCGGCCGCCGACCGGCCGAGCTCTCCGGCGGCCAGCAGCAGCGCGTGGCCATCGCCCGGGCCCTCGTCACCCGGCCCGACGTGGTCTTCGCCGACGAACCCACCGGCGCGCTCGACACCACCACCGCGATGGAGGTCCTCGGGCTGCTCCGGGACGCCGTCGACTCGCTGTGCGCCACCGTCGTCATGGTCACCCACGACCCGGCCGCCGCCGCCCACGCCGACCAGGTGCTCTTCCTCGCCGACGGCCTGATCGCGGACCGGCTGCCGCGCAGCTCCGCGGCGGCCGTCGCGGCCCGGATGACCGCACTCACCGCCCGGCGTGCTCCGGCCGCTGCCGCTCCGGCTGCCGCTGCCGCCGCCTGAGGTTCAGCGGACCAGCGGCTGCCAGGGCCCGAGCCCCAGCTTCCCGGTGTTCCCCAGGTCCACCGGTGCGGCGAGCCGCAGCCACAGCCGCGGGGCACCGGGCCGGGGCTCGACCTCCACGATCCGCGCCGTCACGGCCGGCGCCGCCGACTCGGTGACGAGGTTGCGCCACACCATCGCGAAGAAGGCCGCCTGGCCCGGGGCCAGCGTCACCGGCCGCGGCGCCTCGTCCAGGTTCGGCGTGCCCGTGGTGATCCCCGCAGTCCCGTGCTCCACCGCGACCGCCACCGGATCGTTGCGGTCGTCGCGCAGCGACAGCTGCGGATAACCCTCCAGTACGTACGGCTGCGCACCGCAGTTGACCAGCTGGAAGTCCGCCACCCGCAGCCCCATGGCCGCGTTCCCGTCCATCTCGACGAGCCGGACCCCGCCCTCGGGACAGGGCTCCGCCGTGGTCGGCGCCGCCGAGGGCGCACTCCGGCCGGGCGCGGGCGTCGCCGGCCCGGGAGCCGCGGTCGGCCCGCCCGCCGCGGTCGGCCCGCTCACCGAGGCCGGCCCGGGAGCCGCCCTCGGGGCCGGGGGAGTCGAGCACCCCGCCGCTCCCGCCAGCACCCCCGCCGCGACCAGCCCCGGTATCCCTCGCCGCATCCACCGTTTCGCGATCATCCGGTGAGCCTACGACGGCACGCGGGCCACTCCCCCGGGATTGGCCCGCCCCCTCGGCCCCGGCCGCGCCTAACGTGCCCCCATGGACCGCACGCTCGCCGCCGACCTCGCCCGGCTCCCCGAACTCCTCGACGCCACCCGCGGCGCCGCCGCCGACGCGCTCGCCGCCCTGGACGCGCGTCCCGTCGTACCGCCCGCCGGAAAGCCGCACGACCCCGAGCCCCTCCCGGAGCACGCCACCGGCACGGACGCCGCGCTCGCCGCCTTCCGTGACCGCTGGGAGCCGCGCCTGTCGGCCTCCGCGGGACCGCGCTACCTCGGCTTCGTCACGGGAGGCGCCACCCCGGCCGCCCTCGCCGGGGACTGGCTCACCGCCGTCCACGACCAGAACTCCAACTCCGGCCTCGACGGCGGCGGCCAGGACCTCGAACGCGAGACCGTCGGCTGGCTCCGCGACCTCTTCGGCCTGACCGCCGCCCACTCCGGCGCCTTCGTCTCCGGCGCCACCATGTCCAACACCACCGGCCTGGCCATCGCCCGCGAATGGCTCGGCGAACGCCTCGGTGTCTCCCCGGCCGAGGACGGCGCGGCGGCCCTCGGCCCGGTCCGCGTGCTCTCCGGCGCCCCGCACTCCTCGATCGCCAAGGCCCTCTCGGTCCTGGGCCTCGGCCGCAACTCCCTGGTCCGGGTGCCCACCCTGCCCGGCCGCGAGGCTGTGGACCCCGCCGCCCTGGAGCGGGCACTGGCCGACACGCCCGGACCGGCCGTGGTCGTCGCCAACGCGGGCACCGTCAACACCGTCGACTTCGACGACCTCCGGGCGATCGAAGCCCTGCGCGAGCGCCACGACTTCTGGCTCCACACCGACGCCGCGTTCGGCGCTTTCGCCGCGCTCTCCCCGGAGCACGCGCACCTCGCCGACGGCCTCGACACCTCCGACTCCGTCTGTGTCGACCTGCACAAATGGCTCAACGTCCCCTACGACAGCGCCGTCCAGTTCACCCGTCGGCGCGACCTGCAGGCCCGCGTCTTCCAGAACTCCGCCGCCTACCTCGGCCCCCTCGGCGACCACCCCGACCTCGTCCACCTCACCCCGGAGAACTCCCACCGGCTCCGCGCCCTCGCCGCCTGGTTCACGCTCCGCGCGTACGGCCGCCAGGGCCACCGGGAGATCGTCGAACGCGACATCGGCTGCGCCCGCGCGCTGGGCGCCGCCCTGGAGGAGGACCCCGCCTTCACCCTCCTGGCCCCGGTCCGCCTGAACGTCGTCTGCTTCACCCTCGCCGAGGCCCCCACCCCGGAGCGCCTCACCGCCCTGCGGGAGGCGGTGGCGGCCGAGGTGTTCGTCACTCCCACCGTCCACGAGGGAACCGCCGCCCTGCGCGCCGCGTTCTCCAACTGGCGTACCACGCAGGCGGACGTACGCCGGGCAGCGGAGGCCCTCGGCGCGGCAGCAAGGGAGATCGCATGACGAACAGCCCCCTGACTCTGATCGAGGTCGAGTCCCTGGCGCGCAGCGCGCACGAGGGCCAGACCGACAAGGCCGGCCGGCCGTACGCCGAACACCTGGCGGCCGTGGCCGAGGGCGTACGGCTGCGCGGCGGCAGCGCCGAACAGCAGGCGGCGGCCTGGCTCCACGACGCCATCGAGGACGAGGCCCTCAGCCTCACCTGGCTGGATTCGGCGGCCCTCCCACAGACGGTGAAGGACATGGTCCTCGCGGTCACCAAACGCCCGGGCGAACCGGTCGAGCAGTACGCGGCCCGCATCCTGGCCACCCCGGGCGCCCTGCTCGTCAAGGAAGCCGACCTCGCGCACAACGCGGACCCTGTACGCCTCTCCGTGCTGGACGGTCCCACGCGCGAAAGGCTGTCCGTAAAGTATGCGAATATCCGTTCCCTCCTCGGCCTCACCGCCCCGTGACCCGCGCCCCGCGCCCGAAATATTCCTGTCGCACGTGTGGTTGGCGGGAACGGAACCTCGGCTATTCGTCACGGGGCGTATAGCCGGGGTCCGTTGGTGGGAGGATGGTCCATGTGGGGGTGTGCCAGGCCGTGCGCCCCGGGCCGACCAGGGGACGACCGAAGGTGTGATCAGTAGTGGCCATTTCGCTGTCAGTGGTGGTTCTGTTGGCGGTCATCCTGGTGGTGCTGATCCGTGGCAACCACATCAAGACGGGCCCCGCCATCGTCGCGGCGCTCTTCGGCTTCTTCCTCGCGTCCAGCTCGATCGCGGACGACGTGAACCGCTTCCTGAACTCCCTCGCGACGATGATCGCGAACATCAAGCTCTGACCCCGGGCGTACGGCGTCGTCAGGCGCCGTATCTCGACGAGTCGGCCGTCGTGGATCATCCGAAGGACTCGTCCTCTTCGTTCTCCGCTCGGCTTGCCGGGGTGGATGGCAGGCGGGACGGGAACCTGCCCGCGCGCCGGCACACGGGAGTCGGAGCTGATCGAAGCCCCGGGAACGACGAAGGGCCAGGTCGAGGAGACGTCCTCTGACCTGGCCCTTCGTACGTCTGAGCGGGTGACGGGAATCGAACCCGCGTAGCTAGTTTGGAAGACTAGTGCTCTACCATTGAGCTACACCCGCAACGCGCGCGCCGCAGGTCCGGGGACCTTGGCACGGACAGCATCCTAGCGGGTCGCTCCCGGTTGATGCACACCACATTCGGCGCCGTGGCGGAGGTCCGCCCGGAATGCCTCGGGAAACCCCGCGCATCAGAGTGTCTCCAGGCATGTACCCTACGTGTCGCACCGACGGGGTGTGGCGCAGCTTGGTAGCGCGTCCGCTTTGGGAGCGGAAGGTCGTCGGTTCGAATCCGGCCACCCCGACCATCAGCAGTGTCTCCACAAGATCGCGTTGTGGGCTGATTGCCGCTTGCGGTTACTATGCAAGCTGCGTGCCCGTGTGTCTGATGTACCGGGCCGAAGTCCGCTGAACCGCTGAATCACAGCGCGAAGGCAGAATCCCCAGCAGTCAGCCACAAGGAGACCGAACCGTGAAGAGCGCCGTGGAGACCCTGAACCCGACTCGGGTTCGGCTCACTGTTGAGGTGCCCTTCGAGGAGCTCAAGGACAGCCTCGACGCGGCGTACAAGAAGATCAACCAGCAGGTCACGGTGAAGGGCTTCCGGAAGGGCAAGATCCCGGCCCGCGTCATCGACCAGCGCTTCGGCCGCGGTGCGGTGCTGGAGGAGGCCGTCAACGACGCGCTCCCGAAGTTCTACACCGAGGCCGTCAACGAGGCCGACCTGAACCCGCTGGGCCAGCCCGACGTGGACATCACCGAGCTGAAGGACGGCGAGGTCCTCGCCTTCACCGCCGAGGTCGACGTCCGTCCCGAGATCGAGATCCCGGACTTCTCCGGCATCGAGGTCGAGGTCGACGCCATCGAGGTCTCCGACGAGGACGTCGAGAAGTCCGTCGAGCAGCTGCGCGGCCGCTTCGCGTCCACCACGGACGTCGAGCGCGCCGCCGCCGAGGGTGACGTCGTCACCATCGACCTCGAGGCCAAGGTCGACGGCGAGGTGCTGCCCGACGGCGTCGCCTCCGACGTCTCCTACACCATCGGCTCGGGCGAGCTCCTCGAGGGCATCGACGAGGCCGTCACCGGCCTGGAGGCCGGCGGCGAGGCCACCTTCACCTCGCAGCTGAAGGGCGGCTCCGCCGAGGGCAAGGACGCCGAGGTCACCGTCAAGGTCACCAAGGTCTCCGCCAAGGAGCTCCCGGCGCTGGACGACGAGTTCGCGCAGCTGGCGAGCGAGTTCGACACCATCGAGGACCTCAAGGCGGACAGCCGCAAGCGCCTCGAGAACATGAAGCAGTACGACCAGGCCACGCAGGCCCAGGAGCGCGTCCTGGAGAAGCTGCTGGAGCTCGTCGAGGTCCCGATCCCCGAGAAGCTGCTCGCGGACGAGGTCCAGACCCGCAAGCACAACCTGGAGCACCACCAGCTCGGCCAGATGGGTCTCGACCTCGAGAAGTACCTGGAGTTCCAGGGCAAGACGGTCGAGGAGTTCGACGCCGAGACCTCCGAGCAGGCGATCAAGGGCATCAAGACCCAGTTCGTCCTCGACGCGCTGGTCAACAAGGAGAAGCTGGGCGTCAACCAGGAGGAGCTCACCGAGCACCTCATGCGCCGCGCCGCTTCCTCCGGCATGTCCCCCGACCAGTTCGCCCAGGCTGTGGTCGAGGGTGGCCAGGTTCCGATGCTGGTCGGCGAGGTCGCCCGCGGCAAGGCCCTCGCGGTCGTCGTCGAGGCCGCCAAGGTCGTCGACACCAACGGTGAGGTCGTGGACCTGTCCGACGAGGACGAGGAGCAGGCCGCCGAGGCCGCCGCCGAGGGCGACGACGAGGTCAAGGCCGAAGAGGCCAAGTAACACCCCGGGCGAAGCCCACTGAGCAGTGCCCCGAAGGGCCCGGACACAGCTGTGTCCGGGCCCTTCGGCATGGGCCTCGTAAGGCCCCCTGAGCTTGCGCTCCGAGCGAACAGTTCGGGAAGCGGGATGGCGTTGTCCTACCTGCGCGTTAGGGTCCATGAATACGAGGGCACGTGAGTACCCGGGCGCCGGCGGACCCGTCCGCTCCGGCCGGACCGGACCCCAGAACGAGACGCTGAGACGGCACATGGCCGTCGGAGACGAGCAGGTGGATACGTGACGAATCTGAAGCCTTACGCCGCGGGTGAGCCGTCCATCGGTGGCGGCCTCGGCGACCATGTCTACAACCGGCTGCTCGGCGAGCGCATCATCTTCCTCGGCCAGCAGGTCGACGACGACATCGCCAACAAGATCACCGCGCAGCTCCTGCTCCTGGCCGCCGAGCCGGAGAAGGACATCTACCTCTACATCAACAGCCCCGGTGGCTCCGTGACGGCCGGTATGGCCGTCTACGACACCATGCAGTTCATCCCGAACGACGTCGTCACCATCGGTATGGGCATGGCCGCCTCGATGGGCCAGTTCCTGCTCACCGGTGGCGCCAAGGGCAAGCGCTTCGCCCTGCCGAACACCGACATCCTGATGCACCAGGGCTCCGCCGGCATCGGTGGCACCGCGTCGGACATCAAGATCCAGGCCCAGTACCTGCTGCGCACCAAGCAGCGGATGGCCGAGATCACCGCGTTCCACTCGGGCCAGACCGTCGAGGCGATCATCCGCGACGGTGACCGTGACCGCTGGTTCACGGCCGAGGAGGCCAAGGACTACGGCCTCATCGACGAGATCATCTCGGCCGCGTCCAACGCGCCGGGCGGCGGCGGCACCGGGGCCTGATCCAGGCTCCCCCGTCAGTACCCGTCAGCCGACAGCCCGCAGAACGCCACCAGGATGGTGAACACCCAGATGCAGAACAACTTCTCCGCCAGCGCCAACGGCCTCTACACCGGCCCGCAGGTGGACAACCGCTACGTCATCCCGCGCTTCGTCGAGCGCACCTCGCAGGGCGTGCGCGAGTACGACCCGTACGCGAAGCTCTTCGAGGAGCGCGTGATCTTCCTCGGCGTGCAGATCGACGACGCGTCCGCCAACGACGTCATGGCGCAGCTGCTGTGCCTGGAGTCGATGGACCCGGACCGCGACATCTCCATCTACATCAACAGCCCCGGTGGCTCCTTCACCGCGCTGACGGCGATCTACGACACCATGCAGTTCGTGAAGCCGGACATCCAGACGGTCTGCATGGGCCAGGCGGCCTCCGCCGCCGCGGTCCTGCTGGCCGCCGGTACCCCCGGCAAGCGCATGGCCCTGCCGAACGCCCGTGTGCTGATCCACCAGCCCTCCGGTGGCACCGGCCGCGAGCAGCTCTCCGACCTGGAGATCGCGGCCAACGAGATCCTGCGCATGCGTGACCAGCTGGAGACCATGCTGGCCAAGCACTCGACGACGCCGATCGAGAAGATCCGCGACGACATCGAGCGCGACAAGATCCTCACGGCCGAGGACGCGCTCGCGTACGGGCTGATCGACCAGATCATCTCCACCCGTAAGAGCAGCAAGGCCTGATCCTTGCCACCAGTTGGCGTGAGCACGTCGTCGGATTCGGCGATGTGAACCACGTCAAGGGGGCCCCGCACGGGGCCCCCGGCAAGGTACCGTCGGATATGAGGCACCAGGAGCGCTGAACCAGGCGTCTCCCAGGCGAAGGGGAAGCACCTCGTGGCACGCATCGGTGACGGCGGCGATCTGCTCAAGTGCTCGTTCTGCGGAAAGAGCCAGAAGCAGGTGAAGAAGCTCATCGCAGGACCCGGTGTGTACATCTGCGACGAGTGCATCGACCTCTGCAACGAGATCATCGAAGAGGAGCTCGCGGAGACCTCCGAGGTCCGGTGGGAGGAACTCCCCAAGCCCCGTGAGATCTACGAGTTCCTGGAGAGCTACGTCGTCGGCCAGGAGCCGGCGAAGAAGGCCCTCTCGGTAGCGGTCTACAACCACTACAAGCGGGTCCAGGCCGGCGAGAACGGCGGCGCGCAGGGCCGGGACGACGCGATCGAGCTCGCGAAGTCCAACATCCTGCTGCTGGGCCCCACGGGCTCGGGCAAGACGCTGCTCGCGCAGACCCTGGCCCGCATGCTGAACGTCCCCTTCGCCATCGCCGACGCGACGGCGCTGACGGAGGCCGGGTACGTCGGCGAGGACGTCGAGAACATCCTGCTGAAGCTGATCCAGGCCGCCGACTACGACGTCAAGAAGGCCGAGACCGGGATCATCTACATCGACGAGATCGACAAGGTGGCCCGCAAGAGCGAGAACCCGTCGATCACGCGCGACGTGAGCGGCGAGGGCGTGCAGCAGGCCCTCCTGAAGATCCTGGAAGGCACGACCGCCTCCGTACCGCCGCAGGGCGGCCGGAAGCACCCGCACCAGGAGTTCATCCAGATCGACACGACGAACGTGCTCTTCATCGTGGGCGGCGCCTTCGCCGGCCTGGAGAAGATCATCGAGTCGCGTGCGGGTGCCAAGGGAATCGGCTTCGGGGCGACGATCCGCTCGAAGCGCGAGATCGAGGCCAGCGACCAGTTCCAGGAGGTCATGCCGGAGGACCTGGTGAAGTTCGGGATGATCCCCGAGTTCATCGGCCGCCTCCCCGTGCTGACCTCCGTGCACAACCTGGACCGCGAGGCCCTGCTCCAGATCCTGATCGAGCCGCGCAACGCGCTGGTGAAGCAGTACCAGCGGCTGTTCGAACTCGACGGTGTGGAGCTGGACTTCGAGCGCGAGGCGCTGGAGGCCATCGCGGACCAGGCGATCCTCCGCCAGACGGGCGCGCGCGGCCTGCGCGCCATCATGGAAGAGGTCCTGATGTCGGTGATGTACGAGGTCCCGTCCCGCAAGGACGTGGCCCGCGTGGTCATCACGGCGGACGTGGTCCGCTCCAACGTCAACCCGACGCTGGTCCCCCGGATCGTCCCGAAGGACCAGGGCCCGCACGAGAAGTCGGCGTAGCCGCACTCGGCAGCGAGCAGCACGCAGAAGGGGCGCCCCGGTCGGGGCGCCCCTTCTGCGTGAGATGGTCAGAACGAACGAGTCACGCCTTGACGCAAATGGCGAACCGGTGATTCCAGTTGCTGATGCCGGCGTTCTGAAGGCGGTTCATGCATGAATCGTGGGGCGTGGTCCACGGCTTGGAAAAGGTGGAATTGCCGCGGCTCGGACGGCTGATGGACCCCTACCTGCTGATCAGGCCTTGGTGCGGCTGGTGCTGTAGAGCTTCGCCGTCAGCGCGGCCACCTCGTCGAGCGTGCCGCTGCTCCCGCCGAGTACGACCGCGGCCGGGTCGGCGGCGTTGATGCCGACCAGGGTCGAGTGGTCGCCCCAGGCGCAGGAGGGGATCTCGATGTCCTTGGGCGTCTTGGCCGTGCCGGGCTTGGTGCTGATCATCTTGATGTTGGCGCACTTCATCACGGCGCCCTTGAAGCCGGCCGGAGTGAACTCCTTCGGAGTGCCGACCAGCTCGTACTTGAACCCGAGCTTCTCGGTCTCCTTGTTGTTCTGGCCGATGCCGGCGTAGTAGCCGTCGACCGACTTCTCCGGGTCGGCGATGTCGCCCCAAAGGCCGTTGGCTGCGAGCTGCTTACCCTTCCCGTCCGTACCGACCTGGTACTTCGCGGTCGTGTTGTGCGCGTTCTGCACGCCGAGCGCCTCGGCCTTCGTCTTCCCTTCACCGGTGACCGGGGCGTCCGCCGAGGGAGCGCCGGCGGTGTCCGGAGCCTTCTGGTAGCTGTCGACCGAGGAGGGAAAGGCGAGCTTGTAGCCCTTGGTGTCGGATGCAACCGACCCCGCGCCGCCGCCCACGAGGTACCAGCCGCCGCCCGCGATCACCGCCACCGCGACGACCACGCCGATGATCAGGCCCGCCTTCGACTTCTTCGGGGGCTGGCCGCCGTACGGGGCCTGCTGCTGCGGGTAGCCGTACGGCGGTGTCGGCGGCTGCTGGGGGTAGCCCTGCGGGGGGACGCCCGGCTGCTGCTGCGGGTAGCCGTAGCCCGGCTGCGGGGCCGGCTGGCCGTACGGGTTGGGCTGGGGGGCGGGCTGGCCGTAGGGGCCCGGCGGCGGCGGGGGCTGCTGGCCGTACGGTCCCGGCTGCTGAGGCTGCTGTCCGTAGGGCCCTGGCTGGTTGTAGCTCATCCCGCGTCCCCCAATGAGGTTGCTTATCCGTTTCACACATCCTGACGGAAGCCGGGAGCGGGCAGGGCGCCGGGCCCCTGGATTACCGGTTTCATGACTGGACTGTTACCGCTCTAAACTGTGCCCCGTGACCGAGAACACGCAGACACCCAGCAGCCCCAACTCCGAACTGCCGACCACGTACGCGCCGGCCGAGGTAGAAGGGAAGCTCTACGAGCGCTGGGTAGAGCGCGGTTACTTCGAGGCGGACGCCAAGAGCGAGAAGCCTGCGTACACGATCGTCATTCCGCCCCCGAACGTCACCGGCTCCCTGCACCTGGGGCACGCCTTCCAGCACACGCTCATGGACGCCCTGACCCGCCGCAAGCGGATGCAGGGCTACGAGTCGCTCTGGCTGCCCGGCATGGACCACGCCGGTATCGCCACCCAGAACAAGGTCGAGCAGCAGCTCGCCGAGGAGGGCAAGTCCCGCCACGACCTGGGCCGTGAGGAGTTCACCGATCGGGTCTGGAAGTGGAAGGAAGAGTACGGCGGCAAGATCCTCGGCCAGATGCGCCGCCTCGGCGACGGCGTCGACTGGTCGCGTGAGCGCTTCACCATGGACGAGGGCCTGTCCAAGGCCGTCCAGACGATCTTCAAGCGGCTCTACGACGACGAACTGATCTACCGCGCCGAGCGCATCATCAACTGGTGCCCGCGCTGCCTGACCGCCATCTCCGACATCGAGGTGGAGTACCAGGACGACGCCGGTGAGCTCGTCTCCATCCGCTACGGCGAGGGCGAGGACAGCCTGGTCGTCGCCACCACCCGCGCCGAGACGATGCTCGGTGACACCGCGGTCGCCGTCCACCCCGACGACGAGCGCTACGCCCACCTCATCGGCAAGCAGATCAAGCTGCCGCTGACCGACCGCACCATCCCGGTCGTCGCGGACACGCACGTCGACCCGGAGTTCGGCACCGGCGCCGTCAAGGTGACCCCGGCGCACGACCCGAACGACTTCGCGATCGGCCAGCGCCACGACCTGCAGTCGCTGACGGTCATGGACGAGCACGGCGTGATCACCGTCCACGGCCCCTTCCTCGGCCTGGACCGCTTCGAAGCCCGTTCGGCGATCGTCGGCGCACTGCGCGAGCAGGGCCGCATCGTCGCCGAGAAGCGCCCGTACATGCACTCCGTCGGGCACTGCTCGCGCTGCAAGACCACGGTCGAGCCGCGCCTGTCGATGCAGTGGTGGGTCAAGGTCGGCCCGCTGGCGCAGGCCGCCGGTGACGCCGTCCGCGACGGCCGCGTCAAGATCCACCCCGAGGACATGTCGAAGCGCTACTTCGACTGGGTCGACAACATGCACGACTGGTGCATCTCGCGCCAGCTGTGGTGGGGCCACCGGATCCCGATCTGGTACGGCCCCGAGGGTCAGGTCGTCTGCGTCGGACCCGACGAGCAGCCGCCCACCGGCGAGGGCTGGACGCAGGACGCCGACGTCCTGGACACCTGGTTCTCCTCCGGGCTCTGGCCCTTCTCCACCCTCGGCTGGCCGGAGCGGACCCCGGACCTGGAGAAGTTCTACGCCACCGATGTCCTGCTCACCGGCCACGACATCATCTTCTTCTGGGTCGCCCGGATGATGATGTTCGGTCTGTACGCCATGGACGGCGTGGCCCCGTTCCACACCATCGCGCTGACCGGTCTGGTCCGCGACGAGTTCGGCAAGAAGATGTCGAAGTCGAACCCGAACGCGGTCGACCCGCTGGACTGGATGGACAAGTACGGCTCCGACGCCGTCCGGTTCACCCTGGCCAAGGGCGCCAACCCGGGCGCGGACGTCCCGATCGGCGAGGACTGGGTCCAGGCGTCCAGCAAGTTCGCCAACAAGATCTGGAACGCCACCCGCTTCGCGCTGATGAACGGCGCCACGATCGAGGGCGAGCTTCCGCCGGTCGAGCGGCTGTCGGCCACCGACCGCTGGATCCTGTCCCGGCTGAACAAGACGGTCGCGCAGGTCGACGGGTACTACGAGGACTACCAGTTCTCGAAGCTCAGCGAGGCGCTCTACCACTTCGCGTGGGACGAGGTCTTCGACTGGTACGTCGAGCTGTCGAAGACGACCTTCTTCGCGGGCGGCGAGCAGGCCCAGGTCTCCGGCCGCGTCCTCGGCGAGGTCGTCGACGTCATGCTGCGGCTGCTGCACCCGATCGTCCCCTTCGTCACCGAGACGCTGTGGACCACGCTGACCGGCGGCGAGTCCCTCGTCATCGCCGACTGGCCGAAGGACAGCGGCTTCCGCGACGAGGCCGCCGAGGCGGAGATCGCCTCCGTCCAGTCGGTGATCACCGAGGTCCGCCGCTTCCGCAAGGAGCAGGGTCTGCAGGACGGCCAGAAGGTTCCGGCCCGTCTGGAGCTGGGCGCCACCGCGCTGGGCGCGCACGAGGCGGCCATCCGGCAGCTGCTGCGCCTCCAGCCGGAGGGTGACTCCTTCAGCGCCACCGCGACCCTCCCGGTCGCCGGCGGCACCGTCGCGCTCGACCTGTCGGGCACCATCGACGTGGCGGCCGAGCGCAAGCGTCTGACGAAGGACCTGGGCGCCGCGGAGAAGGAGAAGCAGCAGGCCGAGGCGAAGCTCGGGAACGAGGCGTTCATCGCCAAGGCCCCGGACAACGTCGTGGACAAGATCAAGGGCCGGCTCGCCAAGGCCGAGGCGGACATCGCCCGGCTCCAGGCGCAGCTGGACGGCCTGCCGGCCGCCTAGCGGCCGGGTACGTACGCACAGGTGAAGGCCCCCGCGCCGTCGGTCGACGCGGGGGCCTTCGCCGTATCCCTTCCCCGTGCGGCGGCAGGTGTCACGGCGGATCACTGTCCGAAGTGCCCTAAATCACTCCGTTTTCGGTTCCGGGTGATCCGAACCGAAGCGCTGACCACGGATGATGGAGGGCATGCGCGTCAAGCCCGTCGTCCCGGCCTTCGACCGGCTGGTGGCTTCCGGCCGCCGGCTCACCGAGAGCTGGGCCGGGTCGCCGCGGGCCGTGGACGTGCTCACCGCGCTCGGCTGCCTCGGCCTGATGGCCCTCGACCTCCCGGGTCTCGCCGCCGCCGACAATTCGCTGACCGGGCCCGCCGCCGCCGTCGTCCTCGCCCTCGGCTGTACCACCCTGCTGGTGCGCCGCAGGCAGCCCTGGATCTCGTACCTGGCCGCGCTGCTCTTCATCGGGTGGCTGCACGAGCTCACTCTGATCCAGTTCGCCCTCTACTCGGTCGGCCGCTACCGCGGGCGCCGGGCCGGGATCCTCGCCACGCTCGGCTACGTCGCCTTCGCGCTGGTCATGTTCGTCCTGCCGGGCTGGCCAGAGCCCGCGGGTCAGACCCTCAGCGGGTTCCTCAGCGTGGTCGTGCCCATCGGGGTGCTCGCCTCCGCGGTGGGCATCGCCGCCTACCGGCACGACCTGGTGGGGGAGCTGACGGCCCGGCGGGCCGAGTCCGCCGTGCTCCACGCCGTCCAGCAGGAGCGCACCTCCGTGGCCCGCGACGTCCACGACTTCGTCGGGCGCGAGCTGACCCTGCTCACGGTCCGCTCCGAGGTGTTGTCGATGCGGGCGCGCGAGACGGCGTACGGGCCGGACTTCGAGGAGCTCGCCGACACCGCGCGGCGGGCCCATCTGGTGCTCAACGAGATCATCGTGCAGCGCGGGGAGCGGGCCTCGACCCCGGGCGTGGACGGGCTGCCGGCGCTCGCCGAGGAGAGCGGGCGGGCCGGCTCGCCCGTCCGGCTCGCCATGGACGAGGACATGCACGAGCTCTCCCCGCTGCGGCAGGCGGCCGTCTACCGGGTGGTGCAGGAGTGCCTGACCAATGCCGCCAAGCACGCGCACGGGGAGACCATCGACGTCTCGATCACGGCGGACGGCCCGCGGCTGCGGATAGCGGTCAGCAACGCGCTGCCGGCCCGGTCCCCGGGCCGGGCCCCCGTCTCGGCGGGCTCGGGCACGGCGAGCATGTCCGAGCGCGTACGCAGCCTCGGCGGGACCCTGACGGCCACCCGCACGCGGGACGCGTACGAGGTCGTCGCCACCCTCCCGCGAGGTTAGCCCCGCGCCGGGGCGAGCAGGCCGCCCAGGGCGTCCAGGTCCTCCACGCACCGGCCGGAGCCCAGCGCCACACAGTCCAGCGGATCGTCCGCGACGAAGACCGGGATGCCCGTGGCGGAAGCCATCCGCAGGTCCAGGCCGGGCAGCAGCGCGCCGCCACCGGTCAGCACGATGCCGTGCTCCATCACATCACCGGAAAGCTCCGGCGGGCACTCCTCCAGGGTGGTGCGCACGGCGCCGATGATCGCCTCGACGGGCTCGTCGAGGGCGGCCCGTACGTCCTTGGCGCTCAGCACGAGCGTCTTCGGCATGCCGGCGACCTTCTCGCGGCCGCGCACGGTGAAGGTGCGCGTCTCCAGCTCCGGCCGGTCCGGGACCGGCCAGGCCGAGCCGATGCCCAGCTTGACGTCCTCGGCGGTGCGCTCCCCGATGAGCAGCCCGTGTTCCTTGCGTACGTGGTCCATGACCGCCGCGTCGAGCCGGTCCCCGCCGACGCGCAGCGACCTGGACGTGACGATGCCGCCCAGGGAGATGACGGCGACCTCGGAGGTGCCGCCGCCGATGTCCACGACCATGGAGCCGCGGGGCTCGGCCACGGGCAGCCCGGCGCCGATGGCCGCGGCCATCGGCTCCTCGATCAGGTGCACGACCTTGGCTCCGGCCCGTGTGGCCGCCTGGACGATCGCCCGCCGCTCGACCGGGGTGACTCCGGAGGGGACGCAGATCACCATCCGGGTGCGGGGCCGACGGCCCGGGACGGCCTTGCGGACGAAGTGCCGGATCATCTCCTCCGCGGCCTCGTAGTCGCAGATCACACCGCCCCTGAGCGGGCGGATCGCGGTGATGGAGCCGGGGGTGCGGCCGATGGTCTCCTTGGCGTCCGTACCGACGGCCAGGGCGGTGGTGGTGCCCGCCTTCACGGCGACCACGGACGGCTCACTGAGGACGATTCCGTGCCCCCGTGCGTAGACGAGGGTGTTGGCGGTGCCCAGGTCGATCCCTATGTCGAGGCTGGATGCTGTCTTGTTGCTGCTGGCCTGCGGCATTTATTCCCCTATCTCCTGCCGCAAGGCTTGCATAACGATCCGGTCGCCCCGGGCGCCGGAGGTCCTGAAACGGCCGGGCCGAAAGTCCCCCGGGTCCCCGTCCGTAGACTGGCCCTGTGAGTGACCAGCAGCCCGAGAGCCACGACCGCGACGACAACGACGACCTCGCCGGTACCTTCGACGAGTTCGAGCAGATCGTGGCGGAAGAGTCCGACCGCGACCCCGACCTGGCGGTGATCGAGGCCGGCAGCCGCACCCTGCGCGCCCAGGCCGGACCGCCCCAGGGCGACCCGGTACCCGCCAGGCCCGTAGACCCGGAGGTCGCCAAGGCGCTGCTGGAGGTGGAGCAGGAGCTCGCCACCCGCTGGGGCGAGACCAAGCTGGAGCCCTCGGTGTCCCGTATCGCGGCGCTGATGGACGTGCTGGGCGAGCCGCAGCGCGCGTACCCGTCCATCCACGTCACCGGCACCAACGGCAAGACGAGCACGGCCCGCATGATCGAGGCCCTGCTGAACGCCTTCGAGCTGCGCACCGGGCGCTACACCAGCCCGCACGTGCAGTCGATCACCGAGCGGATCAGCCTCGACGGGGCGCCGATCACCGCCGAGCGGTTCGTCGAGACGTACCACGACATCAAGCCGTACGTGGAGATGGTCGACGCCTCCGAGGAGTACCGGCTGTCCTTCTTCGAGGTGCTCACCGGGATGGCCTACGCGGCCTTCGCGGACGCCCCGGTGGACGTGGCCGTGGTCGAGGTAGGCATGGGCGGCAGCTGGGACGCGACCAACGTCATCGACGCGTCCGTCGCCGTGGTCACCCCGATCAGCCTGGACCACACCGACCGGCTCGGCTCCACGCCCGGTGAGATCGCCGTGGAGAAGGGCGGCATCGTCAAGCAGGACGCGACCGTGATCCTGGCCCAGCAGCCGGTGGACGCGGCGCAGGTGCTGCTGAAGAGGGCCGTCGAGGTGGACGCCACGGTGGCCCGCGAGGGCATGGAGTTCGGCGTCGTCTCGCGCGAGGTCGCGGTCGGTGGCCAGCAGCTGACGCTGCGCGGTGTGGGCGGGGAGTACGACGGCATCTTCCTGCCGCTGTACGGCGCCCACATGGCGCACAATGCGGCGGTGGCGCTGGCCGCCGTCGAGGCCTTCTTCGGGATCGGCCAGGAGCACGCCCGGGTCCTGGACGTGGACACCGTGCGCAAGGCCTTCGCCTCGGTGTCCTCGCCGGGCCGCATGGAGGTCGTGCGGCGCAGCCCGACGGTCGTCCTGGACGCCGCCCACAACCCGGCGGGCGCGGTGGCCACCGCGGAGGCGGTCACCGAGTCCTTCGGCTTCAGCCGGCTGATCGGGGTCGTGGCCGCGAGCGAGGGCAAGGACGTCCGCGGAGTGCTGGAGGCCTTCGAGCCGATCTTCGCGGAGGTGGTGGTGACGGAGAACTCCAGCCACCGGGCGCTGGGCGCGGACGAGCTGGCGGCCGTCGCGGTCGAGGTCTTCGGCGCGGAGCGGGTGCAGGTGGAGCCGCGGCTGGACGACGCCCTGGAGGCGGCGATCACCCTGGCGGAGGAAGAGGCCGAATACGGTGGGGCCGGGGTCCTGGTGACCGGTTCCGTGATCACGGTGGGCGAGGCCCGCCTGCTGCTGAAGAGGGGCTGAGGGATGCGCACGCTGTGTGCGAGCACGCTGATCGGCGAGTTCTTCGTGATCGGCTTCGCGGGGCTGGTGGCGATGAAGGACCCCGATCTGACCCAGGCCTCGGTCTGGACGGTGTGCGGGGTCACGATGCTGCTGTCGGTGCTGCTGTGCGGGATGCTGTCGCGCCCCGGGGCCGTCCAGCTGGGCTGGGCCCTGCAGATCGGCCTGATCGCGAGCGGGTTCGTCGTCCCGACGATGTTCTTCCTCGGCGCCGTGTTCGCCGGGCTGTGGTGGTGCTCCGTGCACTACGGCCGCAAGATCGACACGATCAAGGCGCGCTGGGCGGCCGCGCAGGAGGCGCAGGGCGCGCCCGGGGCGCCTGACGCTGCGTGACGGGTCCCCTGATCGGCCCTGTAGATTCGCCCTACCGCACCCGTTTGCCGCAAGGAGCCGCAACATGACCCAGCGCACCCTCGTCCTGCTCAAGCCCGACGCCGTCCGTCGTGGTCTGGTCGGCGAGATCATCGGCCGCATCGAGCGGAAGGCCGGCTGGACCATCCCCGCACTGGAGCTGCGTACGCTGGACCAGGAGACCCTGGAGGCGCACTACGGCGAGCACAAGGGCAAGCCGTTCTACGAGCCCCTCATGGGCTTCATGGCGAGCGGCCCGATCGTCGCCCTGGTGGTCGAAGGTGAGCGGGTGATCGAGGGTGTCCGCCAGCTGGCCGGACCCACTGACCCGATCGCCGCAGCGCCGGGCTCCATCCGGGGTGATTTCGGCACGATCACGCGTGAGAACCTGATCCACGCCTCGGACTCCGAGGAGTCCGCCGAGCGTGAGCTGAAGCTGTTCTTCCCGGCGCTCTGAGCACGCTTTCCTGACGGAACATCAGCCGAATAGCGCTCATGACCTGGGGCGACCGAAGTAATTTCGGTCGCCCTCCGGTATTTCCGAGCCGAAGCGGGAACGCCTGGGCAGGACACGTCGTCACCACTGTGGGGGCGGCTATCCATTCCGGCGGGATTGCCGGAGTCCCGTCGCGCGGTCTTCGTACTTGCGGCACTACGATGGGGCCTCCACCCACACACCCACCTCGCCGACCTGACAGCAGCCGCTATCAACTGGAAGGCCAGACGCTCCTCATGGGGAACAAGGGGAACAAAATGTCGTTCATCGGCCGTGACATGGCGATCGACCTCGGGACCGCCAACACGCTGGTGTACGTGAGGGGCCGGGGGATCGTCCTGAACGAGCCGTCCGTGGTCGCCATCAACACGAACACCGGTGGCATTCTGGCGGTCGGCTCGGAGGCGAAGAAGATGATCGGGCGCACGCCCGGCAACATCGTCGCCGTACGGCCCCTCAAGGACGGCGTAATCGCCGACTTCGAGATCACCGAGCGTATGCTCCGGTACTTCATCCTCAAGATCCACAAGCGCCGCTACCTGGCCCGCCCGCGCGTGGTGGTCTGCGTTCCCTCCGGCATCACGGGAGTGGAGCGACGCGCCGTCATCGAGGCGTCCACGCAGGCCGGCGCCCGCCAGGTGCACATCATCGAAGAGCCCATGGCCGCCGCCATCGGCTCGGGCCTGCCCGTCCACGAGGCCACCGGCAACATGGTCGTGGACATCGGCGGCGGCACCACCGAGGTCGCCGTCATCTCCCTCGGCGGAATCGTCACGGCACAGTCCATCCGGGTGGCCGGCGACGAGCTCGACAACGCGATCATCCAGCACATCAAGAAGGAGTACTCGCTGCTCCTGGGTGAGCGCACGGCCGAGCAGATCAAGATCACCATCGGGTCGGCCTACGACCTCGACAAGGACGAGCACACCGAGATCCGCGGTCGCGACCTGGTCTCCGGTCTGCCCAAGACGGTCGTCATCTCGGCCGCCGAGGTGCGCAAGGCCATCGAGGAGCCGGTCAACGCCATCGTCGACGCGGTCAAGACCACGCTCGACAAGTGCCCGCCGGAGCTCTCCGGCGACATCATGGACCGCGGCATCGTCCTGACCGGCGGCGGCGCCCTGCTGCGCGGCCTCGACGAGCGGCTGCGCCGGGAGACCGGCATGCCGATCCACATCGCGGAGGACCCCCTCGACTCCGTCGCGCTCGGCTCCGGCAAGTGCGTCGAGGAGTTCGAGGCCCTCCAGCAGGTCCTGGACGCCCAGCCCCGTCGCTGACAGATGCCCCTCCCTGCCGGAGGGGCCATGCGGAACACAAGGATCCGCCGTACGGGTGCTACCGGGCCCGTGCGGCGGATCGTTGATATACAGGCAAAAGAGAAATCCGACGAGGAAGGCACGGCCGCCGCACGTGAGGGACACACGAGAAAGCCGGCTGCTCCTGGTGCTTCTGATCGCCATCGCGTTCGCGTTGATCACGGTGGACATCAGGGCAGGCGAGGAGTCGCCGGTCGACGGTGCCCGGCAGGCCGCCGCAGCGGTCTTCGGTCCCGTCGAGGAAGGTGTGGCGACCGCGGTCGATCCGGTCGCCAACGCCATAGGGGCGGTAAGGGACTCCGGCGAGCGCCACAACCGCATCGCCACCCTGGAGCGCGAGAACGCGGCGCTGAAGGCCAAGCTGGGCAGCGAGGACCAGACCCGCAGCCGCATCCACGAGCTCGACGAGATGCTCAAGCGGGCCGGCGCCGGGCAGTACGGCATCAAGGGCGCAGAGGTCATCGCCATAGGAGCGGCCCAGGGCTTCTCCTGGACCGTCACCATCGACGCCGGCACCAAGGACGGCATCGAACGCGACATGACCGTCCTCAACGGGGACGGGCTCGTCGGCCGGGTCAGCACTGTCGGCCCCGACACCGCCACCGTCGTCCTCGCCAACGACCCCGACTTCACCGTCGGCACCCGGCTGGAGAAGACCGGTGAACTGGGCTTCGCCACCGGCCAGGGCGACCGCGCCCTGTCCGTCCAGATGCTCAACGGCAAGGCCAAGGTCAGCCCCGGCGACCGGCTCGTCACCTTCGGCTCGCGCGGCAACAAGCCCTTCGTGCCCGGCGTGCCGATCGGCGAGGTGGTCAAGGTCGAGCCCTCGCGCGGCGACCTGACCCGCACCGTCTGGGTGCGTCCGTTCGTCGGCTTCTCGCGCCTGGACATCGTCGGCGTCGTGGTGATGCCGCCGCGCGAGGACCCCCGCGACGCGGTCCTGCCGCCCAAGCCCGAGGCACCCAAGCCCACCCCCACGGTCACCGTCACGGTCACCCCGTCCGGGTCCGCCGGCGTGCCCGCCAAGCCGGCCGACGACTAGGAGCAGACCACGCATGCGCTTCAACCGGATCCTGCTCTCGGCCACCCTCGTCGTGGTCGCCCTCGTCATCCAGGTCACCGTCCTGGGCCGGCTCCAACTGCCCGGCGCCGTGCCCGACCTGCTGCTCCTCACGGTCGTCTCGCTCGCACTCGTGTACGGGCACGTCAGCGGCGCGCTCATCGGCTTCGCCGCCGGCCTCCTCGCCGACCTGGCCCCGCCCGCCGACCACGCCGCCGGACGGTACGCGCTCGTGCTGTGCGTCATCGGCTACGTCGCCGGACTGACCCGCCCCGACGGCGGCCGGTTCCGTTCCGCCTGGGGCCCGATGCTCACCGTCGTCGCCGCCGCGATCGGCTCCACCCTGCTCTACGCGGGCGTGGGCGCCCTCGTCGGCGACACCGCCGCCCGCCACGTGGGCCTGACCGGGCTGGTGTTCACTGCCACCCTCTACGACCTGCTGCTCGCGCCGTTCACCGTGCCGTGGATCATGGCGCTGGCGCGGAAGGCCGAGAACGACCCGATGGCCGTCGAGGCCGGCGGCGGCCCCGCCAACAAGGCCGCCGACGTCTCCGCCGGCTGGCTCGCCGGCGGTACGGGCCTGCGCATCGGCAGCCAGCGCGGCGGCCTGCGCCTGAAGACCGCGCGCTCGCGGGCCAACAAAGCTGTCCGTATAAAGGGGGTCAAAGCGGTCAAGGGTGTGAAGAGCGTCAAAAAGCTGTGAGGGAGGACCAGTCGTGACCAACGCGCCGGAGACCGGACGTACCTCCCGGGTGCAGATCAGACTCGTCATGATCCAGGTGCTCGTCTTCTCGATGCTGCTCACCCTCGGCGGCCGGCTCTGGTACCTCCAGATCCGCAACGGCGACGAGTACTACCACGAGGCGAAGAGCAACCACGTCCAGCGGGTCGTCCAGCCCGCCGTGCGCGGCTCGATCCTCGACGCCCGCGGGGTCCCGCTCGCCGACAACGAGACCCGCCTCGTCGTCTCCGCCAGCCGCACCGCGCTGATGAAGATGAAGGACAAGGGCAAGGGCGTCATGACCCGCCTCGCCGACGTCCTGGACATGACCCCCAAGGAGGTCATGGACAAGGTCCGGCTCTGCGACTCCCAGACGCCCGCGCCCTGCTGGAACGGCTCCCCGTACCAGCCGATCCCGGTCACCCTCGAAGCCACCACGCAGCAGGCGCTGCAGCTGCGCGAACGCCCGGAGGACTTCCCCGGCATCACCGCCGAGCCCACCGCGGTCCGCCGCTACCCGGCCCCCGGCGGGGCCCGTACCGCACAGGTGCTCGGCTACCTCTCGCCGGTCACCGACGAGGAGATCCAGAAGGCCAAGGACTCCGACTCGCCGCACCTGCGTTCCGACCAGGTCGGGCGCTCCGGCATCGAACGCACCTACGACAGACAGCTGCGCGGCAAGGCGGAGGTCACCTCGTACGAGGTCGACAACCTCGGCCGGGTCATGGGCCAGACCAAGTCCGACCCGGGCGTGGCCGGATCCACACTCGTCACCAGCATCGACGCCCGGGTCCAGGCCGTCGCCGAGTACGAGCTCCAGGACGCGATGAAGGTCGTCCGCAACGAGACCGACAACATCACCGGCCGCAAGTACGAGGCCGACTCGGGCGCCGTCGTCGTCATGGAGGCCAAGACCGGCCGCATCGTCGCCATGGCCTCCCAGCCCGACTACGACCCCAACACCTGGGTCGGCGGCATCTCCGGCAAGGACTACGCCAGGCTCACCAGCAAGAACTCCAACTACCCGCTGCTCAACCGGGGCATCCAGGGCATGGCCCCGGCGGGCTCCATCTTCAAGGTGGTCTCCGCGAGTGCGGCCGTGCGGGCCGGCTACAAGTTCTACGACAAGTACAACTGCAGCAGCTCCTACAGCCTCGGCGGCCGCAGCTTCGCGAACTTCGAGTCCAAGGGACACGGCCCCATCACCCTCGGGGACGCGCTCAAGTTCTCCTGCAACACCGTCTTCTACGCCCTGGGCCACAAGGAGTGGCAGCGCGACGGCGGCCTCAGCCCCAAGAAGGACGCCCACGACTGGTTCTACCGGACCGCCCGGGAGTTCGGACTCGGCTCCGAGACCGGGATCGACCTGCCGAACGAGGTCACCGGACGCATCCCCGACCGGAAGTGGAAGCAGAACTTCTGGAAGGCCAACAAGAACGCCTGGTGCAAGCAGGGCAAGCGGGGCGGCACCTACGTCGAGCAGATCGCCTATGAGAGCTGCCTCGAAGGCAACCAGCTGAAGGCCTACGACAGCATCAACTTCGCCATCGGCCAGGGCGACGTCCTCGTCACCCCCATCCAGATGGCCACCGCCTACTCCGCCATCAGCAACGGGGGCACCCTCTACAACCCCACCGTCGGCAAGGCCGTGATCAGCCCCGACGGCAAGCACATCGAGATGATCAAGCCCCAGTCGCACGGCAGGCTGCCGATCGACGCCAAGACCATCGGTGACCTCGACAAGGGCCTGCGCTCGGTCGTCGAGCCCGGCGGCACCGCCGCCTGGCGGTTCATGGGCTGGCCGATGGACAAGATCCCGATGCACGCCAAGACCGGCACCGCCCAGGTCTACGGCAAGCAGACCACCTCCTGGCTGGCGACCTACACCAAGGACTTCACGATCGTCATGACGATCTCCCAGGGCGGCACCGGCTCCGGAGCCTCGGGCCCCGCCGTACGCAACCTCTACAACGCCATCTACGGTCTGACCATGGACGGCAAGCAGGACCCCAAGCGGGCCCTGCTGCTGGGTCCCGAGGCGAAGCTGCCCCGGATCGGGCCCGACGGCTCCATCACCTCCCCGGAGATCCGGCCGTACGTGCCGCCGTCGCCGGAGGATCTCGAGCCGGCCGTGCTCGCAGGGCCGCCCGCACCGCCCGCGGCACGCCAGGACTAAGGAAGACATGCAGACCGCCAACAAGTTCTCCGTCTCCCGGTACACGCCCGAGCGCGGGGCGATGGCCAAGCTCACCGCCCGCGACTCGGTGGTGCGCCGGCTCGACTGGCCGATACTCCTCTCCGCGCTCGCCCTCTCCTTCATCGGCGCCCTGCTGGTGTGGTCGGCGACCCGCAACCGGACCACCCTGAACCAGGGGGACCCGTACTACTTCCTGGCCCGGCACGCCCTCAACACCGGCATCGGCCTCGTGCTGATGATCGGCACGGTCTGGCTCGGCCACCGCACCCTGCGCGGCGCCGTGCCGATCCTCTACGGGCTCTCCCTGGTGCTGATCCTCGCCGTGCTGACCCCGCTCGGCGCCACCATCAACGGCGCCCACGCGTGGATCGTCATCGGCGGCGGATTCTCCCTCCAGCCGTCCGAGTTCGTGAAGATCACGATCATCCTGGTGATGGCGATGCTGCTGGCCACCCGGGTGGACGCGGGCGATCTCGCCCACCCGGACCACCGCACGGTCGTCAAGGCGCTCTGCCTGGCGGCGGCCCCGATGGGCATCGTCATGCTGATGCCGGACCTCGGCTCCGTGATGGTCATGATCGTGATCGTGCTCGGCGTGCTGCTGGCCTCCGGCGCCTCCAACCGCTGGGTGGTGGGCCTGCTCGGCGCCGGCGCGAGCGGCGCCATCCTGATATGGCAGCTCGGCGTCCTCGACGAGTACCAGATCAACCGCTTCGCGGCCTTCGCCAACCCCGAGCTCGACCCGGCGGGCGTCGGCTACAACACCAACCAGGCGCGCATCGCGATCGGCTCCGGCGGCCTGACCGGCTCCGGGCTGTTCAAGGGCTCGCAGACCACCGGCCAGTTCGTGCCCGAGCAGCAGACCGACTTCGTCTTCACGGTGGCGGGGGAGGAGCTGGGCTTCATCGGGGCCGGGCTGATCCTGGTGCTGCTCGGCGTCATCCTGTGGCGGTCCTGCATGATCGCCCGGGAAACCACCGAGCTGTACGGGACGATCGTGTGCGCCGGGATCATCGCCTGGTTCGCCTTCCAGTCCTTCGAGAACATCGGGATGACCCTCGGGATCATGCCCGTGGCCGGGCTCCCACTGCCGTTCGTCTCGTACGGAGGATCATCGATGTTCGCGGTGTGGGTGGCGATCGGACTACTGCAGTCGATCAAGGTGCAACGGCCATTGTCAGCCTGATGTCCCGTTCACCCTGTCGACGTGATCCGTTCAGGACTAAGTTCGGTCTATGGCGGACACCAAGCGCGAAATCGAGCGGAAATTCGAGTTCTCCAAGGCCAAATCTGCCCGGCGCGGAGTGCCGGACCTGACGGGCACGGCCGCCATCGCGGCCGTCTCCGACCAGGGCACCGTAGACCTCGACGCCGTCTACTACGACACCCCCGACCAGCGGCTCGCCGCCGACGGTCTCACCCTGCGGCGCAGAACGGGCGGCGCGGACGAGGGCTGGCACCTCAAACTGCCCGTCTCTCCGGGAGTGCGCGACGAGATCGGGGCCGCGCTCAGCGACACGGTCCCGCCCTCCCTCGCCGCCCTCGTCCGCTCCCGCGTCCGCGGCGCCGGGCTCCAGCCGCAGGTCAGGCTCCTCTCCTCGCGCCGCGTCAGCCATCTGCTCGACGCCGACGGCGCCCTGCTCGCGGAACTGAGCACCGACGCCGTCGTGGCCGAGCGCGGCGAGGCCACCGCCATCTGGACCGAGGTCGAGGTGGAACTCGCCGACGGCGTGGACCCCGAACTGCTCGACGCCGTCGAGAAGACCTTCCGCAAGGCCGGACTCCGGGTCTCCGACGCCCCCTCGAAGCTCGCCCGGGCCCTCGCCGAGACCGCGGCCGAGCCCCCGGCCCGGCCCGAGAGCGGCGGCCCCGAGGGCACGACGGGCGCGCACGTGCTCGCGTACCTGCGCGAACAGCGCGACGCGCTCGTCGCCCAGGACCCCGCCGTGCGGCGCGGGCTGCCGGACTCCGTCCACCAGATGCGGGTCGCGAGCCGCCGGATCCGCAGCGCCTTCAAGACGTACCGCAAGGTGATCGACCGGGCGGCCACCGATCCGATCGGCGAGGAGCTGCGCTGGCTCGCCGCCGAGCTCGGCGTCGACCGCGACCAGGAGGTCCTGCTGGAGCGGATCCAGACCCACCTCGGCGAGCTGCCCCGCACCCTCATGACCGGCCCGGTCCGCAGCAGGCTGCGTGTGTGGAACACCACCCGCCGCTCCGGATCGCGGCGCCGGGTCCTCGCCGTCCTCGACAGCGCGCGCTACGTGGCCCTGCTCGACTCCCTCGACGCGCTGCTGGACGGGCCGCCGCTGCTGAAGCACGCGGCCCGGCCCCCGGAAGCGGTCCTCCCGAAGGCGGTCCTCCACGACTACGCGCGCCTCGCCGGCCGGGTCGACACCGCGCTCACGCTCGACGCGGGCCACGAGCGGGACCTGGCCCTGCACGACGCCCGCAAGGCGGCCAAACGCTTCCGCTACGCGGCCGAATCGGCCGAGCCCGTCCTCGGCAAGCCGGCGAAGCACCTGGCCAAGGCCGGGAAGTCGGTGCAGAACCTGCTCGGCGACCACCAGGACAGCGTGGTGGCCCGCGAGGCCCTGCGCGGCCTCGCGGCCCAGGCGACGGGCGCGGGGGAGTCCGCCTTCACCTGGGGCGTGCTCTACGCCCGCGAGGAGGCCCTGGCCGAGCGGCGCGAGCGCGAACTTCCGGACATCTGGGCGGAGGCCGCCGACCCCGCGCTGCGGGCCCCACTGAAATGATCATGTGGGTGGGGGCGGCCGAGCCTCGGGGTACGCTAGATAGCTGCCCCCTGCCCGCTTCACGAAAGTCGCGTGATGACCGAGTCGGTCTTCCCTCAGCTTGAGGCCCTGCTTCCGCACGTGCAGAAGCCCATCCAGTACGTCGGCGGTGAACTCAACTCCACGGTCAAGGAGTGGGAGAGCTGTGACGTCCGCTGGGCCCTCATGTACCCGGACGCGTACGAAGTCGGGCTGCCCAACCAGGGCGTCATGATCCTGTACGAGGTGCTCAACGAGCGCGAGGGCGTCCTCGCCGAGCGCACCTACAGCGTGTGGCCCGACCTCGAAGAACTGATGCGCGAGCACAAGGTGCCGCAGTTCACCGTGGACAGCCACCGCCCGGTCTCCGCCTTCGACGTGTTCGGCCTGTCCTTCTCCACGGAGCTGGGCTACACCAACATGCTCACGGCCCTGGACCTCGCCGGCATCCCGCTGGAGGCCCGCAACCGCACCGTCGACCACCCGATCGTCCTCGCGGGCGGCCACGCGGCCTTCAACCCCGAGCCGATCGCGGAGTTCATCGACTGCGCGGTCATCGGCGACGGCGAGCAGGCCGTCCTCGACATGACCGAGATCATCCGCACCTGGAAGGCCGAGGGGCGGCCGGGCGGGCGCGAAGAGGTCCTCCTGCGTCTCGCGAAGACCGGCAACGTCTACGTCCCGGGCTTCTACGACGTCGAGTACCTGCCGGACGGCCGCATCGGCCGTGTCGTGCCCAACCGCTCCGGCGTGCCGTGGCGCGTGTCCAAGCACACGGTCATGGACCTCGACGAGTGGCCCTACCCCAAGCAGCCCCTGGTCCCGCTCGCCGAGACCGTCCACGAGCGCATGTCCGTGGAGATCTTCCGCGGCTGCACCCGCGGCTGCCGTTTCTGCCAGGCCGGCATGATCACGCGCCCCGTGCGGGAGCGAAGCATCACCGGCATCGGCGAAATGGTGGAGAAGGGCCTGAAGGCCACCGGCTTCGAGGAGGTCGGCCTCCTCTCCCTGTCCTCCGCGGACCACACGGAGATCGCCGACATCGCCAAGGGCCTCGCCGACCGCTACACGGACGACAAGGTGGGCCTGTCCCTGCCGTCGACCCGCGTGGACGCGTTCAACGTGGACCTGGCCAACGAGCTGACCCGCAACGGCCGCCGCTCCGGCCTGACCTTCGCCCCCGAGGGCGGCTCCGAGCGCATGCGCAAGGTCATCAACAAGATGGTCTCGGAAGAGGACCTGATCCGGACCGTCGCCACCGCGTACGGCAACGGCTGGCGCCAGGTGAAGCTGTACTTCATGTGCGGCCTGCCCACCGAGACCGACGAGGACGTGCTCCAGATCGGCGACATGGCGGTCAACGTCATCGCCAAGGGGCGCGAGGTCTCCGGCCAGAACGACATCCGCTGCACGGTGTCCATCGGCGGATTCGTGCCCAAGCCGCACACCCCGTTCCAGTGGGCGCCGCAGCTGTCGGCCGAGGAGACGGACGCCCGCCTGGGCAAGCTCCGCGACAAGATCCGCGGCGACAAGAAGTACGGCCGCTCCATCGGCTTCCGCTACCACGACGGCAAGCCGGGCATCGTCGAGGGCCTCCTCTCGCGCGGTGACCGACGCATCGGCGACGTCATCCGCGCCGTGTACGAGTCGGGCGGCCGCTTCGACGGCTGGCGCGAGCACTTCAGCTACGACCGCTGGATGGAGGCGGCCGAGAAGACCCTGCCCGCCTACGGCGTGGACGTGGCCTGGTACACGACCCGGGAGCGCACCTACGAGGAGGTCCTGCCCTGGGACCACCTGGACTCCGGTCTCGACAAGGACTGGCTCTGGGAGGACTGGCAGGACGCCCTCGACGAGACCGAGGTCGACGACTGCCGCTGGACCCCGTGCTTCGACTGTGGCGTCTGTCCTCAGATGCAGACCGAGATCCAGATCGGTCCGACGGGCAAGAAGCTCCTGCCGCTGTCCGTCGTGAAGTAACCCTTGGGTCACGAGAGGCCCCCGCCCGCAACGGGCGGGGGCCTCTGCCGTGTCCTTCCCTGCATGGAAAAGGACCAACGGCCTCCGGCCGACGGCGGCGACGGGTGCCTGGTGGCCGTCATCAGGATTCCCGTGAAGATCGTCGCGGTACTCGTCGTACTGCCCGTACGGGTGGTCTGGGAACTGCTCGTCGCCGGGGGCCGGGCCGCGCACCGGCACGTCCTCGGGCCGCTGTACGTCCATGTCATCGGGCCGTTGCTCCGAGTGCTGGGGTGGCTGCTGGCCACCCTGTTCAAGCTGGTCTTCGTCTGGCCGTGGGTCGGGCTCTGGCGGTACGTGCTCACCCCGGTCGGGCGCGGCCTGGCGTGGCTGGGCCGCGGCGCGTACGAGCACCTGCTCGCGCCGGCCGGGCGGCTCCTGGCCGCCTGCGTGCTGCGTCCGCTCGGCGGGGCGCTCGCCTGGCTGGGCGCGGTGGTCCACCGGTACGTCCTCACCCCCGTCGGGCACGGGCTCGTATGGCTCGCCGTCGCCGTGTTCCGGTACCTGTTGCGGCCGGTCTGGCTGGGCCTCGTATGGCTCGTCATCGCCCTGTACCGATATCTGCTGCGGCCCGTCGGGCTTGGCCTCGGGTGGCTGGCCGCCGGTCTGTACCGGTACGTGCTCGCTCCGGCCGGCCGGGTCCTCGTATGGGCCTGGCACGTGGCCGGGCTGATCACCGCCGCGCTGTGGCGCGGGCTCAAACGGATCGGCTGGGTGCTGATCGGGTGGCCCGTGTCCCAGGTGTACCGGCACGTTCTTTCCCCCGTCGGGCACGCCGTCCGCGAGGTCTGGCGGACCGGCCGCGCCGCGGTCCGCGAGGCGCGGGCCACCGTACGCCGTGCGCTGTTCGGTACTCCTCCCGTGGAACCGGCGAGGTCACGGGCGCGTACTCTGGGTAGTACGACAGCCGCCCACGCGGCACCCGCTGACGAGATCTCCCTGCCCCGACGGCAGGGGTGAGCCGGAGCGGGTCGACAGACCTCAGGGCGACGCGCGAGCCGCGGAGCCCCGCACAAGGAGAAGAACCACTGGGCAAGCGACAGCCCGAAGGCCCGCCTCCCGCACCGGTGGTGCAGCGCATCCGACTGCGCTACACCAAGCGCGGCCGCCTCCGGTTCACCAGTCACCGCGACTTCCAGCGCGCCTTCGAGCGGGCCCTGCGCCGCGCCGAGGTGCCGATGGCGTACTCGGCCGGCTTCACCCCGCACCCGCGCGTCTCGTACGCGAACGCCGCCCCGACCGGCACCGGCAGCGAGGCCGAGTACCTGGAGATCGCGCTCGCCGAGCCCCGCGACCCCGAGAAGCTCCGCGAGCTGCTCGACGAGTCGATGCCCACCGGACTCGACATCATCGACGCCGTCGAGGCCCGCACCTCGGGCCTCGCGGACCGGCTGACCGCCTCCGTGTGGGAGCTGCGCCTTGACGGCGTGGAGCTCGCCGAGGCCGAGCGGGCCGTGACGGCGTTCCTCGCCGCCGAGAACGTGGAGGTGCAGCGCCGGACCAAGAACGGAATGCGAACCTTCGACACGCGCGGGGCGGTCGTCAGTCTCGAAGCGCTTCCCGCCCCGGCTGATAGGCCGCTGGACAATGCCTGTGCGATACTGCGGCTGGTTGTTCGGCATCTGACACCTGCCGTGCGACCCGACGACGTCCTGTCCGGTCTCCGAGCTGTGGCCGACCTGGCGCCGCCGGTCCCCTCAGCGGTGACCAGGCTGGCGCAGGGGCTCTTCGACGAGGAGTCCGGCACGGTGACCGACCCGCTCGCGCCCGACCGCGAGGCTGACACGGCCGCCCCACCCACGGCCGCCGTAGCAGCCGACGCGAAGGCGCCGGAAGGTCCCGCCGCGTAAGGAACGCCGTCGTCGCGCAGCCCTGGTACTCGGGAGCCACCTGGGTCGGGCCGCGCACCGACCTGAAGACTTCCGCCAGGCCGTACGGACAACACGTACGGAACCGGCGGCCATGGACTACAGCTCCCGTGTGGCGAACGCGCCCCGGAGGCCGGTTCCGCGCTCATTACGCGGAGCCGTGCCGGACCGGAAGTCAGCCGCGGCGCCCGGGAGCGTGACGGGAGAACCGCCCGCAATGCTCAACAACGAAAACGACATCACTTCTGCTGGTAGCGCCGACAGCTCCAGCCCCAGCGACAACCTGCCGCCGCGCCGACGCCGCCGTGCCGCTTCCCGGCCCGCGGGCCCGCCCGGTGGCGCCGTCGCCGAGACGGCCCCGGTGACCGAGGCCGCCCCGGCCGCCCCCGCCGAAGAGGCCGCTCCGGCCGCCGCCCCCGCCCGTCCCCGCCGCCGCGCGACCCGCGCCGTGGCCGCCCCGGCGACCCCGGCCGCCGAGGCCGTCGTCGTCGAGGCCCCGGCCGCCGAGCCCGTGGCCGCCGCCGTCGCGCCCGTCGCCGAGGAGCCCGCCGCTCCCGCTCCGCGGACCCGCCGCCGTGCCACCCGTGCCGTCGCCGCCCCGGAGGCTCCCGCCGCCGTGGCCGAGGCCGCGCCCGTGGTCGAGGAGGAGGCTCCGGCCGCTCCGGCTCCGCGTGCCCGTCGTCGTGCCACCCGCGCCGTCGCGGCTCCGGCCGCC
>NZ_JBVIWA010000012.1:116501-120098 GCF_055595065.1 Streptomyces sp. NPDC040545
TGGTCGAGGAGGAGGCTCCGGCCGCTCCGGCTCCGCGTGCCCGTCGTCGTGCCACCCGCGCCGTCGCGGCTCCGGCCGCCGAGGCCGCTGCCGTGGCCGAGGCTCCGGCCGCCGAGGCGCCCGCGCCCGTGGTCGAGGAGGAGGCTCCGGCCGCTCCGGCTCCGCGTGCCCGTCGTCGTGCCACCCGCGCCGTCGCGGCTCCGGCCGCCGAGGCCGCTGCCGTGGCCGAGGCTCCCGCCGCCGAGCCCCCGCCCGTCGTGGAGGAGGCCCCCAAGGCCGCCCGCGCCGTGACCGTCGCCGACGCCGTGGACTCGCCCAAGCGCGGCGGCCGCCGCCGCGCCACCCGCTCCTCCGCTCCGGCCGCCGCCCCGCAGCCCGTCGCCGAGAGCGCCGAGCCCGCCGCCCCGGCCCGCGCCCGCCGCGCCGCGCGTCCCGCCGTCGCCGTCTTCCAGGCCCCGGTCTTCGCCGAGCCGATGTTCCAGACCCCCGAGACCGCTGCCATGGCCGCCGCGGCCGCTCGCGCCGCCGCCCCGGCGGAAGAGGTCGAGGAGGAGGAGACCGAGTTCGAGGCCGAGGTCACCACGGCCCCCGCCGCGCAGCCCGCCGGCCGCCGCCGTCGCCGTGGGCGCGGCGCCGCCGAGTCCGCCCCGGTCGCCGAGTCCGCCCCGGTCTCCCTTCCCGAGGTGCTCGCGCAGGAGGAGCCGGAGGCCGAGGCCGCCGACCTCGACGAGGAGTCCGGCGAGTTCGAAGAGGGCGACGAGTCGGGCGAGCGCCCGTCGCGCCGCCGCCGTCGCGGTGGCCGTCGCCGCCGTCGCGGTGAGGCCGCCGACCTCGACGAGTCCGCCGAGGACGAGGCCGAGGCCGAGGCCGCCGAGCAGGACACCGCCGAGCGGGACGCCGAGGAGGAAGAGGACGAGGAGGCCGACGAGGCCCTCGGCTCCAGCTCCAGCCGTCGTCGCCGCCGTCGCCGTCGCCGCAGTGGCGAGGGCCCGGCCGAGACCGCCGAAGCGGGCGACGAGGACGGCGTGCGTACCGTCGTCAAGGTCCGCGAGCCGCGCCCCGCGCGGGAGAAGGCCGAGTCCTCCGACGAGGTCCAGTCCATCAAGGGCTCGACCCGCCTGGAGGCGAAGAAGCAGCGCCGCCGCGAGGGCCGCGAGCAGGGCCGCCGCCGCGTGCCGATCATCACCGAGGCCGAGTTCCTGGCCCGCCGTGAGGCCGTCGAGCGCGTCATGGTCGTCCGCCAGGCCGGCGAGCGCACCCAGATCGGAGTCCTCGAGGACAACGTGCTCGTCGAGCACTACGTCAACAAGGAAGAGGCCACCTCGTACGTCGGCAACGTCTACCTGGGCAAGGTCCAGAACGTGCTGCCGTCGATGGAGGCCGCCTTCATCGACATCGGCAAGGGCCGCAACGCCGTCCTGTACGCCGGTGAGGTCAACTTCGAGGCGCTCGGCATGGCCAACGGGCCGCGCCGCATCGAGTCCGCCCTCAAGTCCGGCCAGTCGGTCCTGGTACAGGTCACCAAGGACCCGATCGGGCACAAGGGCGCCCGCCTGACCAGCCAGGTCTCGCTGCCCGGCCGCTACCTGGTCTACGTGCCCGAGGGCTCGATGACCGGCATCAGCCGCAAGCTGCCCGACACCGAGCGCGCGCGTCTGAAGACCATCCTCAAGAAGATCGTCCCCGAGGACGCGGGCGTCATCGTGCGCACCGCCGCCGAGGGCGCGAGCGAGGACGAGCTGCGCCGCGACGTCGAGCGTCTGCAGGCCCAGTGGGAGGACATCCAGAAGAAGTCGAAGCAGATCTCGACCTCTTCGCCGAGCCTGCTGTACGGCGAGCCGGACATGACCGTCCGCGTCGTGCGCGACATCTTCAACGAGGACTTCTCGAAGGTCATCGTCAGCGGCGACGGCGCCTGGGAGACCATCCACGGCTACGTCAACCACGTGGCTCCGGACCTGGCCGACCGGCTGTCCCGCTGGACCTCCGAGGTCGACGTCTTCGCGACGTACCGGATCGACGAGCAGCTCGCCAAGGCGCTCGACCGCAAGGTGTGGCTGCCCTCGGGCGGCTCGCTTGTGATCGACAAGACCGAGGCGATGATCGTCATCGACGTCAACACCGGCAAGTTCACCGGTCAGGGCGGCAACCTCGAAGAGACCGTCACCAGGAACAACCTCGAGGCGGCCGAGGAGATCGTGCGCCAGCTGCGGCTGCGCGACCTGGGCGGCATCGTCGTCATCGACTTCATCGACATGGTCCTGGAGTCCAACCGCGACCTGGTCCTGCGGCGCATGCTGGAGTGCCTGGGCCGCGACCGTACGAAGCACCAGGTGGCCGAGGTCACCTCGCTGGGCCTGGTCCAGATGACCCGCAAGCGGGTGGGCCAGGGTCTGCTGGAGTCCTTCTCCGAGACCTGCGTCCACTGCAACGGCCGCGGTGTCATCGTCCACATGGAGACCCCGACCGCGATCGGCGGCGGCGGCAACGGCAAGCGCTCCAAGCGCCGCGGTGGCCGCACCGAGTTCGACCAGCACGACCACGAGGTCGAGACGGTCGACGCCGAGAGCTTCGAATCCGAGGCGGAGGTGGCTGCCGAGGCCGCCGCGCCGCGCGCCCTGCCCGAGCCGGAGTTCGTCGCGGACGAGGAGCTCTACAGCAGCCCGGCCGAGGCCGAGGCCGCCGCGGGCATCAGCAGCCGCCGCAACCGGCGCCGTGCCACCCGTAAGGCCACCGCTCCGGCGGGCGCCCCGCGCGGTGCGGTCGCTCCGGCCCCGGCCCCCGTGGTCGCGGACGAGCCGGTGACCGAGCCGGCCGAGACGGTGCTGGAGCCGGCTGCGGAGTTCGTCGCCGAGGCCGCTCCGGCCGTCGAGACCGCCGAGGTCGTGGAGGCAGCCCCGGAGGCCGCGCCGAAGGGCCGGACCCGTCGCCGCGCGACCCGTAAGGCCACCGCCCCGGCGGGTGCCCCGGCCCCCGCGGCCGAGGTGGCCCCGGAGCCGGAGCCGGAGCCGGTCGTCGTGCCGGAGCCCGAGCCCGTCGCCCCGCCCGAGCCCGAGGTCGCCGTCGTCGCCGAGGTTGAGGAGGCCCCCGTCGTGGAGGCCGCTCCGGCCCGTCCGCGTCGCCGTGCCACCCGTAAGGCCACCGCACCCGCCGGTTCCCCGGCGGGCGCGGCAGAGGCCGCGGTGCTGGTCGTCGAGGCCCCGTCGCCCGCCGACGAAGCCGCCGCCCCGGTGGCCGAGGAAGCGGCCCCGGTGGCCGAGGAGGCCGCACCGGCCAAGAAGGCCGCCAGGAAGGCTCCGGCCAAGAAGGCGACCGCGGCGAAGAAGGCCCCGGCCAAGAAGGCTGCGGCCGCCAAGAAGACCGTGGCCAAGAAGGCGGCCACGACCAAGAAGACCACGGCGAAGCGGGCGACGAAGAAGACCGCGGCGGCGGAGCAGCACACGCTCCCGTCCGTCTCGGCTCCGACCGAAGCCTGATCCACCGCTGAGTGACACCGCGGCCGTGGGGGGGGGGGGGGGGGGGGGGGGGGGGGGGGGGGGGGGGGGGGGGGGGTGTTGGGTGGGGGGGGGGGGAAAGGAGAGAAAGACGGGGGGTTGG
>NZ_JBVIWA010000012.1:120108-243240 GCF_055595065.1 Streptomyces sp. NPDC040545
CCCCCCCTCTCCCCCCCCCCCCCCCCCCCCCCCCCCCCCCGCCCCCCCCCCCCCCCCCCCCCTCCCCCCCCCCTCCCCCCCCCCCACGGCCGTGCGGGGCCCGGTTTGCTCCTACGGGACCGGCCCCGTAACCTAGACCGTCGGCGTGTCTTAGCGCGCGCCGCGCTCCTGAGCACCTTCCTCACGTTCCGTACGCGCAAGCGTCGTGCGAGAGAGGCCGCTCGTCCAATCCGGATCGGTGCGGTCCCGTCCTCGACGGGATCTGCCTGAGCGGCTGGCTTCAGGAGCATCCGTCCCGAGTGAGAGAGAGATCCGCGTGTACGCCATCGTGCGCAGCGGTGGTCGCCAGCACAAGGTTGCTGTCGGCGACATCGTTGAGGTTGACAAGATTTCCACTGCCAAGGTTGGCGACACGGTCGAGCTCTCGACCCTGCTCGTTGTCGACGGCGAAGCCGTGACCAGCGACCCGTGGGTCCTGGCCGGCATCAAGGTCACGGCCGAGGTTGTGGACCACCACAAGGGCGCCAAGATCGACATCCTGCGCTACAAGAACAAGACCGGCTACCGCCGTCGCCAGGGTCACCGCCAGCAGTACACGGCGATCAAGGTCACCGGTATCCCCGCGGCTGCGAAGTAAGAGGGACTGAGACATGGCACACAAGAAGGGCGCATCGTCCACCCGGAACGGGCGCGACTCCAATGCCCAGCGGCTCGGCGTGAAGCGCTTCGGCGGTCAGGTCGTTTCCGCTGGTGAGATCCTCGTCCGCCAGCGCGGCACCCACTTCCACCCGGGTTCGGGTGTCGGTCGTGGTGGCGACGACACGCTGTTCGCGCTGCAGGCCGGTTCGGTCCAGTTCGGCACGCACCGTGGCCGCAAGGTCGTCAACATCGTTCCGGCCGCCTGATCCAGCTTCGGCTGATCGAGCGTTCGTAACTTCCCGAGGGCGGATCTCAGCTCTTCCCGGCGCAAGCCGGGAAGAGAGGTCCGCCCTCGGCGCGTTGTCATACAGACCACGTTTTAATGGGCAGCAAGGCCTGCCCGGGACATTCCCGTATGTATCTGGAGGAACACCCATGACCACCTTCGTGGACCGCGTCGAGCTGCACGTCGCCGCGGGTAACGGGGGCCACGGCTGCGCCTCCGTTCACCGGGAGAAGTTCAAGCCGCTCGGCGGCCCCGACGGCGGCAACGGCGGCCGTGGCGGCGACGTCATCCTGGTGGTGGAGCAGGCGATCACCACGCTGCTGGACTACCACCACAGCCCCCACCGCAAGGCCACCAACGGCAAGCCCGGCGAGGGCGGCAACCGCTCCGGCAAGGACGGCACGGACCTGATCCTGCCCGTGCCGGACGGCACCGTCGTCCTCGACAAGGAGGGCAACGTCCTCGCCGACCTCGTCGGCCAGGGCACCACCTACGTGGCCGCCGAGGGCGGCCGCGGCGGCCTCGGCAACGCCGCGCTCTCCTCCGCCCGCCGCAAGGCCCCCGGCTTCGCGCTCCTCGGCGTCCCCGGCACCACCGGCGACATCGTGCTGGAGCTCAAGACCGTCGCCGACGTGGCGCTGGTCGGCTTCCCGAGCGCCGGCAAGTCCTCGCTGATCTCGGTACTGTCCTCGGCCAAACCGAAGATCGCGGACTACCCCTTCACCACCCTCGTCCCGAACCTGGGCGTCGTCACGGCCGGTTCCACGGTCTACACGATCGCCGACGTCCCGGGTCTGATCCCCGGCGCCAGCCAGGGCCGTGGCCTGGGCCTGGAGTTCCTGCGCCACGTCGAGCGCTGCTCGGTGCTGGTGCACGTCCTGGACACCGCCACGCTGGAGTCCGACCGCGACCCGATCGCCGACCTCGACGTCATCGAGGAGGAGCTCAAGCTCTACGGCGGCGGCCTGGAGAAGCGTCCGCGTCTCGTCGTCCTCAACAAGGTCGACATCCCGGACGGTCAGGAGCTCGCCGACATGGTCCGCCCGGACCTGGAGGCCCGCGGCTACAAGGTCTTCGAGGTCTCCGCGGTCGCCCGTACGGGTCTCAAGGAGCTCTCCTACTTCCTCGCCGAGGTCATCGCCAAGGCCCGCGCCCGCAAGCCGAAGGAGGAGGCGACCCGTATCGTCATCCGCCCGAAGGCCGTGGACGACTCCGGCTTCACCGTCACCTACGACGAGGTCGAGGACGTGTACAACGTGCGCGGCGAGAAGCCGGAGCGCTGGGTCCGCCAGACCGACTTCAACAACGACGAGGCCGTCGGCTACCTCGCCGACCGCCTCAACCGCCTCGGCGTCGAGGAGGCGCTGAAGAAGGCCGGCGCCCGGGCCGGCGACGGCGTGGCCATCGGCTCCGACGAGAACGCGGTCGTCTTCGACTGGGAGCCGACCGTGATGGCCGGCGCCGAGATGCTGGGCCGCCGTGGCGAGGACCACCGTCTGGACGCCCCGCGTCCGGCCACTACCCGCCGCAAGGACAAGGAAGCCCAGCGCGGGGACTCGGCGCAGAAGGAATACGACGAATTCCGGCCGTTCTGAGCCCCTCCCGAGGGACGTGTGCCCGGAAGGTTTGAAGGCGTCTTTACGTCGGTCGCCTAGGATCTTCCGGGTGAACAGCAGCAACCTCCCCACCGTTTCCGTCGTGGTCATCGCGTACAACGACGCCGGGCTCGTGGGCGAGGCCGTTTCCTCGGCCCTCGCCCAGGGCCCGGTGGTCGCCGAGGTCATCGCGGTGAACGACGCCTCGTCCGACGGCACCGCGCGGGTGCTGGACGACCTGGCGGCCGTCCACCCCCGCCTCAGGGTCGTGCACCGGACGGAGAACAGCGGGGGGTGCGGTACCCCGCGCAACGACGGGATCGCGGCGGCTTCCGGCCGGTACGTCCTCTTCCTCGACAGCGACGACGTCCTGCCGCCGGGGGCCGCCGACGCCCTGGTGCGCACCGCCGAGGAGCACCGCGCCCCGGTCACCGTGGGCGCGGCGGTGCGGCGCGAGCTGCCCCAGCACCACGACGTCCCGTGGATGCCCGGCCTGCACACACCGGGCGAGGTGATCGAGCGGCCGGTGGACCGGCCCCAGCTCGTCCGCGACACCCTCTGCGTCAACAAGCTGTACGAGCGCGCCTTCCTCCAGGAACACGGCCTGCGCTTCCCCGACGGCCGCTTCATCTACGAAGACTTCGTCTTCACCGCCCGCGTGCTCGCCGCGGCCCCCCGCATCGCCGTCACCGGCGACCTCGTCTACGTCTGGCACGTGCGCCGCAGCGCCACCCAGGTGTCGATCTCCCTGGACCGCAAGGACGTAGGGAACTGGCGTTCCCGCATCGAGGCCCACCGCACGGCCGCCACGATCCTCACCGAGGCCTCCCCGGTGCTGGGCAGTGCCTGCCGGGTGAAGTTCCTGGAGTACGACCTGCGCATGTACCTGCGCGAGCTCGGCCGGGACCCCCAGTACCAGGCCGCCTGGTGGACCCTGACCCGTGAGTACGTCGACACGTTCCCCGAGGCCGACATCGAGTCCGCGGCGGCCCACGCCCGCTGGATCGTCTCCGTGCTGCGCGCCACCGCGACCCCGCCCGCCGACGTCGAGCGGCTCACCCGGCTGGCCGCCGAGCCGCCGCGGCTGCTGCCCCCGTACGCGACCGGTCCCGCCGGGGTTCCGGTGTGGAGCGAGGAGCTCCCGGTCGAGCTGGCGGGTCTGCCCGGGCTGCCGGTCGGCGAGCTGCCCGTCACCGTCGACGCCGAACCGGCCGGCCGCGGCGCCGTCCGGATCCACCTGCACGACCTGTACGGGCGCCTGGCCGAGGCCGGGCCCCTCACCGCGCAGCTGAGCTTCCAGCCCCGTGCGGGCGGCGAGGCGGTCCTCGCACAGCCGGTCGAGCTGCGGCCCGACCGCAGCGGCGGCTGGACCGCCGTACTGCCCTTCCGGCTCGCCGACCTCGCCGTCACGGGCCGGCGCCAGGGACTGCGCAGGATGCAGGCGTGGAACGTGGGGGTGGGCGTGCGGTGTGCCGACGGGAGCTCGGTGTTCACCTCCTTGCGCCCCCGGGGCCGACTGCTCCGCCGTCGGGCGCTGCCCAGCAGCCGGTACGGTGTTCTGCTGGCGCAGCCCTACCGGACGGGGGCCGGCGCCCTCGCGCTGCGCCTCGCGCCCGGCGCCGAGGGTGCGCTGTACCTCGTACGCAACCGCCTCCACCGGGCCCGGGCGGGCCGTGGGGCGGGCTGAGGCCCCGTAGCCGGGCCACGGCCGCAGATCTGCACAACGCCGCGCTCTTCATCCCGAAGTCGGACAGGACCAAGGAGACACACATGACGTTTCTGATCACCGGTGGCGCCGGATACATCGGCGCGCACGTCGTCCGCGCGATGCGGCTCGCGGGGGAGGACGTCGTCGTCTTCGACGACCTCTCCACGGGCGACGAGGACCGCGTACCGGAAGGCGTCCCGCTGGTGGTCGGCTCCGTCCTCGACCGGCTGGCCGTGGAGGAGGTCATCCGCAAGCACAAGATCACCGGCGTGGTGCACCTGGCGGGCAAGAAGCAGGTCGGCGAGTCCGTCGAGAAGCCGATGTACTACTACCACGAGAACGTGCAGGGCCTGTCGGTCCTGCTCCAGGCCGTGGCCGACGCGGGCATCCGCAACTTCCTCTTCTCCTCCTCCGCCTCCGTCTACGGCATGCCCGACGTGGACCTGGTCACCGAGGACACCCCCTGCAAGCCGCTGAGCCCCTACGGCGAGACCAAGCTGGCCGGAGAGTGGCTGGTGCGCGCCGCGGGCCGGGCGCACGGCATCTCCACCGCCTGCCTGCGCTACTTCAACGTGGCGGGCGCCGCGACCCCCGAGCTCGCCGACACCGGCGTCTTCAACCTGGTCCCGATGGTCTTCGAGCGCTACGACGCCGGCCAGGGCGCCAAGATCTTCGGTGACGACTACCCGACCCCGGACGGCACCTGCATCCGCGACTACATCCACGTCGAGGACCTCGCGGAGGCGCACGTGGCGGCCGCCCGCAAGCTCGCCGAGTGGGCCGCGGCCGGCGACTACAAGGACCTCACCGTCAACATCGGGCGCGGCGAGGGCGTCTCCGTCGCCGAGATGGTCGAGCTCCTGAACAAGAACACCGGGCACGACATCGCCCCCGTGATCAGCCCGCGCCGCCCCGGCGACCCGGCGAAGGTCGTGGCCTCGGCCGACAAGATCACCGCGGAGCTGGGCTGGAAGGCCCGGCACGACGTCCGTGAGATGGTCACCTCCGCGTGGGCGGGCTGGGAGGCCAACAAGGCGGCCCGCAAGGACGCCCACCGGGACGTCCACAAGGCCTGACCGGCGGGAGACGACCCGCGTGTGCCGTGAGTGAAGCAGCCCGCCCCGGAAGTGTCCGGGGCGGGCTGCTTCACATCGGTGCCGTGCGGGGTGCGGTCAGCGCTCCAGGAAGGAGAACAGCTCTTCCCACCGGTCGGTGATCTCGGGGCTGGAGTAACGCTGCACCGCGCGGAAGGCGTTGTCCCCGAGCCGGTCGCGCAGCTCACGGTCGGACATCAGCTCGCGCAGGTGCCCGGCCAGCTCCATCGTGTTGCCCAGCCGGGCCAGCAGCCCGTCCTCGCCGTGCTCGACGATCTCCCGTACGCCCGGCGCGCAGTCGAAAGCGGCCGGCGGCACGCCCGCCGCCATCGCCTCCAGCAGCGTGATCGGGAAGCCCTCGGCCCGTGAGGCCTGGGCGAAGACCGAGGCTCCGCGCAGGGCGCCCAGCACGTCGTCGGTGCTTCCCATCCACTCCACGGAGTCGTCCAGGCCCAGCGAGGTGCAGTGCGCCCTCAGCGTCGCCTCCTCCGTGCCCGCCCCGTAGATCCGCAGGGTCCAGTCGGGGTGGTGCGGCGCGACGTCCGCCCAGGTGTCGAGCAGCAGGTCGACGCCCTTCTCGAAGGCGAGGCGGCCGACGCACGCCACGACCTTCTCCGTGCGCGGCGCGGGGGAGTCGGGCATGAAGGGCAGCGGGTTCGGCATGCTCCCCACGTTCTCCATGCCCGCCCGGATCCACAGGTCCGCGTCCTCGGCGGTCAGCACCAGCAGCCGGTCGACCTGCGGGTAGAAACGGCGGACCCGCTCCCCGCGGGTGGACTTCTGGCTGGCCTCGAACGACTCGTGGCTCATCCCGATGACGGTGAGCCCCTTGGTGTCGGCGAGCGCCACCCACTCCATCGCCCAGACCTGGGTGACGATGACGACACCGCCCGGACGGGCCGCCCGCAGCAGCTCGCTCAGCTGCTCGGCCTTGACCCGCATCTGCGCCCGCCGGGCCGCCTGGCGGCGCCGCTCGGGCGCGTTCAGCCGGCCCTTGATCCCGCGCAGCCGGCGGGCCGACGGCGGGTGCGCGTCGTAGAGGGTGGTCATCTCGTACGGCAGGCCCTGCGGCAGCTTCTGCCGGATGTCGTCGGCGACCGGCGCGATGCCCACGATGTGCACCCGGTGGCCGCGGTCGGTGAACTGCCGGGCCATCTGGTGCGACCAGGTGGTCACGCCGCCGATCTCGTCGACGTTGTTGGAGACGATGAAGATGTCACGGCCGCCCGGATCGGCGGTCTGCTGGCTCACTTGCCGCTCCTGGTGAAGAACTTTTCTACGATCTGGCGGGCCGCGTCCCCGCGGTCGTACTCGCCGAACTCGGCGAGGAACCGCTGCCGCGCCTGGGCGTACTTGACGTCCGCCTCCTCGAAGGCGGCGAGCGCCTGCAGCAGTTCGTCCGCCGTGGCCACCACCGGGCCCGGGGCCTTCTCCTTCAGGTCGAAGTACGTGCCGCGGATGTCGGTGGCGTACTTCTCGTAGTCGTACGCGAAGAACAGCATCGGCCGGTCCAGGACCGCGTAGTCGAACATCACGGACGAGTAGTCGGTGATCAGACCGTCGGCGAGGGCCAGCAGCGGGGTGATGTCGTGGTGCCGGGACACGTCGATGACGCGGCCCGCGACGGACGGCGGCAGGGAGACGCTGTTGAGGTAGTGGGTCCGCACCAGCAGCGTGAAGCGGTCGCCGAGCCGGTCCGCGAACTCCTCCACGTCGAAGGGGAAGGTGAAGCCCTCCACCGCGCCGTCCGCGCCCGCCCGGAAGGTCGGCGCGTACAGCAGCACCTTCTTGTCCGGGTCGATGCCGAGCTCGGTCGCCAGGGGTCCGCGGACCCGCTCACCGCTGTCCGCCTCGGTCCGGTACGCCTCGACGAGGGCGTCGTTGCGCGGGTAGCCCGTGCGCAGCAGGACCTCGTCACGCAGCCGGAAGCCCTTGGCGAGGGTGCGGGTGTCGTGCTCGGAGCGGATCAGGAAGTGGTCGAAGCGGTTGACGGCGGCCTGGAAGCGGGCCTGGCCCGCCCGGCCCTGCGCCTTGGTCCGGGGCTCGTGGAAGCCCATCCGCTTGAGCGCCGAGCCGTGCCAGGTCTGGATGTACGTGGTTCCCGGGCGCTTGGCCAGCGCGAGCGGGAACCCCTGGTTGTCGACCCAGTACTCGGCCTGGGCCAGGGCGCGCAGGTACGGCCAGCTCCAGCGCTTGACCAGGGTGGCCTCCTTGGGGAAGCCGGTGGGCCTGGCGCCCGCATACGACCAGATCGCCTCGAACGGCGCGCCCTGGCGGACCAGCTCCTCGTAGATCGCCTTCGGGCTGTCGCTGTACTGCTTGCCCATGTGGCTCTCGAAGACGACCGTGCCCTTCTTGATCGGCAGCTTCGAGAAGACCTCGTGGTAGATCTTCACCTTCTGCTCGCCGGAGCCCATGTTGCGGCGGGCCCGCAGTGCCTTGCGCAGGCCCCGCTTGACCACGCCGGCCGCCTTGCCCTGTATGGCGTTGTTGATCAGCGACTGGGTGCGGACGGCGGCGGCGCCCTCCGCGCTCAGCACGTAGCTGAGGTTGCCCTTCTTGGTCATCTGGGGCCCGAAGCGGTCGGAGACCAGCCGGGTCAGACGCGGGCGCACGCGCAGCCGGGCCGCCGACTCCAGGTCGACCCCGCCGATCGCGACGCGGGTGGTGATCCGTTCGCCGCCGGCGGTCAGCTTGAGGCGGACGTCCCAGACGGCGTCGATGATGCCGAGCGGGCGGACCGTGCTCGCGACGTCGGCGGTGCCGGTCCACTCGATCGTGTCACCGGCGTGGCGGACGGTTTCCACCGGGAAGCTGAAGGAGCGCACGCCGATCTGCCGGCGGGCCCGGAAGTCGAGCGTGGCCTTCAGCTCCGCGTCGGCCGGGATGCGGCCCAGCGGGTTCACGACGGAGCCGGACATGGTGACCGTGCCGCGGCCGTCGTCCTCGTAGGAGGTCAGCCGGTTGCCCAGCGTGAGGGAGGTGAGCGGCGTGGTGTGGTAGGCCTGCTCGGTGACGTCCAGTATCCGGCGGGCCTCGGCGCCGTCGGGACCGTCGATGTGCTGCGCACACCAGTAGACGCGGCCGTCCCGCTCGGCGAGCGGGGAGGTGAGCCGGCCCTTGTTGGTCATGGCGTCGGCGGCCGGGAGCAGGTTGTCCCAGTCCTCCTTGCCCAGCAGGTAGGCGCAGATCGCCTGGAGGTAGGTGACGTTCTCGTACGCGGCCGGGTCGATCCCCGCGAGGTAGCCGTTGGCGAGGCGGGCGAACTCCTGGCGGTACTCGTCGCTCAGCAGCGGCAGGTCGCGCAGGTGCAGCACGAGGTCGTGCTTGAGGAACTTGGCGTCCTTCGCGGACTTGATGTCCGTGTGGCCCTTCTCGGCCAGCAGGCGGTCGACGCGGCGGTGGATCTCCATCCGGTGGACGAAGTTCGCGATCTCGTGGCGCCGGTTGCTGATCGACAGGGCCGCGGCCTTCTCGACCACGTTCCAGAAGTAGACGTGGTTCGGGATCAGCGTGATGCGGCGGGCGGCCACGTAGGCCTGCGCGGAGAACAGCAGGTCCTCGTAGTGGATGCCGACCGGGAACTGCAGGCCCTGCTCCAGCAGGAACGCGCGCCGGTAGCACTTGTTCGTGGAGAGGGTGTCGTAGACCAGCAGGTCGGGGTACTCGGTGATCGATTCCAGGGTGCGGGTGCGCGAGTAGATCCAGGGGTACCACTCGGTGGTCTTGCCCCACCGGTTGTCGAGGTGCACGCGTACGCACATGCCCGAGACCAGGTCGGAGCCGGTCCGCTCGGCGGCGTCCAGCATGTTCCGGCAGGCGTTGCGCTCCAGCACGTCGTCGCTGTCGAGGAACATCACGTACGTTCCGGTGGCCTGCTGGATGCCGTGGTTGCGCGGCGCACCGCAGCCGCCGCTGTTCTCCGGCAGCTGGAAGGCGCGCACCCTTCCCGGATGTGCGGATTCCAGTTCCTGGGCGACCGCGTACGAGCGGTCCTTGCTGCAGTCGTCGACGATCACGACTTCGACGCTGTGCAGGGTCTGGTCCAGAACCGACCGGACTGCTGTCGGCAGACGCTCTGCGTCGTTGTAGACGATGACGACCACGGAGACGTCGGGCACGTGCACCTCGATCCCTTCGTTTCGTTACGTTCAGCTGATTCCGCTTATCTCGTCCACGCTACCGTGTGCCGCCCTCCACTCCCGCAGTCCGACTCCCGTCAGACCCTCGCCGTGCATACTTCTAAGGAAGAGGTGAGAGGCGGGTCCGGCCGTCGACAATCACCCGTTCGGATCCAGCAGGAAGTGTTCATGACGAAGCTGTCCGTAGTTGTCCCCTGCTTCAACGAAGAAGCCGTCATCGACAGCTTCGATGTCGAGATCCGAAGGGTTCTGGACGCCCTCCCCGTCGAGTACGAGGTCTGCTACGTCGACGACGGAAGCCGCGACGGCACCCTCGACAAGCTCCGGAAGATCGCCGCCGAACACGGCGATCAGACCCGCTACGTCTCCTTCAGCCGGAACTTCGGCAAGGAGGCCGGCATGCTCGCCGGCCTGCGCGAGGCCACGGGCGACGCCGTAGTGATCATGGACGCGGACCTCCAGCACCCGCCGGAGCTCATCGCGACCATGCTGGAGCACTACCGGCAGGGACACGACCAGATCATCGCCCGCCGCACGCGCGAGGGCGACAAGAAGCTCCGTTCCGCCCTCAGCAGCCTCTACTACCGGGGCGTCAACCGCTGGGTCGACGTGGAGCTCACCGACGGCGTCGGCGACTTCCGCATGCTCTCGCGCCCGGCCGTGGACGCGCTGCTGTCGCTGCCGGAGTACAACCGCTTCTCCAAGGGACTGTTCTCCTGGATCGGCTTCGACACCGTCCACTTCGACTACCGCAACGCGCAGCGCGAGGCGGGCGAGACGAAGTGGAAGTTCGGCGCCCTGCTGAACTACGGCATGGACGGCCTGATCTCCTTCAACAACAAGCCGCTGCGGATCGGAATCTGGTTCGGCGTGTCGCTGGTCGCGCTGACCGGTCTGTACGCCCTGTGGATCACGATCATGGCGATCACCAACGGCGTCGAGTCCCCGGGGTACGTCACCCTCGTGGCCATCATCACCGGTCTCGGCGGCGTACAGTTGATCATGCTGGGCCTGATCGGTGAGTACATCGGCCGTATCTACTACGAGGCCAAGCGCAGGCCGCACTTCCTGGTGAAGGAATCGCACGGAGCACAGCCGCTCCCACGGACCGATGACCGGCCGGCGGCCCCGGTCGCAGAGCCTACGATCGTGGAGCGCAGCGCCCGATGAGCCGCAAGGACCAGCTCGGCCAGGTGTTCAGATTCGCCCTCGTGGGCGGGGTCAACACCGGCACCTTCTTCGTCATCTACCTGCTCCTGCACCCGTGGATGCCGTACTTCGCCGCCTACTCGCTCGCCTTCGTCCTGGCGATGGTCGGCTCGTTCTTCATGAACACCTACTTCACCTACCGGACCCGGCCGACCTGGAAGAAGTTCTTCCTCTTCCCGCTGACGAACATCACCAACTTCGTCATCCAGTCCGCCGGCCTGTACGCGCTGGTGACCTGGGCCGGGATGGACACCCGGATCGCCCCGCTGGTCGCGGCGGTCGTGGCCATCCCGTTCACCTTCCTGCTCTCCCGCAAGATCCTCGTCCCGGGTGCCGCCCGGGCCGAGGAGCCCGCCCCCGTGGAGGCGGGGTCCTCGTCCAGGGTCTGAAACCCCCGAGCAGCCCCGCGCGCCCACCCCGTAGATTGAGACGGCAGGCATCTCGGCAACAGGCATATCGGCAAGGGGCAAGGGGACAGACGTGTCAGCGGCTAGGCAAGGTGTCGTGGACGCCCGCAGGATCGTGGTCAAGGTCGGCTCCTCCTCCCTGACCACCGCGGCCGGCGGACTCGACGCCGACCGGGTGGACGCGCTCGTCGACGTCCTCGCCAAGGCCCGCAGCGGAGGCGAGAAGGAGATCGTCCTCGTCTCCAGCGGAGCCATCGCCGCCGGACTCTCCCCGCTCGGCCTGCGCCGCAGGCCCAAGGACCTGGCCCGGCAGCAGGCCGCCGCCAGCGTCGGCCAGGGCCTGCTCGTCGCCCGCTACACCGCCTCCTTCGCCCGGTACGGCGTCCGCGTCGGCCAGGTGCTCCTCACCACCGACGACACCAGCCGCCGCGCCCACTACCGCAACGCCTACCGCACCCTCGACCAGCTGCTCGCCATGGGCGCCCTCCCCGTCGTCAACGAGAACGACACCGTCGCCACGGACGAGATCCGCTTCGGCGACAACGACCGGCTGGCGGCCCTCGTCGCCCACCTCGTCCGCGCCGACCTCCTCGTCCTCCTCTCGGACGTGGACGGCCTCTACGACGGCGACCCGTCCCAGCCCGGCACCACGCGCATCGAAGAGGTCCGCGGGCCCGAGGACATCGCGCACGTCTCCATCGGCAGTGCCGGCAAGGCGGGCGTGGGCACCGGCGGCATGGTCACCAAGGTCGAGGCGGCCCGGATCGCAGCCGCCGCCGGGATCCCCGTGGTGCTGACCTCCGCGAGCCAGGCCGCCGACGCCCTCGCCGGACGGGGGACCGGCACGCTGTTCCACGCCACCGGGCGCCGCTCGGCGGACCGGCTGCTCTGGCTCCAGCACGCGTCGACCCCCCAGGGGCACCTGGTCCTCGACGACGGCGCCGTCCGCGCGGTCACCGAACGCGGCAGCTCGCTGCTGCCCGCCGGGATCGCGGCGGTCGAGGGCGACTTCGTCGCAGGGGACCCGGTGGAACTGCGCGCCGCGGACGGCCGCGCCGTCGCCCGGGGCCTGGTCAACTTCGACGCCAAGGAGCTCCCGCAGCTCCTCGGCCGCTCCACTCGCGAGCTCGCGCGGGAACTCGGACCCGCGTACGAGCGGGAGGTCGTCCACCGGGACGATCTGGTCCTGCTGGAGGGCTGAGGTTCGGTAAAAGAGGAGCGCGGCGGCCCGTGGACTGGTCAACTGTGAGGGGCGGGCGGACCCGCGTGGCGGAGACAGGAGGCGGCTGGTGAGACGAGCGCTGACCAGCGTCGGCACGGGGGACGGTGACGGCGGCGGTGGCGGGGAGGAGCAGGATCACGCATCGCGCCTGTGGCACGTGACCCTGAGCGTCTCCGGCAACCCGGCCCCGCTGTCCGAGGTCCGGCGCGGGCTGGAGCAGCTGGCCCACGACCATCCCTTCCTGCTGACCAGCCGGTACGCCGACGACCACGCGGAGATCCGCTACTGGGAAGAGGCCCGGGACCTCCACGACGCGGCGGCCGTCGCCCTGCGACTGTGGGGCGAACACCGCTCCTCGGCGCAGCTCCCGCCCTGGGAGATCGTCGGCCTGGAGGTCATCGACCGCGCCACCTACCACCAGCGCGTGGCGGAGGGCTACGGCCCACCCCCGGCCCACCCGGTAGGCGTCCACCCGTACTAGCCGCGCCCATCCAGCCCCTCCGGGACCACCGAGCCCCTCAGGGACCACCCAGCCGGTCCGGGACCAGTCAGCCCGTCCGGCGCTTGAGGACCGGGGTCCGGGCGGAGCCCGGGGAAACGGCGAAAGGGCGGGGCCGGGAGACGGCCCCGCCCCGCCCCGCACCCACCCCGCCGACCCGGCCGGAGGCCGTCTCGCGGGGTGGAACCCCCACGGCCGGATACCGGCAGGGGATTACCCTGGGCGGCATGACCTCGCTCGATGCCGCCACCGCGACCGCCACCGCCACCTCGCCCGTCCTCGCCACCGCGCAGCGGTCCCGCACCGCCGCCGCGGCCATCGCCCCACTCCCGCGGTCCGCCAAGGACACCGCCCTGCTGGCGATCGCGGACGCGCTGGAGGCCCGTACGGCCGAGATCATCGCCGCCAACGCCGTGGACACGGACAAGGCCCGCGCCGCCGGCACCAGCGAGACCGTCATCGACCGCCTCACCCTCACCGCCGAGCGCGTCGCCGCCATCGCCTCCGACGTCCGCGACGTCGCCGCCCTCCCCGACCCCGTCGGCGAGGTCGTCCGCGGCAACACGCTCCCCAACGGCATCGACCTCCGGCAGATCCGCGTCCCGCTCGGCGTCGTCGGCATCATCTACGAGGCCCGCCCCAACGTCACCGTCGACGCCGCCGCCCTCTGTCTCAAGTCCGGCAACGCGGTCCTCCTGCGCGGCAGTTCCTCCGCCTACTCCTCCAACACCGCGCTCGTCGCCATCCTGCGGGACGCCGTGGAGAGCGCCGGCCTGCCGGCCGACGCGATCCAGCTCGTCCCCGGCGAGTCCCGCGAATCCGTCCGCGAGCTGATGCGCGCCCGCGGCCTCGTGGACGTGCTCATCCCGCGCGGTGGCGCCTCCCTCATCAAGACCGTGGTCGAGGAATCCACCGTCCCGGTCATCGAGACCGGTACCGGCAACTGCCACGTCTACGTCGACGCCCAGGCCGACCTGGACATGGCGGTGGACATCCTCATCAACTCCAAGGCCCAGCGGCCCTCCGTCTGCAACTCCGCCGAGACCCTCCTCGTCCACCGCAACATCGCCGGGGCCTTCCTGCCGCGCGCCCTCGACGCGCTCGCCGACGCCGGCGTCACCGTGCACGGCGACGCCCGGGTCCTCGCCGCCGCCGAGGGCGGCAAGGTCACCGCCCTGCCCGCCACGGACGAGGACTGGGCCGCCGAGTACCTGTCCTACGACATCGCCGCCGCAGTCGTGGACTCCCTCGACGACGCCGTCACCCACATCCGCCGCTGGACCTCCGGCCACACCGAGGCGATCGTCACCACTTCGCAGGCCGCCGCGCGCCGCTTCACCCAGCTGGTCGACTCGACCACGGTCGCCGTGAATGCCTCCACTCGGTTCACGGACGGTGGCCAGTTCGGCTTCGGCGCGGAGATCGGCATCTCCACCCAGAAGCTGCACGCCAGGGGCCCGATGGGGCTTCCCGAGCTGACCTCCACCAAGTACATCGTCACCGGCGACGGTCACGTTCGGTAGTCAATCCCTGAGCGCGGTGTGGCCGGATTTCGGCGTACACCCTGCCCAAGGAGGCCCCCCAGGTCTAGGCTGGTCCTGTGCCGGACGACGTGGGGGGCAAGCCGTTCCCGGACGACGGGGAGCCCGACGACGACCGCGGAGGCGCGGAGTACGACTTCGCCTCCGTGGTCTTCGACGAGGACTTCGTCCGGAACGCCGAGATCCGTGAACCGAGTGCCGCCGAGCGCCAGCGGGCGGCCGACCGAGCGCGCGCGGAGGCCGAAGCCGCCCGTGCCGTGGCCGGCGGCTGGACGGGCGACGACGACTACGACAGCTACGGATACGGCCACCCCGACGGGTACGACGACGACCACGGCTGGGACCACGACGGCGGCCACGGATACCCCTCCGGCCCGTACGGGGCCTACGGCGGCAGCCTGCGCCCCTACCGCGGCCGCGCACCGTGGCTGCGCCCCGTCGCCTGGGTGCTCGCCTTCGTGATGGGCCTCGGCATGGTCGCCCTCGCCTTCAGCGCCGTGTACCGCAGCGCCTCGGGTGAGGCGGACCCCGCTCCGGCGCCCGCCAGTACCCCCAGGGGTGAAGTCACCGGCGTCGGCGCGTTTACGTATCCCTCCGTTCGCCAACCCTGAAGGTACGACCCCACTCGCATACTCCGGAGCTGGGGGCTTCTCTGAAGCGGGGACAGCGGGGAGAAGCGATGGCCGTGCCAGGAGATCCACCCAACAGCACCCCCGAGGGCATGGGCGGGGGCGACGACGACTTCCGCTCGGACGACTTCCGGTCGGACGAGTACCGGTCGGTGGTGTTCGACGAGGACTTCGTCCGCGCTGCCCGGCTCCAGGAGTACTCCGCGCAGGAACGCATGGGCGAACACGCCCGCGCGGTGCGCAGCCGGTCCCTCTGGTCCGGCAGCGGACCCGCGTCCCGGACCAGCACCCCCGGCCGGGGAGCACGGCAGGGCATGCTGCTCGTGCTGCTCATCGCCACGGCCTTCGCCGTCGCCGTCTACATGGGGCTGCGCAACCCCTACGTGCCCCCGTCCGGGGGACCGGCCCAGGCGCTCAGCAGCACCGTGATCCCGCTCGCGCCGACCGCGGCCGTGCCCGGCGGCCGTCCCGCCGAGCTGTACGCGAAGAGCCCCGCCGCCGACTACCGGGTCGGAGCGGCCGGCATCACCCTGCCCGCCGTGCGCCGCACGCACCACTTCACCGACGCCCAGGTCGTCGCCGCGCTGTCCATCGCCAAGGACTACCTGGTGCAGTCCTCGCTGGACCCCGACATCCTCGCCGGAGCGGCCTCCCGCCCGGTCCGCGTCCTGCTCGACCCCGACCAGCTGGCGCAGTTCGACCGCAGCATGACCTCGCCCTCCGGCGACGGCCGCCACGCGGCCACCGGCTGGCTGGTCCGCTTCGACCAGGCCGCCGCCGTCGTGGCCGACTCCCGGGTCCGGGTGAGCGGCACGCTCGCCTTCGAGGAGGTGGCCCCCGACATGCTGGAGGTCACCACCGACCACACCTTCGTCTACGCCGTACGGCCCGCCACCGGATCCCCGGCCGCGGCCGACGGCGCCTCGCTCTTCACCGTCCGGCGCGAGCTGCGGCTGCGCTTCGACCGGGAGGACCTGACGACCCGGCGGCTGGAGCTGGCCTCGGCCTATGTGATCGCCGGGCCGCAGGACTGCTCCGCCGACCCGGCCGGGGCCTTCCGCCCGCTCCTGGCCGGAGCCGGCCCGACCACGGTGGGCCCGGCCGCCAGCGACCCGTACGCCAGCGGCCAGCCGCGGCGCACGGCCGGGCTGTGCGGCGTCCTGGCCTCGCCGGCGACCCCGGCCGTCACCTCGCCCGCGACGCCGCCCTCGCCCCCGCAGGCCGCTCCCGTCAGCCCTGCTCCGTAGCCCCGCCCTTGTCCTGCGGCGCGGTGCCGGCGCCCGTGAACTTGTCGCGGAGCTTGCCGCCCAGGTCGCCGGCGCCGCCCGCGATGTCGCCCACCAGCTTCAGCAGCGGGTCCTTGCTGGTGCGCACCGAGTCGGCGTAGTGCGCGGCCGACTGGCGGAAGGAGTCGGCCACCGAGGTGTCCTTGTCCTCGTCCCGCCGCGGGTAGTGGCCGTCCATGATCCGCTGGTGGTCGCGGCTCTCCGCCCACTTCTTCAGCTCGGCCGCCCGCACCGTGGTGAAGGGGTGCGTCCGGGGCAGCAGATTCAGGATCTTCAGCACGGAGTCGCGCAGATCGCCGCTCGACTCGTACTCCTCGGCCTGGGCCAGGAAGGCGTCCACGTTCATCTCGTGGAGGTGGTTGCCGCCCGCGATCTTCATCAGCCCGCGCATCGAGGCCTGCACGTCCTGTCCCACCAGCAGCCCGGCCCGGTCGGCCGAGAGCTCCGACTTGCGGAACCACTCCCGCAGCGCGGTCACGATCGTCATGATCGCCACATTGCCCAGCGGGATCCACGCGATCTTCAGCGCCAGGTTGGTCAGGAACAGCAGGATCGTGCGGTAGACGGCGTGCCCCGACAGCGCGTGGCCCACCTCGTGGCCCACCACCGCACGCATCTCCTCCTCGTCGAGCAGCTCGACGAGGCCCGTGGTCACCACGATGATCGGCTCGTCCAGCCCGATGCACATGGCGTTGGGGTTCGGGTCCTGCTGCACGTACATCTCCGGGACCTTCTCCAGGTCCAGGATGGAGCAGGCGTCGCGCAGCATCGTGTACAGGTGCGGGAACTGCGTCTCGCCCACCCGCACCGACTCCGACAGGAACAGCAGCCTCAGGCTCCGCTCCGGAAGCAGCCCGCTCAGCGCCTTGAACACCGTGTCGAAGCCGCTCAGCTTGCGCAGTGCCACCAGCGCGGAGCGGTCCGCCGGATGCTCGTACGCCCGCGACGAGATGCCGGGGAACCGCCTCCGGTCCCGCGCCGGTGCTTGTCCGAACCCTGTTTCCGTCATAGCGCCCTCCCCTGGATGACCTGATCGACCCTGCGTCTATCCTCTCCAACGCCTGAGTCGGCGTGAGCGTGCCCCAGGCCCCCGCATACGATGTGAGCGAAGTCTCCGCCCGCTCCCCGACTCGATAGGTATCTGCCTGATGAGCCTCTCCACCACCGCCCACAACCTGGTCGTCCTCGCCTCGGAGGGGGCCGAGCAGCACGGCGGCAACCACGACAGCCTGAACCCGTACCTGACCGGCGGCGGTGCCTTCCTGATCCTGATCCTGATGCTCTGGGTCACCACGCGCCTGAACCGCGACCGCTGAACCCCCTGAACCCGCCGAGAACGCCGCGTCCCCCGGGCCAGTAGGCTCTGCGCTCATGGGAGAGCAGGAGATGCCTACCGGTCCGGTCAAGCGCCGGCTCGGAGTGATGGGCGGGACATTCGACCCGATCCATCACGGACACCTGGTGGCCGCCAGCGAGGTGGCCGCCCTTTTCCACCTCGACGAGGTGATGTTCGTGCCGACCGGCGAGCCGTGGCAGAAGTCGCAGCGGGCGGTGTCACCGGCCGAGGACCGCTACCTGATGACGGTCATCGCCACGGCCTCGAACCCCCAGTTCTCGGTGAGCCGCATCGACATCGACCGCGGCGGGCCGACGTACACCATCGACACCCTGCGGGACCTGAAGGCGCAGAACGACGATGCCGACCTGTTCTTCATCACCGGTGCCGACGCGCTCGCGCAGATCCTGACCTGGCGCAACGCCGAAGAGCTCTTCTCGCTCTCCCACTTCATCGGAGTCACCCGGCCGGGCCACGTGCTCACCGACGACGGGCTCCCGGAAGGCGGCGTCTCCCTCGTGGAGGTGCCCGCGCTCGCGATCTCGTCCACCGACTGCCGTGCGAGGGTGGCCCAGGGGGACCCTGTCTGGTACTTGGTGCCGGACGGTGTCGTGCGTTACATCGACAAGCGTGAGCTGTACCGGGGAGCCTGAGCTTCCGGAGAGAGGGGCCCCGCGGTGAACGACCGACAGGATCCGTACGACCCGTATGCCGCCCAGGAGCAGCAGCTCGTCGGCTACGACGCGTACGGGCGGCCGGTGTACGGCCAGGTGCCCGCGCAGCCCGCCCAGCCCGCTCCGGCCGCCCCGCAGCAGTACGGGCAGCAGTACGAGCAGCAGCAGTACGGCTACGACTACCAGGGCTACGGCCAGCAGCAGCCGCAACAGCAGCAGTACTACCCGCAGCAGCCGGCCGCCCAGGAGTACGGGCAGCAGGAGTACACCCAGGCGCCCGCCTACGGGTACGACACGCAGCAGACCCAGCAGTGGATCCCGCAGCAGACCGCCCCGGAGCCCCCGGCCCCCGCCGAACGGCCGGCCGCCCAGGTCCCCGAGCCGCGCCGGCCGGGCGCCGACGAGGACGGTGCGCGGAGCGACGAGCGCGACCGCGACCGCGAGCGTGACGGCGAGCCCCAGGCGGACCGGGACTACCGCACCGAGATGTTCGCCTTCATCGACCAGCCGGACGAGGACTCCGAGGACGTCATCGACTGGCTGAAATTCACCGAGAGCCGCACCGAACGCCGCGAGGAGGCCCGCCGCCGCGGCCGCAACCGGGTGGTGGCGCTGATCGTCGTCCTCGCCCTGTTCGTCGTCGGCGGACTCGGCTACCTCTGGTACGCGGGCAAGCTGCCCTTCCTCGACGGCCCCGGCGAGAAGAAGACCGGCGCGACCGCCGACGCCGGAGCGCAGAAGCGGGACATCATCGTCGTCCACCTGCACAACACCAAGAAGGGCGGCACCTCCTCGGCGCTGCTCGTCGACAACGTCACCACCAAGAAGGGCGCCACCGTCCTGCTGCCGAACACCCTGGCCGTCACCGGCCAGGACGGGACGCCGACGGGGCTCGGCAAGTCGGTCGAGGAAGGCGGTCTCGGCACCCGCGAGGCCCTCGACTCCGTGCTGGGCACCCGCATCGGCGGCACCTGGCGTCTGGACACCCCCTTCCTGGAGAACCTCGTCGAGCTGGTCGGCGGCATCGAGGTCGACACCGACACCGCGGTCCCCGCCGACGACGCCGCCAAGACCCCGGCCGTGGCCCAGGGCCAGAAGCAGAGCCTGAGCGGCCCGATGGCCGTGGCGTACGCCACGTTCCGCGGGCAGGGCGAACCGGAGGCCAAGCAGCTGGAACGCGTGGGCAAGGTGCTCCAGGCGGTGCTGCGCAAGGTTCCGAGCGACCCGAAGGCGGCGGCCGTGACCGTCGAGAGCATCGGCCAGATCCTCGATCCCGCCCTGAACGCGCAGACCCTCGGGGCCCTGCTGTCCCGGCTCGGCGCGCACGCCAAGGTGGGCGCGTACCGCACGGACGTCCTCGCGGTGAAGGCGGACGGCACGCTCACGGACGACGCGAACAAGTCGGTCGTCAAGGAGGTGCTGGGCGGCTCCGGCGCCGCGGCGCAGCCCGGTGCGGCCCCGCGCGTCGGCCTCAAGGACGCCACCGGCGACGAGAAGATGCAGGTCGCGGCGAAGGCGACGCTCGTGAACGGCGGCTACGCCTTCGTCGACGGCGGCAAGGCCGACAAGACGGCGGCCACCTCGCAGATCACCTACCAGGACGACGCGCAGCGGGAGCGCGCGATCGAGGTCGCCAAGACGCTGGGACTGCCCGAGACGGCCGTGAAGAAGGGTGAGAACGCGGTGAACGCGGAGATCGTGGTGATCCTGGGCAAGGACTACAAGGCGTCCTGACCAGGCTCCGGACCGGCTCCGAGGCAGGCTGCGGGACAGGCTTTCGCCCGCGCGCGACGCTGCGCGCGGGCGGTGTCGGCGGTACATGAGACCCTTGTAAGGATCTGCCCGCCAACCCGAAAGCATGGCCAGTGACCGCCACGGACCGCTCCATCGAGCTCATCACCGCCGCCGCCCAGGCCGCGGCCGACCGGCTCGCGCACGACATCATCGCGTACGACGTCAGCGACGTGCTGTCGATCACCGACGCCTTCCTGCTCGCCTCGGCGCCCAACGACCGCCAGGTCAAGTCGATCGTCGACGAGATCGAGGAGCGCCTGCTCAAGGAGCTCGGCGCCAAGCCGGTGCGCCGCGAGGGCGACCGCGACGCCCGCTGGATCCTGCTCGACTACGTCGACATCGTCGTCCACGTCCAGCACAGCGAGGAGCGTGTCTTCTACGCGCTGGAGCGCCTGTGGAAGGACTGCCCCGAGATCGAGCTCCCCGAGGACGCCAAGCTCACCATCGGCAAGGCCGAGGAGCACGCCAAGCTGCGTGAGGCTGCGGGCGACGACGAACTGGACGGTGATCTGTTCTGAGCGCGACCGCCTCGGGCAAGTCCGGCAGGAAGATCGTCCTCTGGCGGCACGGCCAGACCTCGTGGAACCTGGAGCGCCGCTTCCAGGGCTCCACGGACATCGAGCTGACCGAGGCGGGTGTGGCGCAGGCGCGCCGCTCCGCGCGGTTGCTCGCCTCGCTGAAGCCGGATGCCATCGTGGCCTCCGACCTGGAGCGCGCCTCCGCCACGGCTGCCGAGCTGGCGGCCCTCACGGGGCTGACGGTGTCGCACGACGCTGCGCTGCGCGAGACGTACGCCGGCGAGTGGCAGGGCCTCACGCACGACGAGATCCTCGAGAAGTACGGCGAGCAGTATTCGGCGTGGAAGCGCGGCGAACCGGTCCGCCGCGGCGGCGGTGAGCTGGAGACCGAGGTCGCCGACCGCGCAGCGCCGGTGGTGCTGGAACACGCCGGCCGGCTGCCGCAGTCCGGCACCCTCGTCGTGGTCAGCCACGGCGGCACCATCCGTACGACGATCGGGCGCCTGCTGGGCCTGGACTCGTACTACTGGGAGGGCCTCGGCGGGCTCTCCAACTGCTGCTGGTCCGTCCTCGGCGAGGGCGCGCGCGGCTGGCGTCTGCTGGAGCACAACGCCGGCACGCTGCCGGAACCGGTGCTCGGCGACGACGACTGAGCGGCCTTCCGCCGCTCCCAGGCGGGGCTTCCACCCGGATTTCACTTTCCGGCTGGTCACAGGCTAGAGTTCTTCTTGTTCGCAGCGCAGAACACCGGAGACGGGGGGAGCGCGGCGGAGAGCGGGGCTATAGCTCAGTTGGTAGAGCGCCTGCATGGCATGCAGGAGGTCAGGAGTTCAATTCTCCTTAGCTCCACAATCAGGATCCCGTCCCCAACAGGGGGCGGGATCCTTGCTTTTGTACCCTTTGCGTTTGCTGACCTGGCCCGCACCGGCATGGCAGAATCGTGACCGCCGGAGGGGGAGACGACGGCCCGACGCGGGAGGGAGTCGCTGACGGATGGGTGCACACCGGCGCCGGTGCGACTGGTGCAACAACGGCACGCCGATCGTGCGGGACATGGACCCGGTCAACCCCGACTACCAGTACTGGTGCGAGGAATGCGCTCGGGCGCTGATCATAAAAGGCGACCCGATCGAGACGTACCGTGAGCTGGAAGGGGAGCCGATCTACGGGCGGCTGCTCGACGAGCACTGCACGCTCAAGCGGTTCTATCAGTTCGCGAGAGCGTGACAAGTCGGATCAAATCGGACATGGCCTCTGGTCGGTGGAAACCGATTTTTGGACCAGGGCCATGACCGTGTAATGTTTGGGACGTCGCCAAGGGGAACCGGCAAGGGAAACCGAAGCGGCAAGCACAACAAGGGGCTATAGCTCAGTTGGTAGAGCGCCTGCATGGCATGCAGGAGGTCAGGAGTTCAATTCTCCTTAGCTCCACAGTGAAGAAGCGGGCCACCCGGATCGGGTGGCCCGCTTCTCGTTGTGCCCTTGTGCCCTCGTGCCCTGGGTACCGCGTGTCGTGTCGACGGGTGGAACGGCCGAGCGTCGGAAGGGGCCGCTGCGGTACCCTGACGCCATGCGTGCCGTACGCCTTCTGCTTACCGAGCCGCGCTGATCAGTACCGACCCTTCGAGATGGTCGGACCCGGCGCGGCGTCCCCTCCTGTGCGAGGGGTTTTTTCGTTTGGGCAGGCAGAGGCGGCAGAGACGATCGATGGAGCTTCAGAAATCATGAGCGAGACGAACACCCCGGCCCCCGAGGCGGCCGAGGCGCACCGCTACACGGCTGCCATGGCCGCCGACATCGAGGCACGCTGGCAGGACGTCTGGGACGCGCGGGGCACGTACGAGGCCCCGAACCCGACCGGTGACCTGGCCGGGGACCCCGCGGTGGTCGCACGGCCCAAGAAGTTCATCATGGACATGTTCCCGTACCCGTCCGGTGCGGGCCTGCACGTCGGACACCCGCTCGGGTACATCGCCACCGACGTCTTCGCCCGCCACCAGCGGATGACCGGCCACAACGTCCTGCACACCCTGGGCTTCGACGCCTTCGGCCTGCCGGCCGAGCAGTACGCCGTGCAGACCGGCACGCACCCGCGCGTCTCGACCGAGGCCAACATCGAGAACATGAAGGTCCAGCTGCGCCGGCTGGGCCTGGGTCACGACAAGCGCCGGTCGTTCGCCACGATCGACCCGGACTACTACAAGTGGACCCAGTGGATCTTCCTGCAGATCTACAACTCCTGGTACGACGCCGACGCGAAGAAGGCCCGGCCGATCGCCGAGCTGGTCGCCGCCTTCGAGGACGGCTCCCGTGAGGTCCCCGGCGGCCGTGCCTGGGCGGCTCTGACCGCGGCCGAGCGGGCCGACGTACTGAACGAGTACCGCCTGGCGTACTCCTCGGACGCGCCGGTGAACTGGTGCCCCGGGCTGGGCACCGTGCTGGCCAACGAGGAGGTCACCGCCGACGGCCGGTCCGAGCGCGGCAACTTCCCCGTCTTCAAGTCCCGGCTGAGCCAGTGGAACATGCGGATCACCGCCTACGCCGACCGGCTGATCGACGACCTGGACGCGCTGGACTGGCCCGAGGCCATCAAGCTGCAGCAGCGGAACTGGATCGGCCGCAGCGAGGGCGCGCGCGTCGACTTCGCGCTGGGCGACGAGGCCATCACCGTCTTCACCACCCGCCCGGACACCCTGTTCGGCGCCACCTACATGGTGCTGGCGCCCGAGCACCCGCTGGTGGAGAAGTTCATCCCGGCCGCCTGGCCCGAGGGCACCCACGAGGTGTGGACCGGCGGGCACGCCACGCCGGCCGAGGCCGTCAGCGCGTACCGCAAGCAGGCCGCCTCGAAGTCGGACGTCGAGCGGCAGGCCGAGGCCAAGGACAAGACCGGTGTCTTCACCGGTGAGTACGCGATCAACCCGGTCAGCGGGGACAAGGTCCCGGTCTTCATCGCCGACTACGTGCTGATGGGCTACGGCACCGGCGCGATCATGGCCGTCCCGGCGCACGACAGCCGCGACTTCGAGTTCGCGCGCGCCTTCGAGCTGCCGATGCGCTGCGTCGTGGAGCCGTCGGACGGGCGCGGCACCGACCCCGCCGAGTGGGACGACGCCTTCGTCTCCTACGACGCGAAGCTGGTCAACTCGACGGCCGAGGGCATCGCCCTGGACGGCCTGGGCGTCGTCGAGGCGAAGGCCGCGATCACCGACTGGCTGGCCGAGCGCGGCATCGGCGAGGGGACGGTCAACTTCCGGCTGCGCGACTGGCTGTTCAGCCGTCAGCGCTACTGGGGCGAGCCCTTCCCGATCGTCTACGACGAGGACGGCGTCGCGTACCCGCTGCCCGAGTCGATGCTGCCCCTGGAGCTGCCGGAGGTCGAGGACTACTCCCCGCGCACCTTCGAGCCGGACGACGCCACCTCCAAGCCGGAGACCCCGCTGTCGCGCAACGGCGAGTGGGTCAACGTGGAGCTGGACCTGGGCGACGGCCGGGGCGTGCGCTCCTTCCGCCGCGAGACCAACACGATGCCCAACTGGGCCGGTTCCTGCTGGTACGAGCTGCGCTACCTGGACCCGAACAACGCCTCGGCCCTGGTGGACCCGGAGATCGAGCAGTACTGGATGGGCCCGCGCGAGGGTGCGCCGCACGGCGGTGTCGACCTGTACGTGGGCGGCGCCGAGCACGCGGTGCTGCACCTGCTGTACGCCCGCTTCTGGTCCAAGGTGCTGTTCGACCTGGGCCACGTCTCCTCGGTCGAGCCGTTCCACAAGCTGTTCAACCAGGGCATGATCCAGGCCTACGTCTACCGCGACGAGCGAGGCTTCCCGGTCACGGCCACCGAGGTCGAGGAGCGCGACGGCAAGTTCTTCTTCGAGGGCGAGCCGGTCAAGCGCGAGCTGGGCAAGATGGGCAAGTCCCTGAAGAACGCCGTCACGCCCGACGAGATCTGCGAGGAGTACGGCGCGGACACGCTGCGCCTGTACGAGATGGCGATGGGCCCGCTGGACGTCTCCCGTCCGTGGGACACCCGTGCCGTGGTGGGCCAGTACCGGCTGCTGCAGCGCCTGTGGCGCAACATCGTCGACGAGGAGACCGGCCAGGTCACCGTCGTGGACGGGGAGCCCGCCGAGGACACCCTGCGCGCGCTGCACAAGGCGATCGACGGGGCCGGCTCGGACCTGGCCGGGCTGCGCTTCAACACCGCCATCGCGAAGATCACCGAGCTGAACAACGCGCTGACGAAGGCCGGCCGCCCGCTGGAGCGCTCGGTCGCCGAGGCCCTGGTGCTGCTGGTCGCCCCGCTGGCCCCGCACATCGCGGAGGAGCTGTGGCACCGCCTGGGGCACAGCGAGTCGGTGGTCCACCAGGACTTCCCGGTCGCGGACCCGGCGTACGTCGTGGACGAGAGCGTGACGTGCGTGGTGCAGGTCAAGGGCAAGGTCAAGGCGCGTCTGGAGGTGCCGCCGACGATCTCCGAGACGGAGCTGGAGCAGCTGGCCGTGACCGATGAGGGTGTCGTGGCGGCGCTGGGCGGCGCGGAGATCCGCAAGGTGATCGTGCGCGCGCCGAAGCTGGTGAACATCGTCATCTGAGGGCGCACCCCCGCATAGGGGGGATCCCGTACGGGCAGGTTGGGGGTTCGATTGGAACCCCTGGCCTGCCCGTGGCGTTTACCGTGGAGGGGACGGAAAAGAGCCGTCGGGTACTGGGGAAGGGATGCTCATGGAGGCCGCGTTGATCATCTTCGCGCTGATGGTGCTTTTCACCTTCCTGGGCTTGGGCGTGTACGCGACCGTCAAGGTGGTGCAGGCGACCAAGCGCGGTGTGGACCGGACCATCACGCAGGCGCGGCGGACGGTGGAGGACACCACGCTGCGCGCCAAGAGCTTCGGTCAGGTGGGGGTCACGGGGGCGCTGGCGCAGCTGCGGCTCGACCTGCGGACCTCGATGCGCGCCACGGAGCAGGCGCTGCGGGACGGCGTCCGGGTGGACGCCTCGCTGCACGAGTCGATCGCGCTGTTCGAGCGGCTGAGCGCGCACGGGCGCGAGCTCGACGACGAGCTGAAGCGGCTGGAGCAGGACCCGGACCGCGGGCGGATCGCGGAGCGCCTGCCGGACCTGCGGGAGCGGACGGCCAAGATCAAGCAGGCCGCGGACTCGCTGCGGTGGGCCGCGCGGGACCGGGCCCAGCGCTTCGCGCAGGACGACCTGTCCACGCTGTCGGCCCAGATCGAGGTCGAGTCCGACGCGCTGCGGGACTGGCAGCGGGAGCCGGTGGACGACCTCGCGGCCGCGGCCGCGGCATGGGATGCTGCGCAGGCGGACGGGGCTCCGGCAGGTCCGGCGCAGGCTCCGGGCAAGGCCCCGGCGAACGCTCCGGGGCGGCCTGCGGCGGCGGCGAGCCCGGCGTGGGGCGCGGATCAGCCGCAGGCCCTGAATCCGGCCGCTCCGGCGCCGCAGTACCCCTGGCAGAAGGCACGTCGACCGGAAAGCACCACCTGAGGCGGGGCAGCACCACCTGAGGCGGGGCGCACGGGCACGCGTAGGGGCTCGTACCGGGTTCGTACCGTAGGCTCTCGCCGCCCCGGGGCCCCGGTCGGCGGTCGCGTCGTGGGGCCAGGCTGCCGTCATGCCCCCACGGGCGGTAACCTCCGGCTCATGTCCCGCCATGTCGCCATCGTCACCGATTCCACGGCCTACCTGCCTCGACCGGCCATGGCGCGGCACGGAATCACCGCCGTTCCGCTCACCGTGGTGCTCGGTGGTGAGGCACTCGAGGAAGGCACCGAGATCTCGGCGCGCAGCCTGGCCCTGGCCCTGCAGAAGCGCCGCTCGGTCACCACTTCGCGCCCCAGCCCGGAGGAGTTCGTCCGGGCCTACCGGGCGGCCGCGGACGCCGGGGCGACCGGCATCGTCAGCCTGCACCTGTCCGCCGAGCTGTCCGGCACCTACGATGCCGCCGCGCTCGCCGCGAAGACGGCACCCGTACCGGTGCGCGTCGTGGACACCGGCATGATCGCGATGGCTCTGGGCTTCTGTGCGCTCGCCGCCGCCGAGGTGGCCGAGGCGGGCGGGTCCGTGGACGAGGCCGTGGCGGCCGCCGAGAAGCGTGCGGCGGACATGGCCGCGTACTTCTACGTCGACACCCTCGACTACCTCCGCCGCGGCGGCCGGATCGGGGCCGCGCAGGCCCTCCTCGGCTCCGCCCTGGCGGTGAAGCCCCTGCTGACGCTGGACGGCGGGCGGATCGAGATGCTGGAGAAGGTCCGTACGTCGTCCAAGGCCATCGCCCGCCTGGAAGAGCTGGCCGTCGAGCGCGCCGGGTCCGCCGCCGTCGACGTGGCGGTGCACCACCTGGCGGCTCCGGAGCGGGCGGAGAAGCTCGCCGAGCGGCTCCGCGAGCGCATCCCAGGGCTGGTCGAGCTGCACGTCAGCGAGGTCGGTGCGGTGATCGGGGCGCACACCGGCCCGGGGCTGCTGGCGACGGTCGTCTCGCCCCGCTGATCACCGGAACGGGTGGCGCGGTTATCCACAACGGGGCTTTTTTCCACCGGAATTGAGTGATCCGAACCGGGGGCGGGATCGGCCTCTACGGTCGTGGCATGACTCTTCGAACGCGTGCTTCGTATCCGTCGGGCGCCACCAGTGGCCCGGGCCGCCCCCGTCTCTCCGACGGCCGGCTCTCCGAGAGCCGGCTCTCCGGCAGCCGTCTCTCCGACGGCCGTCTCCGGCATCGCCGTGCGGCGCGTCGAGGCCGGCGGGTTCCTCACCCCGAGCCGGGCGCGGTGCGCCGACGGGCCGAAGCCTTGCTGGGCGGCAGCAGCCCGCCGCCTGCCCCGGCCCCGCCGCCCCGGGCACTCCAGGCGCCGCCCGCGGCCCCGGACGGGGCCGATGCCCGGGCACCGTCCGACGGGGCGTCCGGGCTGCCCCCAGGGGCTGCGCGGAGGCTGGCCGTGCGGGAGCGGCTGCCGCTGTGGCTGCAGGACAGCTGCGAGGTGCGGCCGCGTGCGGTGGCTGCCGTCGGGGTGGTGCTGCTCGCCGCCGTCGGGTTCGCCGGGCAGCAGTACTGGTCGGCCCGGCCGCGGGCGGTGACCGTGCCCGCGGTGGTCGCCCCGGGGGCCGTCCCGGCGGCGGCCATGGCACCGGCGGGGGCTCCGGCCCCGGGAGCGGGGGCCGGCGGGGCCGGTGGAGCCGCGCGGATCGTCGTCGACGTCAGCGGCAAGGTCCGGGATCCCGGGGTGCGGCGGCTGCCCGCGGGTTCGCGGGTGGAGGACGCGCTGGCCGCCGCGGGGGGAGTGCGTCCGGGCACCGACACGACCGGGCTGAACCGGGCCCGCGTGCTGGTGGACGGCGAGCAGGTGGTCGTCGGCGCCCCGGCGCAGCCGGCACCGGCCGCCGGGCCGGGCGGCGGTGCCGGCTCCGGTCCTGGTGCCGCCTCTGGCCCGCTGAGTCTTGGTTCGGCCACGGTCGCCCAGCTCGACGGGCTGCCGGGGGTCGGGCCGGTACTGGCGCAGCACATCGTCGACTTCCGTACCGCCCGCGGCGGCTTCCGCTCGGTGGAGGAGCTCCGCCAGGTCGACGGCATCGGTGAGCGGCGCTTCGCCGACCTGCGCAGGCTGGTGCGGCCGTGAACCGCCCGGAGAGTCCGGGCCCGCCGGACCTCCGCCTCGCGGTGCCCGCCGGGGCCGCCTGGGCGGCGGCCGCCCTCGCCCTGGACCTGCCCGTCCACCGGACCGCCCTCGGGGTGGCCCTGGGGATGGTCTGCGCGGGCCTGTTGATGCTGGGCGCGTGCCGGCGTCCGGGGCCGCTGTGGCGCCTCGCCCCGGCCGCGGCGGCGGCCCTGCTGTGCGCGTCGGCCGGGGCCGGGGTGGCGGGGCTCCAGCGGGCCGAGGCGCGGGCCGGGCCGGTGGCCGGGCTGGCGCAGGAGCACGCCCGCGTCCTCGCGGAGCTCACCGTCGGCTCCGACCCGATGGCCGCCCGGAGCGCGAGCGGGCCGCCGGTGGTGGTGCTGGACGCGGTGGTGAACCGGGTGACCGGGCCCGACGGGACGAGTACCCGGGTCGAGACCCCGGTGCGGGTGCTGGCCGGGCATCCGGGATGGGCCGGGCTGCAGCCTTCCACCCGGGTGGTGGTGGTCGCCCGGCTGGCGCCGGCGCAAGGTGGGGAGCGGGCCGTGGCGCTGCTCAGGCCGGCCGGTGACACCCCGCCCGGGGTGACCGGCGGCCCGGACACCCTCCAGCGGCTCGCGGGGCGGCTGCGAGCCGGGCTGCGCGAGGCCACCGAGGGGCTCGCACCGGATGCCAGGGCCCTGCTGCCGGGGCTCGTCGTCGGGGACACCTCCAGGGTTCCGTCCGACCTGCACGAGGCCTTCCGGGCCACCGACCTGCTGCACCTGCTGGCCGTCTCCGGGTCCAACCTCACCGTGGTGCTGTTCCTGCTCATCGGGCCCCCGGCCCGCGCGCAGCAGGCCGAACGGCGCGGGCTGGCACCCCGGCTCGGCCTCTCGCTGCGGGTGACCGCCCTGTGCGGGGCGGCCCTGACCCTGGCCTTCGTGGTGGTGTGCCGGCCCGAGCCGAGCGTGCTGCGGGCCGCTGCCTGCGGGGCGGTCACCCTGCTGGCCATCGCCACCGGACGGCGCAGGTCGTTGATCCCGGCCCTGGGTGCCGCCGTGCTGCTGCTGGTGCTTTATGACCCCTGGCTGGCCCGCAGCCCCGGCTTCCTGCTCTCCGTACTGGCCACCGGGGCGCTGCTCACCCTCGCTCCCCGGTGGAGCGACGCCCTGCGGCGCCGTGGGGCGGGACCGCGGCTCTCCGAGGCGCTGGGGGCCGCGGCGGCCGCCCAGGCGGTGTGCGCGCCCGTGGTGGCCGTGCTCGCCGCCCGGGTCAGCCTGGTGGCGGTGCCGTGCAACCTGCTGGCCGAACTGGCGGCCGGTCCCGCGACGGTCCTCGGCTTCGCCGCGCTCGCGGTGGCCCCGGTGTGGATGCCCGCCGCGGAGCTGCTCGCCCGGTGCGCGGCGGTGCCGGCGGGGTGGATCGCGGGGGTGGCCCGGGCCGGGGCCCGGTTCCCGGGCGCGGAGCTGTCGTGGCCGGGCGGGCTCGCCGGGGGCGTTCTGCTGGCCGCCGCCACCCTGGCCGTCGTCGTGGTGGCCGGTGGCCGGTTCCGCGGGCGCGCGTGGCTCTGCTCCGCCCTGGCGGTGCTGCTGCTCCTGGCCGTACTGCGGCCGCCGCAGCTCACCCGCACGCTCTCCGGCTGGCCGCCGCCCGACTGGAGCTACGTCCAGTGCGCCGTGGGGCAGGGGGACGCCGCCGTGCTCTCCGTCGGCCCGGGGGAGGCCCTGGTGGTGGACGCCGGCCCGGAGCCCGGACCGGTGGACGACTGCCTGCGCGCGCTGGGCGTCCACCGCGTGCCGCTGCTCCTGCTGACGCATTTTCACGCCGACCATGTGGGAGGCCTGTCGGGGGTGCTGCGGGGCCGGTCCGTGGCGGTGATCCAGGCCACCTCGCTCGAAGAACCGCCGGGGCAGGCCGAGTTCGTGCACCGGACCGCGGCGGCCGCCGGTGTGCCGGTCGTGACGGCGGTGCAGGGGGAGCGGCGCCGGGCCGGGGCGTTCGAGTGGCAGGTGCTCTGGCCGCCGCCGGCCGGACCGCCGCCCGAGGGGCCCAACGACGCGAGCGTGGCCCTGCTGGTGCGCGGCGCGGGGCTGACCCTGCTCCTGCTCGGCGACCTCGAACCTCGCGCGCAGCAAGCCCTCTTGAGGGCCCATCCGGACCTCGGGCCGGTCGACGTCCTCAAGGTCGCCCATCACGGTTCCGCGCACCAGGACCCGGAGCTGTACGCCCGGATCCGGCCACGGTTCGCGCTCGTTCCCGTCGGCGTGGCCAACCGCTACGGACACCCCGCGCCCAGTACGCTCGCCCGGCTGCGGGAGCTGGGGGCGACCGTGCTGCGCACCGACACGGACGGCTCGATCGCCGTCGCCGGAAGCGGAGTTCGGCTACGGTCGTTTCCGGCCAGCCGACGGCGGAATCGGCGCGGTCATACCGGGCTCGACCACTCTGTTTGCCCACAACCCGACAGCATGATCGAATGCGTCTTCGCCAGAACGGTCCAAGTCCACACAGCACGGGGGTGCATCAGCCATGTTCGGTCGCCGACGGGGGATGGAGACGGCCGGAAGTTCCAGCCCCTCCACATCCGCGACACTGACGCTCCCGCCGACGGCGCGTCTGCTCAGCTGCCGGGTCCTCGACACGGTCCACCGGCCGGTCCGGCAGGCCACGTTCGAGGTGACCGACCCGATCGGCCGCCGCATCGTCAGCGGCGAGACCGACCCGTTCGGCGGCTTCGCCGTCGCCGTACCGGAGGGGGAGTACCGGCTCTCCGTGACCGCGGAGGGGTACGCGCCCTTCCACGGGGTGACGATCGTCGGGGACCCCGGGCAGCCCGGCACCGCGGAGATCATCCTGGACACGGTGGAGCCGCCGCTGCTGCCGCAGCCCGGCCACTGGGAGCTCGACCCGACGCACTCGTCCATCGGCTTCACGGCCCGCCACATCGGGCTGGCCCGGATCCGCGGCCGGTTCACCACGTTCGCCGGGGCGGTGCGGATAGCCGAGCGCATGGAGGACTCCTCCATGCACGTGATCATCGATGCGGCGAGCATCGACACCGGGGTGCGGCTGCGCGACGACCACCTGAGGTCGGGGGACTTCCTGGACGCGGTCCGCCACCCCACGGTGGAGTTCTACAGCGAGCGTTTCATCCACCGCAGCGGCAGCAGCTGGGCCGTGGCCGGGGCGCTGACCCTCCACGGGGTGAGCCGGTCCGTGACCCTGGACACCCAGTACCTGGGTCTGGGCACGGGCCTGGAGGGCGAGCTCCGGGCAGCCTGCCGGGCCACCGCCGAGCTGCACCGCGAGGACTTCACCCTGAACTGGCAGTCGATGCTGGCGCACGGGATCGCGGCCATCGGTTCGAGCGTGGAAGTGACGCTGGACGTCCAGGCCGTGCGCAAGGCCTGACGCGCGGTCCCCTACGGGGCTTCCAGCCAGCCCTCGTACTCGGCGGCGAGGTCGTCCAGCGAGGTGGTGTCGAGCCGTTCCTGCGGGTCCTCGACGACCACCAGCCACTGGGCGTCCTCGGCGTCGTCCTCGCCGGCCAGCGCGTCGCGGACCAACTGCGGCTCCTCCGGGAGGCCGAAGCGGTCGGCGGCCTCCTGGGCCACCTCCTCGGCGGCGTCGCGGTCGGGCAGGACGAGTACATGTCGCACATTCACGCGACCATTCTCGGGCACGCGGGGCGGGGGGCTGTCAGTGCGGCGTGGGATGCTGGAGCCGATGGCCACCAGGAAGAACTCCACCGACGATCCGCTTGCCCCGCTCACCCTCGCGGTGGGGCAGGAGGAGCTGCTGCTCGACCGTGCCGTGCGCGAGGTCGTGACGGCCGCCCGCGCCGCCGACGCCGACACGGACGTCCGCGACCTCGCCTCCGAGCAGCTCCAGCCCGGCACGCTCGCCGAGCTGACGAGCCCCTCGCTCTTCTCCGAGCGCAAGGTGCTGGTCGTGCGCAACGCGCAGGACCTGTCCGCGGACTCGGTCAAGGAGGTCAAGGCCTACCTCGCCGCGCCCTACGAGGAGATCATCCTGGTCCTCCTCCACGCGGGCGGGGTCAAGGGCAAGGGCCTGCTGGACGCCGCGCGCAAGGCGGGCGCGCGGGAGATCGCCTGCCCGAAGATGACGAAGGCCGCGGACCGGCTGTCCTTCGTGCGCGGCGAATTCCGCACGCTCGGCCGGTCTGCGACCCCGGAGGCCTGCCAGAGCCTGGTCGACGCGATCGGCAGCGACCTGCGGGAGCTGGCGAGCGCCGCCGCGCAGCTGTGCGCCGACGTCGAGGGGACCATCGACGAGGCCGTCGTCGCCCGCTACTACACCGGCCGGGCCGAGGCATCCAGCTTCACGGTCGCCGACCGGGCGGTCGAGGGACGGGCGGCCGAGGCCCTGGAGGCCCTGCGCTGGTCCCTGTCCACCGGGGTGGCGCCGGTCCTGATCACCAGTGCCCTGGCCCAGGCGGTCCGCGCGATCGGCAAGCTCGCCTCCGCCCCGCGCGGAGCCCGCCCCGGCGACCTCGCCCGGGACCTGGGCATGCCCCCGTGGAAGATCGACCGGGTCCGCCAGCAGATGCGCGGCTGGTCGGCGGACGGTGTCTCGGACGCCCTGCGCGCCGTGGCCGCCGCCGATGCCGGGGTCAAGGGCGGCGGCGACGACCCCGAGTACGCCCTGGAGAAGGCCGTCGTCGCGGTGGCCCGCGCGGCCCGCCCCCAGCGCCGTTAGCGCGTACCCCCGCATGTATGACGGTGCCGACTACTGGGAGCGCTGGATCGCGAGGCTGGTGGCCGTCCTCGCCGCCGCTGCCGGGGCTCAGCTGACCTGGGCCGGTGAGCACGGGGTGAAGAGCGTTCCCGTCGTCGAGGACGTCCGCTTCGTCATCCACCTGGCCGAGGGGATGGCGGAGCGGGAGGCCCTCGCACCCGAGGCCCTGCGGGACCTGCGGACCATCGGCCGGCTCCTCGACGAGGCCGACGTCTTCGGCCGCGTCGGCCTGTGGGCCGAGTCACTGACCGCCGAGCCGGCCGCCTGGAACGAGGTGCGCACCCTGGCCCGCCGGATGCTCGTCGCCCGCGAGGGCGACTGGCGCCGGCCGCTGCCGCACCGCGTACCGCCCCAGCACCTCTACGCCTGAGCGGCCCGGTGAGGCCCGCTTCGGGCAGCACGAAGGCCCCGGCCACCGCCCTGGGGAAGGGTGGAGGCCGGGGCCTTCGGTTACTTCTGGTTGCGCCGCACCCGCGTGGCGAACGCTTCGTGTGCGGAGCGGGGTGCCGGTCAGGAGCGGGAGAGAGGGCCCACTGGGTCCCTTCCGGCGATCACATCAGGGAGCTCAGCCCTGCAGGGAGGCAACCTTGGTGGCCAGCGCCGACTTCTTGTTGGCGGCGGCGTTCTTGTGGATGACACCCTTCGAGACAGCCTTGTCGAGCGCACGCGCGGCAGCGCGAGAAGCCACGGTGGCCTTCTCGACGTCACCGGCGACGACGGCCTCGCGGGCCTTGCGGATCGCGGTCTTGAGCGAGGACTTGACGGCCTTGTTGCGCAGGCGCGCCTTCTCGTTCGTCTTGTTCCGCTTGATCTGGGACTTGATGTTCGCCACGAAAGAGCCTTTTCAGGTTCAGAGTTTGATCTTCGGATTGTGTCCCGACAGCTGAGAGGGCATACGAGACACAGCTGCCCAGGCTACCAGGCACGCTACGGGCGGCCCAAACCGAGCGCACTGCCCCGTCCATGGGACCATGGGAGTCTGCGTATAGATCCGACATCGCGCCGCCGACAGCGACGGGAGCCGGACTTTCGCTCCGACCGACGCTCCGCAAATGCTTCCGACTGCGACCGAGAACCAGGACACTGCGTGCCCGCGATCCCCAGCCACGTGCCCGAGCCGAGCCGTACCGACTCGGCGCTGATCCGCAACTTCTGCATCATCGCGCACATCGACCACGGCAAGTCGACCCTTGCCGACCGGATGCTTCAGATCACCGGTGTGGTCGACCAGCGGCAGATGCGCGCCCAGTACCTCGACCGCATGGACATCGAGCGTGAGCGCGGCATCACGATCAAGTCCCAGGCGGTCCGGCTGCCCTGGGCACCCACCACGGGCGAGGGTCAGGGCAACACCCACATCCTCAACATGATCGACACCCCCGGGCACGTCGACTTCACCTACGAGGTCTCGCGCTCCCTCGCCGCGTGCGAGGGCACCGTCCTCCTGGTGGACGCCGCCCAGGGCATCGAGGCACAGACCCTCGCCAACCTGTACCTGGCGATGGAGAACGACCTCGCGATCGTCCCCGTCCTGAACAAGATCGACCTGCCGGCCGCCCAGCCGGAGAAGTTCGCCGAGGAGCTCGCGAACCTCATCGGCTGCCAGCCCGAGGACATGCTCCGGGTCTCGGCGAAGACCGGTCTCGGTGTCGAGGCGCTGCTCGACAAGGTCGTCGCCACGGTCCCGGCCCCGGTCGGCGTCAAGGACGCCCCGGCCCGCGCCATGATCTTCGACTCCGTCTACGACTCGTACCGGGGCGTCGTCACGTACGTCCGTGTGGTCGACGGGCAGCTGAACAAGCGCGAGCGCATCCGGATGATGTCCACCGGCGCCACCCACGAGCTGCTGGAGATCGGTGTCTCCTCCCCGGAGATGACCCCGTCCGACGGCATCGGCGTCGGCGAGGTGGGCTACATCATCACCGGCGTGAAGGACGTCCGTCAGTCCAAGGTCGGTGACACCATCACCAGCCTGCACAACGGCGCCACCGAGGCCCTCGGCGGCTACAAGGACCCGCGGCCGATGGTCTTCTCGGGCCTCTACCCGCTCGACGGCTCGGACTACCCGGACCTGCGCGAGGCACTGGACAAGCTGCAGCTCAACGACGCCGCGCTCGTCTACGAGCCCGAGACCTCGGCGGCGCTCGGCTTCGGCTTCCGCGTCGGCTTCCTCGGCCTGCTCCACCTGGACGTGGTCCGTGAGCGCCTGGAGCGCGAGTTCGGCCTCGACCTGATCGCCACCGCGCCCAACGTGGTCTACCGGGTGGTCATGGAGGACGGCAAGGAAGTCACCGTCACCAACCCGAGCGAGTTCCCCGAGGGCAAGATCTCGGACGTGTTCGAGCCGGTCGTCAAGGCCACCGTGCTCGCGCCCACCGAGTTCATCGGCGCGATCATGGAGCTGTGCCAGCAGCGCCGCGGCACCCTCCTCGGCATGGACTACCTCTCCGAGGACCGGGTCGAGATCCGCTACACCCTGCCGCTCGCGGAGATCGTCTTCGACTTCTTCGACCAGCTGAAGTCCAAGACGCGCGGCTACGCCTCCCTGGACTACGAACCCACGGGCGAGCAGTCCGGCAGCCTGGTCAAGGTCGACATCCTGCTGCACGGCGACAAGGTCGACGCCTTCTCCGCCGTCACGCACAAGGACGCCGCCTACGCCTACGGCGTGCGCCTCGTCGCCAAGCTGCGCGAGCTCATCCCGCGGCAGGCCTTCGAGGTGCCGATCCAGGCCGCGATCGGCTCCCGCGTCATCGCCCGCGAGACCATCCGCGCCATCCGCAAGGACGTCCTCGCCAAGTGCTACGGCGGTGACATCTCCCGTAAGCGGAAGCTGCTGGAGAAGCAGAAGGAAGGCAAGAAGCGGATGAAGATGGTCGGCTCCGTGGAGGTCCCGCAGGAGGCCTTCATCGCCGTCCTCTCCAGCGACGAGTCCGGCGGCAAGAAGAAGTAGCAGCCCCGCCGTCACCCGACGCAGACAGGCCCCCGCACTCAGGTGCGGGGGCCTGTTTCGTTATGAAGCGGCCGCTCGCGGGCCCTTACGCACGCGCCGGTCGCGCTCTAGTCTGATCACTGCTCGATGGTTACTCGCCAGTTTAAAAAGTCAACGGCTGCATACCCGCCAGTCCCCAGCGCCCCCAGCGCCCCACGCCCACGCACTACCGCGTGGATCGGTCCGGAGGATGTCGTGAGCGACACACAGACCTATCTCGAGAACCGCCCGCCCACCGTGGCGGTGCTCTTCCTTGAGCGCGTCGCAGCGACGCCCGACGACGAGGCCTACCGGTACCCGGTGCCGGCGGCCGGCGGCCAGGGCGGCGCCGACGACTGGAAATCACTCAGCTGGGGCCAGGCGGCCGAGCGGGTGTTCGCCATCGCCGCCGGGCTGATCGCTCTCGGTGTCCGGACGGAGGAGCGCGTCGCGCTCGCCTCCAACACCCGGGTCGAGTGGATCCTCTCCGACCTCGGCGTGATGTGCGCGGGCGGCGCCGTCACCACGATCTACCCCAGCACGAATGCGGACGAGTCGGCGTTCATCCTCTCGGACTCCGAGAGCCGGGTGCTCATCGCCGAGGACGCCAAGCAGCTGGCGAAGGCGCGCGAGCGCCGCGCCGACCTGCCGAACCTCGCCCACGTCGTGGTCCTGGACGCCGATGACGCGGTCGCCGCCGCAGGAGACCCCGAGGGCTGGGTGCTCTCGCTCGCCGAGCTGGAGGCACGCGGCAAGGAGTACCTCGCCAAGCACCCTGAGGCGGTCAAGGAGCGGGTAGGGGCCATCACCTCCGACCAGCTCGCCACCCTCATCTACACCTCCGGCACCACCGGCCGCCCCAAGGGTGTCCGGCTGCTGCACGACAACTGGTCGTACCTGGCCAAGGCCATGGTCGCCACCGGGCTGATCGGCAAGGAGGACGTCCAGTACCTCTGGCTGCCGCTGGCCCACGTCTTCGGCAAGGTGCTGACCTCCGGGCAGATCGAGGCCGGGCACGTGACCGCCGTCGACGGCCGGATCGACAAGATCATCGAGAACCTGCCGATCGTGCAGCCGACGTACATGGCCGCCGTTCCGCGCATCTTCGAGAAGGTCTACAACGGCGTGGCCGCCAAGGCCCGCGCCGCCGGCGGAGCCAAGTACAAGATCTTCAAGTGGTCGGCCGGCGTCGCCCGCGAGTACGCGAAGGTCACGCAGGACAACTTCCGCCGCACCGGCCAGGCGACCGCCCCCTTCGGCCTCACCACCAAGCACAAGATCGCCGACGCGCTCGTCTACTCCAAGCTCCGCGAGGCCTTCGGCGGGAAGCTGCGCGCCGCCGTCTCCGGCGCCTCCGCCCTGGCCCCCGAGATCGGCTTCTTCTTCTCCGGCGCGGGCGTCCACATCCTGGAGGGCTACGGCCTGACCGAGTCCAGCGCGGCCTCCTTCGTCAACCCGGGCGAGGCCTACCGCACCGGCACCGTCGGCAAGCCGCTCCCCGGTACCGAGGTCCGCATCGCCGACGACGGCGAGGTCCTGCTGCGCGGCCCCGGCATCATGCAGGGCTACCACCGGCAGCCGGACAAGACCGCCGAGGTCCTGGAGTCCGACGGCTGGCTGCACACGGGCGACATCGGCGAGCTGTCTGCCGACGGCTATCTGCGCATCACCGACCGCAAGAAGGACCTGATCAAGACCTCGGGCGGCAAGTACGTCGCCCCGGCGGAGATCGAGGGCCAGTTCAAGGCGATCTGCCCGTACGTGTCGACGATCGTCGTGCACGGCGCCGACCGTAACTTCTGCTCGGCGCTGATCGCCCTCGACGAGCCGTCGATCCTGACCTGGGCGGCCGAGAACGGGCTGGAGGGCAAGACGTACGGCGAGGTCCTGGCGGCGCCGGAGACCAACCGCCTGATCGAGACGTACGTACAGACCCTGAACGAGGGCCTGCAGCGCTGGCAGACGGTCAAGAAGTTCCGGCTGCTGCCGCGCGACCTCGACGTCGAGCACGGCGACCTCACGCCCAGCCTGAAGCTGAAGCGACCGGTGGTCGAGCGTGAGTTCAAGCACCTGATCGAGGAGATGTACGAGGGGTCCCGCGAGGCGTAACGCCTGCCGCGGGCCTGGCCGGGCGGGGCGGCGGACCGCCCCGCGGACCCCGCCGTTCCCGGGCGGCCGCGGGTGTCGGCCGCGTGCCGGCTCCCGGGGCTCCGCCCCGGACCCCGCGCCTCGAACGCCGGCGGGGCCGGATGTGTCGACGGCGGGGCTTTTCCGGTGCGGGATGATGGGGGTATGCCTTCCGCACTCCCCGACGGTGAACCCATGCCCGAAGACGGCGCGCTGCCGTCCGATGCCCTGGCGGGCGCGGGGGAGCGGCCGCTCGGTTTCTACCTGCACGTCCCCTACTGCGCCACGCGCTGCGGGTACTGCGACTTCAACACCTACACGGCCACCGAGCTGCGGGGCACCGGCGGTGTGCTCGCCTCCCGGGAGAACTACGCCGACACCCTGATCGACGAGGTCAGGCTGGCGCGCAAGGTGCTCGGCGACGACCCGCGCGAGGTCCGGACCGTCTTCGTCGGCGGCGGCACGCCCACGCTGCTGCCCGCCGCCGACCTCGTACGCATGCTCGCGGCGATCCGGGACGAATTCGGCCTGGCCGAGGACGCAGAGATCACCACGGAGGCCAATCCGGAGTCGGTGGACCCGAAGTACCTGGCCGAGCTGCGCGCCGGGGGCTTCAACCGGGTCTCCTTCGGCATGCAGAGCGCCAAGCAGCACGTCCTGAAGGTGCTCGACCGCACCCACACGCCGGGGCGCCCCGAGGCGTGCGTCGCGGAGGCGCGGGCCGCGGGCTTCGAGCACGTCAACCTCGACCTGATCTACGGCACGCCCGGGGAGTCGGACGAGGACTGGCGGGCGACCCTCTCGGCGGCGCTGGGCGCCGGGCCGGACCACATCAGCGCCTACGCGCTGATCGTCGAGGAGGGCACGCAGCTGGCGCGGCGGATCCGCCGCGGCGAGGTCCCGATGACGGACGACGACGTCCACGCCGACCGGTACCTGATCGCGGACTCGGTCATGGCCGAGGCCGGGTACTCCTGGTACGAGGTCTCCAACTGGGCCACCTCGGAGGCCGGCCGCTGCCTGCACAACGAGCTGTACTGGCGCGGCGCCGACTGGTGGGGCGCGGGGCCGGGTGCGCACTCGCACGTGGGCGGGGTGCGGTGGTGGAACGTGAAGCACCCGGGCGCGTACGCCGCGGCGCTGGCGGAGGGCCGTTCCCCGGGCGCGGGGCGCGAGCTCCTCTCCGGGGAGGACCGGCGGGTGGAGCGGATCCTGCTGGAGCTCCGGCTGGTGGACGGGGTGCCGTTGTCGCTGCTGGCCCCGGCCGGGCTCGCCGCCTCCCGCAAGGCCCTGGCGGACGGTCTGCTGGCCCCTGGCCCGTACGAGGGCGGGCGGGCCGTACTGACCCTGCGGGGGCGGTTGCTGGCCGACGCCGTGGTCCGGGACCTGGTGGACTAGCCTGCGGCGCCGTTGCCGGGGGCGCCGCCCCCGGCCCCGGCGCCTCGAACGCCGGCGGGGCTGAAAGACCGCCTCAAGCGCCGGCGGGGCTGGGTGGGGCTGTGACGTGGTCGATGAGGTGTTCCACCGAGCCCAGGAGGGTGGGTTCCAGGTCGCGGTACGAGGTGACCCGGGACAGGATGTGCTGCCAGGCGGCGCCCGTGTTCTCCGGCCAGCCCAGGGCCCGGCAGACGCCGGTCTTCCAGTCCTGGCCGGGCGGGATCACCGGCCACGCGGAGATGCCCAGCGCGGACGGCTTCACCGCCTGCCAGACGTCCACGTACGGGTGGCCCACGATCAGGACGTCCGGCGAGGTCACCGACGCCGCGATACGGGACTCCTTTGACCCCGGGACGAGGTGGTCGACCAGGACGCCGAGGCGGGCGTCCGGCGCCGGGGCGAAGTCGGCGACGACGGCCGGGAGGTCGTCGATGCCCTCCAGGTACTCCACCACCACGCCCTCGATCCGCAGATCGTCACCCCAGACCCGCTCCACCAGCTCCGCGTCGTGCCGGCCCTCGACGTAGATCCGGCCGGCCCGCGCCACCCGCGCCCGCGCCCCGGGCACCGCCAGCGAGCCCGAGGCCGTCAGGAGCGGCCCGGAGGGCCTGCGGGCGGGGCGGACCAGGGTGACCACGTCGCCGTCCAGCAGGAACCCGCGCGGCTCCATCGGGAACACCCGCCGCTTGCCGAAGCGGTCCTCCAGGGTCACCGTGCCCGCCTCGCAGGCCACCACCGCGCCGCAGAAGTCCGTACCGGCCACCTCGACCACCAGGTCCAGGTCCGCCGCCACCTCAGGCACGGCCTTGGGTCGCTTCCACTGCGGGGTCAGGTCGGGGGAGTACTCGCGCATCCGGCCGACAGTAGGAGAGCCGCGCGCGTCACGCCTCCGACACGCCGAAACGGGCCGCCAGTGTGGCGCGTTGGGCACGGACGAAGTCCGCCCCGACCACCGCTCCGTGACCCGGCACGTACAGTGCGTCGTCGCCGCCCAGCGACAGCAGCCGGTCCAGGGCCGCGGGCCACTGCCCGGGCCTGGCGTCCGGCCCCACCGAGGGCTCGCCCGATTCCTCGACCAGGTCCCCGCAGAAGACCACCTCGCGCTCGCCCGGCACGAAGACGGCCAGGTCGTGCCCGGTGTGCCCGGGCCCCACATTCGCCAGCAGCACCTGTACGCCGCCCAGTTCCAGCGTCCACTCGCCCGACACCGCGTGCCCGGGCGGCACCAGCAGGTCCACCGCCTGCGCCGCCTCCGCCTCCGCGAGCCCGTGCCGTACCGCGTCCCCGCGCAGCTCCTCGCGCCCCGTCGACAGCAGTGCGGCCAGCCCGACCGCCCCGAACACCTCGGCCCCGGCGAAGGCGGCCCCGCCCAGGACGTGATCGAAATGACCGTGCGTGAATGCGATATGGGTCACGCGCCGCCCTGTCAGCCGCTCCGCCTCGGCCCGCACCTGGGCGCCCTCGCGTACACACGAACCGGGGTCGATCAGAAGGACCGAATCCTCGCCCACCACCAGCCCCACGGTGCAGTCCCACACCGGCAGCCGCCGCCGGCCGGCCCGTCCCGTCAGCCGTTCCCAGCCGGACTCTTCCCAACGCACGTCCATACCGCGACGCTACCCTGGCGGGCCTCCCTTGCCAGGGGCTTACCGCCCGGCCGTACACTGAGCGGGGGCTCTCTGGCACTCGAACGATCAGAGTGCCAACGAACACGGCAGAACACGGCAGAACACGGCAACGGACCACAGCTGGAGGTGTGCGCGATGCTCAGCGAACGCAGACTCGAAGTGCTGCGCGCCATCGTCCAGGACTACGTCGGGACGGAGGAGCCGGTCGGCTCCAAGGCGCTCACGGAGCGGCACCGGCTCGGCGTCTCGCCCGCCACCGTGCGCAACGACATGGCCGTGCTGGAGGAGGAGGGCTACATCGCCCAGCCCCACACCAGCGCCGGCCGGATTCCCACCGACAAGGGCTACCGGCTCTTCGTCGACAGGCTGGCGGGGGTCAAGCCGCTGTCGTCGCCCGAGCGCCGGGCCATCCAGAACTTCCTCGACGGCGCCGTCGACCTCGACGACGTGGTCGGCCGCACGGTGCGGCTGCTCGCGCAGCTCACCCGGCAGGTCGCCGTCGTCCAGTACCCGAGCCTGACCCGGTCGACCGTCCGGCACGTGGAGCTGCTCTCGCTCGCTCCCGCGCGCCTGATGCTCGTACTGATCACGGACACCGGGCGGGTCGAGCAGCGGCTCATCGACTGCCCGAGCCCCTTCGGGGAGACCTCGCTGGCGGACCTGCGGGCCCGGCTGAACAGCCGGGTCGTCGGGCGCCGCTTCACCGATGTGCCCCCGCTCGTCCAGGACCTCCCCGAATCCTTCGAGGCCGAGGACCGCGGCACGGTCTCCACCGTGCTCGGGACCCTCCTCGAAACCCTGGTCGAGGAAGCCGAAGAGCGGCTGATGATCGGCGGTACCGCCAATCTCACCCGCTTCGGACACGATTTTCCCCTGACGATCAGGCCGGTGCTCGAAGCGCTGGAGGAGCAGGTCGTGCTCCTCAAGCTGCTGGGCGAGGCCAACGAGTCGGGAATGGCCGTACGGATCGGGCATGAGAACGCCTACGAGGGACTGAACTCCACGTCGGTCGTCTCGGTCGGTTACGGTTCGGGCGGCGAAGCAGTCGCCAAACTCGGCGTGGTCGGACCGACCCGCATGGACTACCCCGGAACGATGGGAGCGGTACGCGCAGTGGCACGTTACGTCGGACAGATCCTGGCGGAGTCGTAAGTGGCCACGGACTACTACGCCGTTCTCGGCGTGCGCCGCGACGCATCGCAGGACGAGATCAAGAAGGCCTTCCGGCGCCTCGCGCGTGAACTCCACCCGGATGTGAATCCGGACCCGAAGACGCAGGAGCGCTTCAAGGAGATCAACGCGGCCTACGAGGTGCTCTCGGACCCGCAGAAGAAGCAGGTCTACGACCTCGGCGGCGACCCGCTGTCCTCCTCGGGCGGCGGCGGCGGAGCGGGCGGCTTCGGAGCGGGTGGCTTCGGCAACTTCTCCGACATCATGGACGCCTTCTTCGGCCAGGCCTCGCAGCGCGGCCCGCGCTCGCGGACCCGGCGCGGCCAGGACGCGATGATCCGTCTGGACCTGGAGCTGGACGAGGCGGCCTTCGGGACCACCAAGGACATCCAGGTCGACACGGCCGTCGTCTGCAACACCTGCTCCGGTGAGGGCGCCGCTCCTGGCACCTCGGCGCAGACATGTGACATGTGCCGCGGCCGCGGTGAGGTCTCGCAGGTCACCCGGTCCTTCCTGGGCCAGGTCATGACCTCGCGCCCCTGCCCGCAGTGCCAGGGCTTCGGCACCGTGGTCCCGACCCCGTGCCACGAGTGCGCGGGCGACGGCCGGGTCCGCTCCCGCCGCAGTCTCACGGTCAAGATCCCGGCCGGTGTCGAGAACGGCACCCGGATCCAGCTCGCGGGCGAGGGTGAGGTCGGCCCCGGCGGCGGCCCCGCCGGCGACCTGTACGTGGAGATCCACGAGCTGGCGCACCCGACCTTCCAGCGGCGCGGGGACGACCTGCACTGCACGGTCACCATCCCGATGACGGCGGCCGCGCTGGGCACCAAGTGCCCGCTGGAGACGCTGGACGGGCTGGAGGAGATCGACATCCGGCCCGGCACCGGGTCCGGCCAGGCGATCCCGCTGCACGGGCGCGGTGTCACCCACCTGCGCGGTGGTGGACGCGGCGACCTGATCGTGCACGTCGAGGTCACCACCCCGGGCAAGCTGGACGCCCAGCAGGAGGACCTGCTCCGCCAGCTGGCGAAGCTGCGCGGCGAGGAGCGGCCGATGGGTCAGTTCGCGCCGGGTCAGCAGGGTCTGTTCAGCCGGCTGAAGGACGCTTTCAACGGTCGCTGACCGACCGCGATCCACCGTCACGAGCCCGGCCTGGGGATTCCCCGGCCGGGCTCGTCACATGGGCCCGGCGGCGGCCGGAGGCCGGTCAGGAAGCGGACTATGCCAGGCGAATGCCATGATTCGGCCCCGTGCGCGGGACGTGGCACGATGCAGTCCATGTCCTCGGCACCGAACGGTCTCTCCCCGTACCCGATCGTGCAGGCTCCCATGGCGGGCGGCGCCTCCTGTCCCGTGCTCGCCGCCGCCGTGTGCGAGGCGGGCGGGCTGGGCTTCCTGGCCGGCGGCTACAAGACCGCCGACGGGATGTACCAGGAGATCAAGCAGGTGCGGGCGCTGACCCGGCGCCGTTTCGGTGTCAACCTCTTCATGCCGCAGACCGGTTACGTCGATCCGGCCGCCGTGGAGGCCTACCGCGGGCAGCTGGCCGGTGAGGCGAGCTGGTACGAGATCTCGCTCGCCGAGGAGGACATCATCGGCACCAGCGACGACGGCTACGACGCCAAGCTGGCCATCCTCCTCGAAGACCCGGTCCCGGTGGTCTCGTTCACCTTCGGCTGTCCCGCCTTCGCGGCCCTCGCGGCCCTGCGCAAGGCCGGTACGTACACCGTCGTCACGGTCACCTCCGTCGAGGAGGCGCGCAGCGCCCAGCACGCGGGTGCGGACGCCGTCTGCGTCCAGGGCGCCGAGGCCGGTGGCCACCAGGGCACGCACCGGGACGACCCGCAGATCGACGGCACGGCGACCGTGGGCCTCCTCGCACTGGTGGCGCAGGTACGGGAGGCCGTGGCGCTCCCGATCATCGCGGCGGGCGGGATCATGCGGGGCTCGCAGATCGCGGCCCTGCTGGCCGCGGGCGCGGAGTCGGCGCAGCTCGGGACGGCCTTCCTGGCCTGCCCGGAATCGGGTGCGGACCCGGTCCACAAGAAGGCGCTGACGGACCCGCTGTTCGCCCGCACCGAGCTGACCCGGGCCTTCTCCGGGCGGCCGGCGCGGGTTCTGGTCAACCGCTTCATGCGCGAGCACGGGCCGTACGCCCCGGCCGCGTACCCGCAGGTCCACCACCTGACCTCGGGGCTGCGCAAGGCCGCCGCCGCGGCCGGGGACCCGCAGGGCATGGCCCTGTGGGCGGGCCAGGGGCACCGGCTGGCGCGACCGCTGCCGGCGGGGGAGCTGGTGGAGGTGCTGGCGGCCGAACTGGCCGAGGCACAGAGCACGTTGAAGGCAATGCAGATGAGGAGTGCGTCATGACCGCCCCGGTGTTCGTGGTGGAAGAGGTCCCCGCGGGGCCCGAGTTCGTGCTGGACGGCCCGGAGGGCCGGCACGCGGTGTCCGTGAAGCGCCTGAACCCGGGCGAGGACGTGGTCCTCACGGACGGGCGCGGCCACTGGGCGGAGGGCGTGGTCAAGGCTGCCGAGGGCAAGGACCGGCTGGTCGTCATGGACCTGCACACCGTCACGGAGGAGCCGGAGCCGGAGGTGCGGATCACGGTGGTCCAGGCCCTGCCCAAGGGGGACCGGGGCGAGCTGGCCGTCGAGACGATGACCGAGACCGGCGTGGACGCGATCGTGCCCTGGCAGGCCTCGCGCTGCATCACGCAGTGGCGCGGCGACCGCGGGGCCAAGTCCCTGGCCAAGTGGCGGGCCACGGCCCGGGAGGCGGGCAAGCAGTCCCGCCGGGTGCGCTTCCCGGAGGTGGCCGAGGCCATGTCCACCAAGCAGGTGGCGGCGCTGCTGGCCGGCGCCGACCTGGCGATGGTGCTCCACGAGGACCGCGACACCCCGTCCGGGGCGCTGGCCACGGCCGAGCTCCCGAAGGCCGGTTCCGTCGTGCTGGTGGTCGGCCCGGAGGGCGGCGTCTCCCCGGAGGAGCTGGCCGTTTTCGCCGCCGCGGGGGCGCACCCCTACCGCCTGGGCCGTTCCGTCCTGCGGACCTCCACGGCCGGGACGGCGGCCACGGCGGTGCTGCTGGCCCGTACGGGCCGCTGGTCCTGACGCGACCGCGCCCGCGGCGGGCGCCCGGCTGGATACGATGCCCGGACCGATCACCGTCACGGGAGGCTCAGCAATGGCCGGGGAACCGCAGGCCGACTGCCTGTTCTGCAAGATCGTCGCGGGGCAGATCCCCGCGACCGTGGTACGGGAGACCGAGACCACGGTCGCCTTCCGGGACATCAACCCGCAGGCGCCCACGCACGTGCTCGTCATCCCCAAGGTGCACTACGCCGACGCGGCCTCCCTCGTGGAGGCCGAGCCGTCCGTCGCCGCCGACATACTGCGCGAGGCCGGCCAGGTCGCCCTCGACGAGAAGATCGTCGAACACGGCTACCGGGTCGTGTTCAACACCGGCTCCGGCGCCGGGCAGACCGTCTTCCACGCCCACGCGCACGTCCTCGGCGGCCGCGGCCTCCAGTGGCCCCCCGGATAGCACGTGTCCGTACGAGAGTTCGTGGTGCTGGGCACGGCCAGCCAGGTGCCCACCCGCCACCGCAACCACAACGGCTACCTGCTGCGCTGGGACGGCGAGGGCATCCTCTTCGACCCGGGCGAGGGCACCCAGCGCCAGATGCTGCGCGCTGGGGTGGCCGCGCACGACATCAACCGGATCTGCGTCACCCACTTCCACGGTGACCACAGCCTCGGCCTCGCCGGGGTGATCCAGCGGATCAACCTCGACCAGGTCCCGCACCCCGTCACCGCGCACTACCCGGCCTCGGGCCAGAAGTTCTTCGAACGGCTGCGCTACGCCACGGCCTACCGGGAGACCGTCGCGCTCCGTGAGGAGCCGGTGGCCGGGGACGGCACCCTGGCCCAAGCGTCCTCGTACGTCCTGGAGGCCCGGCTGCTGTCGCACCCGGTCGAGTCCTTCGGCTACCGGATCACCGAACCCGACGGGCGCCGCATGGTGCCCGAGCTGCTCGCGCGGCACGGGATCAAGGGCCCGGACGTGGGCCGGATCCAGCGTGAGGGGCGGCTCGGGGCGGTCACCCTGGACGAGGTCAGCGAGCCCAGGCCGGGGCAGCGGTTCGCCTTCGTCATGGACACCCGGCTCTGCCCCGGCGTGGACGCGCTGGCCGAGGGCTGCGACATGCTGGTGATCGAGTCGACCTTCCTCGACGAGGACGAACGGCTGGCCACCGACCACGGGCACCTGACCGCCGGCCAGGCGGCGCGGGTGGCGCGGGACGCGGGCGTACGGCACCTCGTGCTGACGCACTTCTCGCAGCGCTACACCGACCCGGCCGAGTTCGAGCGCCAGGCCCGCGCGGCCGGCTTCGAGGGCGAGCTCACGGTGGCGGCGGACCTGATGCGGGTGCCCCTGCCCAAGCGGGGCTGACCGCGACGATGGCCCGGGCCCCTGCCCGGGCCGCCGTCGCCGAGCGGCCGGAGCGGGTCGAGTGGTCCGAGTGACGAAGGGCTTTCCGAGGGTGATCTGCGCCACACTGGGTTTTGGTCCCGCCCGGATGGGCAGGGCTGGCAGCTTTCCACGGGAAAACGTCATGCAGAAACGGGCCTTCGAGAAACAACGGGGAGATCGCCGTGACCGGTCGGGACTTCGAAATCCGCGCAGCAGGAGTGGACCCGCTCGGTCCGCTGCGTGACCCCCAGGAACCCGGCTGTGACGTCTTCCTGACCGGAACGGTCTTCCTCGACATCATCTTCACCGGCCTCGACTCGGCCCCGGTGCGCGGTACGGAGTCCTGGGCGCGCGGCATGGGCTCCAGCCCCGGCGGCGTCGCCAACATGGCCACCGCCCTGGCCCGGCTCGGCCTGCGCACCTCGCTGGCCGCCGCCTTCGGGGACGACCACTACGGTGAGTACTGCTGGGACGCCCTCGAACAGGGCGAGGGCATCGACCTGTCCATGTCGCACACCATCCCCGGCTGGCACAGCCCCGTCACCGTCTCGATGGCCTACGAGGGCGAGCGCACGATGGTCTCGCACGGCCACGAAGCCCCTCCGCCGGCGGGCCCCGGGCCCTTCCCGCAGTGCCCGCCCCGGGCCCGTGCGGCCGTGGCCGCGCTGGGACCCGGCCGCGGCGAGGAGTGGATCGGCGAGGCCGCCCGGCGCGGCTCGCGGATCTTCGCGGACGTGGGATGGGACGAGAGCGGCCGCTGGGACCTGGGGGCCCTGGCCGACCTGGAGCACTGCGAGGCCTTCCTGCCCAACGCGGGCGAGGCCATGCGCTACACCCGGACCGACTGTCCGAGAGCCGCGGCCCGGGCGCTGGCCGAGAAGGTGCCGATCGCGGTGGTGACGATGGGCGCGGAGGGCTCGTACGCGGTGGACGGGCGCACCGGGGAGACCGCGCACGTCCCCGGGATCACGGTGGACGAGCTGGACCCGACCGGCGCGGGCGACGTCTACGTGGCGGGCTTCGTGACCGGCACCCTGGCGGGCTGGCCGCTCGCCGACCGGCTGGCCTTCGCCGGGCTGACGGCGGCCCTGTCGGTTCAGGAGTTCGGCGGCTCCCTCTCGGCCCCCGGCTGGCCGGAGGTGGCCCACTGGTGGCGGGACGCCCCGCGGGAGCTGCGCGGCCGGTACGGCTTCCTGGACGATCTGGTCCCGCCGGGCGGGACCCCGGCGGCCCGGCGCAGGGCCGTACCGACGATCGGCTTCCGGCACTCGGTCTAGGCGTGCGATCCGGCGGTAAAACCTCTCGGGGATGCAGCGGCGGAGACGTACGCTTGGTACTCCGGAGGTCGTCGATCGGCGCGGCCCCTCAGCGGGAGGTATGCGCAGGCCACAGTGCCGGCCCATGACTCAGACACCGACAGCCCACATCCCTGCGCCGGGGCAGGCGCGAGCCCACTTCACCGTTCCGGCCACGCACCCGATGGTGACCGTGCTCGGCTCGGGCGACGCCCTGTTGCGCGTGATCGAGAAGGCCTTCCCGAAGGCCGACATCCATGTTCGGGGCAATCAGGTCAGCGCGATCGGTGAAGCGGCGGAAGTCGCCCTGATCCAGCGGCTTTTCGACGAGATGATGCTGGTGCTCCGCACCGGGCAGCCGATGACGGAGGACGCAGTGGAACGCTCGATCGCCATGCTCAAGGCCAGCGGCAACGGCAACGGCGACGGGCCTGCCGAGACGCCGGCGGAGGTGCTCACCCAGAACATCCTCTCCAGCCGCGGCCGCACCATCCGGCCCAAGACCCTCAACCAGAAGCGGTACGTCGACGCGATCGACAAGAACACGATCGTCTTCGGCATCGGCCCCGCCGGTACCGGCAAGACCTACCTCGCCATGGCCAAGGCCGTCCAGGCCCTCCAGTCCAAGCAGGTCAGCCGTATCATCCTGACCCGGCCCGCCGTCGAGGCGGGGGAGCGGCTCGGTTTCCTGCCGGGCACCCTCTTCGACAAGATCGACCCGTACCTGCGCCCGCTCTACGACGCGCTGCACGACATGATCGACCCCGACTCGATCCCGCGCCTCATGGCCGCCGGGACCATCGAGGTCGCGCCCCTCGCATACATGAGGGGGCGCGCGATGCCCGTCTTCACGAAGGTTCTGACGCCGGACGGCTGGCGCCCCATCGGGGACCTCCAGGTGGGTGACCTGGTCGTCGGATCGAACGGCGAGCCGACCCCGGTCCTCGGTGTGTACCCGCAGGGCGAGAAGGACATCTACCGTCTCACGGCCCAGGACGGGTCCTGGACCCTGTGCTGCGGCGAGCACCTGTGGACTGTCAGGACGCGCGACGACAAGCGCCGCGACAAGCCGTGGCGGGTCCTGGAGACCAAGGACATGATCGGCAACCTCCGGGCTGCGCACGCCCGCCGGTACGAGCTGCCGATGCTCACCGCTCCCGTCGCCTTCCCCGGGCGCGAGGTTCCCATGGACCCGTACGCGCTCGGTCTGCTGCTCGGCGACGGCTGTCTCACCGGCTCCACCACGCCGTCCTTCGCCGCAGAGGACGAGGAGCTCGTCCGCGCCCTGGAGACAGCGCTTCCAGGAGTCGCCGCACGGCACAAGGGCGGTCCCGACTACGTCCTGAACAGGGTGAAGTCGTCCGGTGACGTGGTCACTCTGGAGAACCCCGTCAAGTCCGTGCCGGACGACTACCTGTTCAACACGGCAGAGGTCCGCCTCGCGGTACTCCAAGGCCTGCTCGACTCCGACGGAGGCCCGGTCGCCCAGCGGGACCGTACCTGCCGGATCCAGTACTCCACTGCCTCGATCGTCCTGCGGGACGACGTGATCGCTCTCGTCCAGTCGCTCGGCGGTGTTGCCTACACCCGGCGCCGCAGGGCCGAAGGCCGGGTGCAGGGCACCGCACCGGGCGCTCACCGGTACGACTCGCACGTCGTCGACATCCGCCTTCCCGAAGGCATCGAGCCCTTCCGTCTCGCACGCAAGCGGGACGCGTACCACGCGGCCGGCGGCGGCGGGCGCCCGATGCGCTTCATCGACTCCATCGAGCCCGCGGGTCGCGAGGAGGCGGTGTGCATCCAGGTGGCCGCCGAGGACTCGCTGTACGTGACGCAGGACTACCTGCTGACGCACAACACCCTCAACGACGCGTTCGTCGTCCTCGACGAGGCGCAGAACACGACCGCCGAGCAGATGAAGATGTTCCTGACCCGGCTCGGGTTCGACTCGAAGATCGTCGTCACCGGTGACGTCACGCAGATCGACCTGCCGGGTGGCGCCAAGAGCGGTCTGCGTCAGGTCCAGGAGATCCTCGAAGGGCTCCCGGACATCCACTTCTCGCGGCTCACGTCCGAGGATGTCGTCCGGCACAAGCTGGTCGGCCGTATCGTCGACGCGTACGAGAAGTACGACGAGAGTCAGCAGGCCCAGGACGGTCGTAACGGCCGGAACGGCCAACACGGGAAGTAGAACTCAGCGCACCATGTCGATCGACGTCAACAACGAGTCCGGAACCGAGGTCGACGAGCAGGCGATCCTCGACATCGCCCGCTACGCGCTCACCCGGATGCGGATCCACCCGCTCTCCGAACTGTCCGTCATCGTCATCGACGAGGACGCCATGGAGCAGCTCCACATCCAGTGGATGGATCTGCCCGGTCCGACCGACGTCATGTCCTTCCCGATGGACGAGCTCCGTCCGCCGTCCAAGGACGACGAGGAGCCCCCGCAGGGGCTCCTCGGCGACATCGTGCTCTGCCCCGAGGTCGCCAAGCGGCAGGGCGAGGAAGCCCCGACGCAGCACTCCATGGACGAGGAGCTGCAGCTCCTGACCGTCCACGGAGTGCTGCACCTGCTCGGCTACGACCACGAGGAGCCGGACGAGAAGGCGGAGATGTTCGGCCTCCAGGCGGCCATCGTCGACGGCTGGCGCGGTGAGCGCGGCATGACCGGTCCGTCCCCGGCTCCGACCGTCTCGTGAACGCCCCCCAGCTGATCACCGGCGCGGTCCTGCTGGTGGTGGTGGCCTGGTTCGCGGCCTGCGCCGAGTCCGGCATCGCCCGCATCTCCAGCTTCCGGGCCGAGCAGGCCGTACGGGAGGGTCGGCGCGGCAGCGAGAAGCTCGCCCAGGTCGCCGGCGACCCCACCCGCTACCTCAACGTGGCCCTGCTCGTCCGGGTCACCTGCGAGATGGCCGCCGGGGTGCTCGTCACCTACGTCTGCCTCGATGAGTTCGGCGACAACTGGACCGCGCTGCTGGTGGCCATCGCCGTCATGGTGCTCGTCTCCTTCGTCGCCGTGGGCGTCTCGCCGCGCACGATCGGCCGCCAGCACCCGCTGAACACGGCCACCGCGGCCGCGTACGTCCTCGTACCGCTGGCCCGGATCATGGGGCCGATCCCACAGCTGCTGATCCTCATCGGCAACGCGCTCACGCCCGGCAAGGGCTTCCGCAAGGGGCCCTTCGCCTCCGAGGCCGAGCTGCGCGCGATGGTGGACCTCGCGGAGAAGGAATCGCTGATCGAGGACGACGAGCGCCGCATGGTGCACCAGGTCTTCGAGCTCGGCGACACGCTGGTGCGCGAGGTGATGGTGCCGCGCACCGACCTCGTCTGCATCGAGCGGTACAAGACGATCCGTCAGGCGACCACGCTCGCGCTGCGCTCCGGTTTCTCCCGCATCCCGGTGACCGGGGAGAACGAGGACGACATCGTCGGGATCGTCTACCTGAAGGACCTGGTCCGCAAGACGCACATCAGCCGGGAGGCCGAGGCCGACCTGGTCTCGACCGCCATGCGGCCGGCCCTCTTCGTGCCGGACACCAAGAACGCGGGCGATCTGCTGCGCGAGATGCAGCAGGTGCGCAACCACGTGGCCGTCGTCATCGACGAGTACGGCGGCACCGCCGGCATCGTCACCATCGAGGACATCCTCGAAGAGATCGTCGGCGAGATCACGGACGAGTACGACCGGGAACTCCCGCCGGTCGAGGACCTCGGCGAGGACCGTTACCGGGTCACCGCGCGGCTGGACATCACCGACCTCGGTGAGCTGTTCAAGGTCGAGGCCTTCGACGACGAGGACGTGGAGACGGTCGGCGGACTGCTGGCGAAGGCGCTGGGACGGGTGCCGATCGCGGGCGCCTCCTCGGTGGTGGAACTGCCGGACGGGCGTCCGCTGCGGCTGACCGCCGAATCCCCGGCGGGCCGGCGGAACAAGATCGTGACGGTTCTGGTGGAGCCGGTGGCCGCGGTGGAGACCGCCGGGGAGGAGGGGGAGTGACCCCGGAGCAACTGCGCGCGTTCTGCCTGGGTTTCAACGCGGCGGTGGAGGAGTTCCCCTTCACGCCGGAGACCTCGGTGTTCAAGGTGCTGGGCAAGGTGTTCGCGCTGTCGGCGCTGGACGCGGAGCCGCTCAAGGTCAACCTCAAGTGCGACCCGGAGCTGGCGGTGCGGCTGCGCGAGGAGCACGAGGCGATCGTGCCGGGCTACCACATGAACAAGCGGCACTGGAACACCGTGACGGTGGGCGGGCCGGGCGGCCTGCCGGAGCGGCTGGTGCGGGAGCTGGTGGAGGACTCGTACGACCTGGTGGTCGCGGGTCTGCCGAGGGCGGAGCGGCTGCGCCTGGACCGGCCGTGACGGTGCGCCCGCCTTGGCGGCGGGGTGGTCGTGCGGGGGCGCAGGGCGGCTCCCTATGCTTTCGACCATGACCGACAGCACCGGGATCGACCCCGAGGACAGCAAGATCATCACGCTGGCGCGCAGCGCCCGGGCCCGCAACGCGGTGCCCGAGGGGGCGGCGGTGCGGGACGAGACGGGCCGCACGTACGTCGCCGGGACGGTGGCGCTCGACTCCCTGAAGCTGAGCGCGCTGCAGACCGCGGTCGCGATGGCGGTGGCGAGCGGTGCGCGGTCGCTGGAGGCGGCGGCCGTCGTCAGCGCGGCCGACGCCCCGGCCGAGGCGGACCGGGCGGCCGTCCGTGACCTCGGGGGCCCGGACACCCCGGTCCTCCTGGCGGGCCCGGACGGCACCCTGAAGTCGACGACCCCGGCCGGCCCCTAGCCTCCCGGCGGGGGCAACCGACGACTCCCGCCCGGCCGAACCCGGCCTCGCCGGCGTTTGAGGAGCGGGGTCTGGGGCGGAGCCCCGGGAAACCCGGCTCCGCCGGGCACCGGGCTCCGCCCGGACCCTCCCCCAGGTACCGCTGGGAGGTGCCCCCTGCTCAAACGCCGGCGGGGCTGACGTCTGCCCGCCGGAGGCCACCGCGGCGGATCGTCATCGCCATCAGCGCGGCCATCGCGCACAGCGCGCCCGAGGCGTACCAGACGGTGTCGTACGAGCCGGTGAGGTCGCGGGTCAGGCCGCCCAGGAAGGCCACCAGCGCCGCGCCGATCTGGTGCGAGGCCAGGACCCAGCCGAAGACGATCGCGCCGTCGTCCCCGTAGTGCTCGCGGCACAGGGCGATCGTCGGCGGGACGGTCGCGACCCAGTCCAGGCCGTAGAAGACGATGAAGAAGAGCAGCGGCGGCCGCACCGTCGGCGCCAGCAGCATCGGCAGGAAGAGCAGCGAGACCCCGCGCAGGGCGTAGTAGACGGCCAGCAGCCGCCGCGAGTCGAAGCGGTCCGTGAACCAGCCCGAGGCCACCGTGCCGATCACGTCGAACACGCCGACCACCGCCAGCAGCCCCGCGGCCGCCGTCACCGGCATGCCGTGGTCGTGGGCGGCGGGCACGAAGTGGGTCTTGACCAGGCCGTTGGTCGAGGCCCCGCAGATCGCGAAGGTGCCCGCCAGCAGCCAGAACGGGCCGGTCCGGGCCGCGTCGAGGAGCACCCGCAGGGCGCGCCGGGCCGCGCCCGGCACCGGGGCCGGCTTCGGCGCGTACGTGCCGCCGTAGGGCGCGAGCCCCACGTCCGCCGGGTGGTCGCGCAGCAGCAGCCACACGAAGGGGGCGACGGCCAGGGCCGACAGGGAGACCGTCACCGCCGCCGGGCGCCAGCCGTGCTGGTCGACCAGCCAGGCCAGCAGCGGCAGGAAGACCAGCTGGCCGGAGGCCCCGGCCGCGGTCAGGATGCCGGTGACCAGGCCGCGCCGGGCCGTGAACCAGCGGCCCGTCACCGTCGCCGCGAAGGCCAGGGCCATGGAGCCGCTGCCCAGCCCCACGAGGACGCCCCAGAACAGCACGAGCTGCCAGGGCGCGGTCATCCACACCGTGGCCAGCGAGCCCGAGGCGATGACGAGCAGGGCCAGGGCCACGACCCGGCGGATACCGAAGCGGTCCATCAGGGCCGCGGCGAAGGGGGCGGTGAGCCCGTACAGCGCGAGGTTGACGGAGACGGCGAGGCCGATGGTCCCGCGCGACCAGTCGAACTCCGCATGCAGCGGCTCGATGAGCAGTCCGGGCAGGGAGGCGAAGCCGGCCGCGCCGATGATCGTCACGAAGGCGACGGCGGCGACGGACCAGGCGCGGTGGACGCGGGCGGGCCGCCGTGGGGAGCGGCGGTCCACGGGAGCGGAGGCGGGGGCTGTCTGGGGCACGCCGACAGCTTCCGGCCACCTGGGGACCGCAGGAAAGTGGCTTGACTGTCATGCTTCGCTACGATCGGGCCATGGAGTCGGAGAAGTCGGAGAAGAAGGCACACCGGGTCGTCGTCCTCGCCCTCACCGGGTTGCTGCCCTTCGAGCTGGGTATCCCGCACCGGATCTTCGGGCGGGCCAAGGACCCGGCCGGGCGGCCGCTGTACGAGATCCTCACGTGCGGGCTCGCCCCGGGGCCGGTGCGCACGGACGCCGACTTCGCGATCCACGTCGAGCACGGTCCGGAGCTGCTGGCCACCGCCGACACGGTGGTGGTGCCGGCCTCGTACGAGCTGGGTCCGGTGCACGAGGAGGGCCGGCTGACCGACGAGCTCGCGGCGGCCCTCGCCCACATCCGGCCCGGTACCCGGCTCGTGTCCATCTGCACGGGCGGCTACGTGCTCGCCGCGGCCGGGTACCTGGACGGGCGCCCCGCCACCACCCACTGGGCCTCCGCCGAGCACTTCCAGCGGCTCTTCCCGGCCGTCCGGGTCGACCCCGACGTCCTCTACACCGACGACGGGGACGTGCTGACCTCGGCCGGAGTCGCCGCCGGTGTCGACCTGTGCCTGCACATCGTGCGCCGCGACCACGGCGCGGCCGTCGCCAACGAGGTGGCCCGGCGGACCGTCGTACCGCCCCACCGGGAGGGCGGGCAGGCGCAGTTCATCGCACGCCCGATGCCGGAGCCGCAGCTCGCCACCACCACGGCGGCCCGCGCCTGGGTGCTGGACCGGCTGCACGAACCGCTCCGGCTGACCGACCTGGCCCGGCAGGAGGCCATGTCGGTACGGACGTTCACGCGCCGGTTCCGCGAGGAGTCGGGCGTCAGCCCCGGCCAGTGGATCGTCGGCCGCCGGGTGGAGCGGGCCCGGCAGCTGCTGGAGCAGACGGAGCTGCCGATGGAGCAGGTGGCGCGGGACAGCGGTTTCGGTACGGCCCAGTCGCTGCGCAAGCACGTACAGGCGGCGCTGGGGGTGAGCCCGACGGCCTACCGCCGCACGTTCCGTGCGGCAGGTCAGGCGGGCGAACTGCCATCTCCTGATGGGCCATCAGTTGCTGCCGGACCCGCGCATTGACTTCTCCCGCCCCCCGCTCGTGAATGGCCCCCTGCGCCGGGCTCGGGCGCGCGGGAACCTAAGGGGCGGGCAGTGCGAACAGGGGCGCGGAAGCGGAGATGGCCGGCGGCCGTGGGCCTGGCCGTGCTGGCGGCCACGACCGGGGGCGCGCTGAGCGCGCCCGCCGCGGCCGAGGGGGAGACACCCCCGGGCCAGGTGGACTTCCCGACCCACTGCCCGGCGCCCCAGGAGGCCGGGCTCCCGCCCGCGGACGGGCCGACCACCGCGCGGATCACCGTCGACAACCCGGCCCCGCAGGTCGGCGACACCGTCACCGTGACCTACCAGGTGGTCCGGACCCCGGCCCTCAACCCGGTCGGCGGCGAACTCCCCGCCGACGTGCTGACCCCGACCGGCCGGATCCTGCTGGCGGGCGCCCAGAGCGGCGAGATCACCGTGGTCGGGGCCAAACGCAACGACCCCGTCCCGGCGGGGGCGGCCCTCCCCGCCGTCACGATGACCGGCACGTTCACCGTCACCGCGCCCGGCGAGACCACGCTCGCCCCGGGCGGCTACACCCTGCACACCGGCCACCTGCTGGACCTCGACACCACGTGCACCGCCGATGCCGCGTCCGCCGCCCCCGTCTCCGCCCGCCTGACCGCGACCGCGCTGCCGACGGCCAACCTGCGCAGCGTCTTCCTCGGCGCGGCCCAGGGCCGGCCGGGCGCCGAGGTCAAGGTCACCGCCGCGGGCTTCCCGCCGGGCGCGGCCGTCACGGTGGCCGGCCGGTCCGGAGCCGCCGAGACCGCCGACCGGGTGAGCACCACCGCCGACGAACGGGGCACGGCGGTGGTCGAGCTGCCGGTCACCGACAAGGCCACCACCGCGGTGATCGCCTACGAGGGTGGCGCCTGGTCGGCACGCCAGGGCTCGGGCCCGGCCGCGTACACGGTCATCGACGCGGCTCCGCCGCCGTCCTCCGCCGCCCGGAAGGTCACGGCCACCGTCGAGCCGGGGGTCCTGGGCATGACCCAGACCGGCGAGGACATCACCTTGGGCGCCGTCCCGTACGGCGACGGCGGCGCCGCCCCCGGCCGGATCGGGACGGTGACCGTCACCGACGCCCGCGGCGGCCCGGCCGGCTGGTCCCTGATCGGCAAGGTCACCGACTTCACCGGACCCGGCGGGATCCGCATCCCGGGCGCCTCCCTGTCCTGGACCCCGAGGTGCGTGGCGGCCGCGGGCAGCCGCAGCACCTGTACGCCGGGCAGCGCGGGCGTCGTCGGCCCGGAGGGAGCCGTCCTGGCCTCCACCCCCGACGCCCCGCTGGTCGGCGGCACCTTCACGATCGACGCCACGGTCACCCTCAAGGTGCCGCCGTACACCCCGCCGGGCGCGTACACGGCGGTCCTGACCCTGACCCTGTCGTGACCGGGCGCCTGCGGCCGCCGCTGCGCGGGGCTCTCCCCGCCCCGCCCTTTCTCCGTTTCCCGGGGCTCCGCCCCGGACCCCGCGCCTCAATCTCCCCCAGCTACCGCTGGGCGGTGCCCCCTGGCGGGGCTGTTCTTGCCGCCGGGATCCTCCTCCTGCTCGCCGCGCCGGCCGAGTCCGCGGACGACGGCCGGTGGTCCGTGCTGCCCGCCGCGACAGGCGTCGGGCAGCGGCCCTGTTTCTACCTCGCCGCCGCGCCCGGCCAGTCCGTCGCCGACGCCGTCACCCTCACCAACCGCACCGACCGGCCCCGCACCTTCCGGCTGTACGCCGCCGACGCCTACAACACCGCCCGCGACGGCGGCTTCGCCCTGCGCGGACCCGACGAGCCGCGGCTGGCCACCGCCGCGTGGGCGAGGCTCGACCGGGAGCGGGTCACCGTGGCGGCCCGCTCGTCGGTCTCCGTCCCCTTCACCCTCACCGTCCCCGACCGGGCGGAACCGGGCGACCACCCCGGCGCCGTCGTGGCCCTGGAGGAACGGCCGGCCGCCGCGGCCGGCACCGGCCGGAGGATCGGCGTACAGCAGGCCGTCGCCGCCCGGCTGTACCTGCGGGTGACCGGACCCACCGCCCCCGCCCTCACCGTCCGGGGAGTCACCGTGAACCGGCGCGGCTCCGGCGCGGACGTCTCGTACACGCTCCACAACATCGGCAATGTCACCCTCCGCCCCCGGGCCACCCTCACCGCCGCCGGCGTCCTCGGCCGCCCGCTCCTCGCCCGCGACCTCGGCGGGCTGCCCGCCGAACTGCTGCCGGGTCAGGAAGTGCGGCTCGGCGCCCGTTGGGAGGGCGCGCCCAGAGCGGAATGGGCCGAGGTCACGGTGCGCGCCCGGGCCGACGGAACCACAGCTCAGGGCCGTGCGGACCTCGCCGAGTACCCCTCGCTCACGGCCGTGCCGGCCCTTGCCGCCGTGATCTGGTCGGCGCTGGGAGCCGCATCGGGGAGAATGGCCCGTATGAGCGATCGTTCCCCCGAGTCCACCGCCCCGCACCGTGCGGGGTTCGCCTGTTTCGTCGGCCGCCCCAATGCGGGGAAGTCGACCCTCACCAACGCACTCGTGGGCACCAAGGTCGCGATCACCTCCAACCGGCCGCAGACCACCCGCCACACCGTCCGCGGCATCGTGCACCGCCCCGACGCCCAGCTCGTCCTCGTGGACACGCCCGGCCTGCACAAGCCGCGCACCCTGCTCGGCGAGCGCCTCAACGACGTCGTACGGACCACCTGGGCCGAGGTCGACGTCATCGGCTTCTGCCTGCCGGCCGACCAGAAGCTCGGCCCCGGCGACAAGTTCATCGCCAAGGAGCTTGCGGGGATCAAGAAGACCCCCAAGATCGCCATCATCACCAAGACCGACCTGGTCGAGTCCAAGCAGCTGGCCGAGCAGCTCCTCGCCGTGCACCAGCTCGGCGCCGAGCTCGGCTTCGAGTGGGCCGAGATCGTCCCCGTCTCGGCCGTCGGTGACACCCAGGTCCAGCTGCTGGCCGACCTGATCGCGCCGCTGCTGCCGGAGAGCCCGCCGCTGTATCCCGAGGGCGACCTCACCGACGAGCCCGAGATGGTCATGGTCGCGGAGCTGATCCGCGAGGCCGCGCTGGAGGGTGTCCGGGACGAGCTCCCGCACTCCATCGCCGTGGTCGTCGAGGAGATGATCCCGCGCGAGAACCGTCCGGCGGACCGCCCGCTGCTCGACATCCACGCCAACGTCTACATCGAGCGGCCGAGCCAGAAGGGCATCATCATCGGCCCGAAGGGCTCCCGCCTGAAGGAGGTCGGGATGAAGTCGCGCAAGCACATCGAGGCGCTGCTCGGCACCCCGGTCTTCCTCGACCTGCACGTGAAGGTCGCCAAGGACTGGCAGCGGGACCCCAAGCAGCTGCGCAAGCTCGGCTTCTGAGACACGACGACGAACGGACGCCGTCCCCGTGCGGGGGACGGCGTCCGTCCGTCGTTCCGTCCGTCCGTCGTTCCGTCCCGGGCTACGCGGGCCGGCGCACCCGGACCACGTTGTCCGTACGGGTCCCGGGCGTCCCGTCGGGCTGGTTCTGGACCCGCTCGGTCTCCTCGGCCCGCAGCACCTCCCAGCCCGCCGTGACGGGCTCCAGCTGCGCGAGGACCTCCTCGGGCGTGGGGAAGTGCGCCTCCTCCCGCTCCTCCTGCCACGGCGCCCAGCCCGCGTGCCCGACCACCAGCAGGGTGCCGCCGGGGGCCACGGCCGCGGCGGCCGTGCGCAGGACCGCGTCACGGGGGAAGTCCCCGTAGTTGTGCAGGAAGCACGCGGAGACGAGGTCGAACTCCCCCTGCGGGAAGGACTGCGTCAGATCGTGCCGGGCGAAGGAGACGCGGTCGGTGACCCCGGCCTCCGCCGCGTGCTCGGCCGCCCGGCCGAGGGCGACCCCGGAGATGTCGGTCCCGGTGACCGTCCACCCGCGCCGGGCCAGCCATACGGCGTCGGCGCCCTCCCCGCACCCCAGGTCCAGGGCGCGGCCCGGGGCGAGGGCGGACACCTCGTGCACCAGCATGGCGTTGGCCTCGCCGCTCCAGATGCGGTGGTTCTCCCCGTACCGGCCGTCCCAGAACTCCTCGCCCGCCGCCGTCCCGGGCTCGGGCTCGTGGTGGGTGTGCGTGTGGGTGTGCGCGTGCTCGGTCATGGCTTCCTCTTCCAGTACGGGTGCCGGTAGGGGCGATGCTCCGGCCGCCCGGCGGCCTACGGCAAACTTTGTTGCCGACCCGGCAAAGAGGAACGCGGCCTGCCGCCCGAGCGGGCGCGTCACACCTGCGGCTCGGCGATCAGGGCCGTGGCCACCCGGCGGAAGCCGATGCGGGCGTAGACGCGGGCCACGTCCTCGTCGCCCGCCGACAGGAAGACGGTGCGGGCCCCGCGCGCCCGCGCCTGCGCGACCAGGGCGGCCGTGACCCCGAGGGCCAGGCCCTGGCGGCGGGCCGACGGCAGCGTGCCGACGCCCACCACCTCCACGACGTCCCCGACCGGGTTGTACTGGCCCGCGCACAGCACCACGCCCTCCCGTACGGCCGCGGCCAGGACCGTGCTGCCCGCCGCCAGCTTCCCGGACACCCGGGCCCGGCCCGCCTCGGCCGCCGGGTCCGTCAGAGCCGCCGCCAGTTCGGCGGGGCCCGCTTCGCCGACCGCCGTTCCCGGGGCCGCGAAGGCCAGGGACGGGACCGTCACCGCGGCGGCGAGCAGGGGGTCGTCGGCGTCGAGCAGACGCACTTCCGGGTGCGGGGGAAGGGCTTCGGCCGAGGGGTCCAGGACCATCAGCGGGTGCGCGTGGACATGGAGTCCCGCCGCCTCCACCGCGGCCCGTAGCGAGGGGCTGGTTTCGGCCACCCACTCGAAGGCCTCGGGCACCTTCAGTTCCCGCTGGCGCTCCCAGACCCGTGTCACGTCGGCCCGGGTCGCCTCGGGGCCGCCGAGCGCGGGCCGGGCGTAGTACGGCCAGCCCGCGCCCTCCTGGACGAACAGGGTCAGCGCGCCGAAGTCCTCGGCGCGGGCCCCGCCCACCCGCGGCACCGTGTCGTAGTACCGCTCAAGCTCGGACAGCGTCGAATCGATCATGTGGTCGGTCATCCGGCCATCCAAACAAAGCGGCGCCGCGCGGGCACCTCCTTTCCGGACCCGCTCAGGCGCCCTCCTTCAGCACGCGCGAGATCAGCGCCCGCTGGGAGTCCGACAGGTTGGGCTCCGCGCAGGCCACCGTCCGTCCGTCCACCGTGATCCGGTACGAGAAGCCGTCCCGGACCCGGTCCGCCGGGTCGCCCGGCGGGCCGGGCCGCAGCGCGAGCTGGGCCAGGGCCTGCCACTCGTTCTCGTCCGGCCGGCCCGAGGTGTCCACCTCGGCCCGGCGCTCGATGCCCGCGAAGCCGCCCGTCCGTATCACCTGAATGCGCATGGGAGCCCTCTACCCCGCGAGCGGAACACCCACCGCGGACCACGCCTTCTGGAGCGCCTGGTGCTCCGCGCCGCCTTCCCCGTACCGGGTCACGGCCGCCGCGGTCGAGAGCCGGGCGAAGTCTGCGAAGTCGGCCCGGGGGGTGAGGTCGCCGCCGGTCAGGGTGTCGTACCAGATCTGCCCGGCCCGCTCCCAGGCCTTGCCGCCCAGCTCGGTCGCCACGATGTAGAAGGCGTGGTTGGGGATGCCGGAGTTGATGTGGACGCCGCCGTTGTCGCTGTGGGTGTTCACGTAGCCGTCCATCGTGGCCGGCTGCGGGTCCTTGCCGAGCTCGTCGTCGTCGTACGCGGTGCCCGGGGCCTTCATCGAGCGCAGCGCGACCCCGGTCACGTTCGGGCCGAGCAGCCCGGCCCCGATCAGCCAGTCGGCCTCCTCGGCCGTCTGCTCCAGCGAGTACTGCTTGATCAGCGAGCCGAAGACGTCCGACATCGACTCGTTCAGGGCGCCCGACTGGCCGCGGTAGGTCAGGTTCGCCGTGTACTGGGTGACCCCGTGGGTCAGCTCGTGGCCGATGACGTCCACCGACACGGTGAAGTCGAGGAAGAGGTCCCCGTCGCCGTCGCCGAAGACCATCTGCTGACCGTCCCAGAAGGCGTTGTTGTAGTCCTCGCCGTAGTGGACGGTCGCGTCCAGGGGGAGTCCGGAGTCGTCGATCGAGCGCCGGCCGAAGCCCTTCAGGAAGAGTTCGTACGTCGCCCCGAGCCCCGCGTAGGCGCGGTTGACGGTGGCGTCCTTGCTCAGCGGGTCGCCCTCCCCGCGGACCTTCGTCCCGGGCAGCCGGGTGCGGTGCTGGGCGTCGTAGACCGTCCGCTCCGGGTCGTCGGAGGCGGGCGCGGCGAGGGTGGGGACGATTCCCCGGACGGCGGTGACCCGGCGCCTGGTGCGCAGCAGGGAGTCCCGCTCCAGCGTGCGCTGGGCGAGGTCGGCGCGGCGGGAGTCCTCGGACAGGGCGGCCTTGTCGAGGAGGTGCGGCGGTACGACCGTGCAGAAGACGGGGTGATGGCGGTGAGCGTGGGAGGCATTCATGCCCGGCAATGTGGCAGTGGGTCATGACGGTGTCACTACCTGCGACCATGATTCATTCACTTGTCTGAAAGCGGTAACGCTGGATTGACGGAACGACCGGACCCGGGTGGAGCGAAGGAGGCTTGGCTCACATTTGGTGCAAATCGGACCCTCGGGTCTTGCATACTGAAACAGGTCCTCGCGTTACGGCGCGGCTCGGCTAGGCTCGGCCCATCATGCGTTTCGGGCTGCTTCTCCTTAGCTGCCGCGGCGAGGGTCTGTAGTCGTAGGCCGACCCCCTCCCCGCGGAGTTTGGTGTTGCGGTTTTCACTACCGCCGTCGGCCGTCCCAGCGAACTACACGCGGACACGCGAGGAGCCCAACGCCATGAGCCAGCAGCCTTTTGTCGGTCGCCCCACGCCCATCACGAACGCGACCCACACCCAGAAGCCCTCCGGGATGCCGATCCACAAGTACGGCTCGTACGAGCAGGTGGACATCCCCGACCGCACCTGGCCGGACGCCCGCGTCACCACGGCCCCCCGCTGGCTCTCCACCGACCTGCGCGACGGCAACCAGTCGCTGATCGACCCGATGACCCCCGCCCGCAAGCGCGAGATGTTCGACCTGCTGGTGCGCATGGGCTACAAGGAGATCGAGGTCGGCTTCCCCTCCTCCGGCGAGACCGACTTCGCCTTCGTGCGCTCCATCATCGAAGAGGGCGCGATCCCGGACGACGTCACCATCTCCGTGCTGACCCAGGCCCGTGAGGACCTGATCGAGCGGACCGTGGAGTCCCTGGTCGGCGCCAGGCGCGCCACCGTCCACCTGTACAACGCGACCGCCCCGACCTTCCGCCGCGTGGTCTTCCGCGGCTCCAAGGAGCAGATCAAGCAGATCGCCGTCGACGGCACCCGCCTGGTCATGGAGTACGCCGAGAAGCTGCTGGGCCCGGAGACCACCTTCGGCTACCAGTACAGCCCGGAGATCTTCACCGACACCGAGCTGGACTTCGCCCTGGAGGTCTGCGAGGCCGTGTGCGACGTCTGGCAGCCGGCCGAGGGCCGCGAGATCATCCTGAACCTGCCCGCCACCGTGGAGCGCTCGACGCCGTCCACGCACGCGGACCGCTTCGAGTGGATGGCCCGCAACCTGACCCGCCGCGAGCACATCTGCATCTCCGTGCACCCGCACAACGACCGCGGCACCGCCGTCGCCGCCGCCGAGCTGGCCCTGATGGCCGGCGCCGACCGCATCGAGGGCTGCCTGTTCGGGCAGGGCGAGCGCACCGGCAACGTCGACCTGATCACCCTGGGTATGAACCTGTTCTCCCAGGGCATCGACCCGCAGATCGACTTCTCGCAGATCGACGAGATCCGTCGCACCAGCGAGTACTGCAACCAGATGGAGGTCCACCCGCGCCACCCCTACGCGGGCGACCTGGTCTACACCGCCTTCTCCGGCTCCCACCAGGACGCCATCAAGAAGGGCTTCGACGCGATGGAGGCCGATGCGGCCGCCCAGGGCAAGACCGTCGATGACATCGAGTGGGCCGTGCCGTACCTGCCGATCGACCCGAAGGACGTCGGCCGCTCCTACGAGGCGGTCATCCGGGTCAACTCGCAGTCCGGCAAGGGCGGCATCGCGTACGTCCTGAAGAACGACCACAAGCTGGACCTGCCGCGCCGCATGCAGATCGAGTTCTCCCGGATCATCCAGGCCAAGACCGACTCCGAGGGCGGAGAGGTCACGCCGAAGGCGATCTGGTCGGTCTTCGAGGACGAGTACCTGCCCAACCCCGAGAACCCGTGGGGCCGCATCCAGCTGCGCTCCGGTTCGACGGCCACCGACAAGGACGGCACGGACACACTGACCGTCGAGGCGGTCGTGGACGGCGTGGAGACGGTCCTGAACGGCACCGGCAACGGTCCGATCTCGGCCTTCTTCGACGCCCTGAACGGCATCGGCGTCGACGTCCGCCTGCTGGACTACACCGAGCACACCATGAGCGAGGGCGCCTCCGCCGTGGCCGCCTCGTACATCGAGTGCGCGATCGAAGGCCGTGTCCTGTGGGGCATCGGCATCGACGCCAACACCACCCGCGCCTCCCTGAAGGCGGTCATCTCCGCCGTCAACCGCGCGGGCCGCTGATCCTGGAACGTGAACCCCGCTCCCTCCTTTCCGGAGGGGGCGGGGTTCCGTCGTTCCCGGGCAGGCCCGGCAGGCCCGGCGGGCCCGGCGGGCCCGTGGGCCGGCCCGCCGGGCGGCTCAGCGGGCCAGGTAGCCGCCGTCCACCGGCAGGATCACGCCCGTCACGAACGAGGCCGCGTCCGAGGCCAGGAAGGCGATGACGCGGGCCACCTCCTCGGGCTCCCCGAGCCGGCCCATCGGGTGCGCCCCCTCGATCTCCGACAGGTACTCCGGCCCGCCCGGCTCGTCCTGCAGCGCGATCACCCGCTCCGTACGGATGGTTCCCGGTGCCACCGCGTTGACCCGGATCCCGTGCGCGGCCCACTCCACCGCGAGGTGCTTGGTCAGCCCCGAAGCCACGAACTTGGCGGGTCCGTACGCGGCCTGGCGGGCCTGCCCGGCCACTCCCGAGATCGAGGACACGCAGACCAGAGCCCCGCCGGGGCGCGGCTGCGCGGTCATCGCCTCGATGGCGTACTTGCAGGTCAGGAACATTCCGCGGCCGTCGACCGCCATGACGTGGTCCCAGTCCTCGGGACTGGTCTCCCGTACGTCGGAGAGGGGGAGCACCCCGGCGTTCGCCACGGCCACGTCCAGGCGCCCGTAGGCTCCGACGGCGGCCGCGACCATCGCGCGATTGGCCTCCGGATCGGAGACGTCACCGGCGACCGCGGTGATCGAGTGCCCCTCGTCGGCCAGTTCCGTACGCAGGGCCTCGACCCCGGGGCCGTCGATGTCGGCCGCGGTCACCCGGGCCCCGGAGCGGGCCAGCAGCAGGGCGGTGGCCCGGCCGATCCCGCTCGCGGCGCCGGTGACCAGACAGGACTTCTCGTTCATGCGGCGAACCCTAGAGGGGGCGGGCAGGGGGTGGGGGGACGCCGGGGACGCAGACCGGCCAAGTCCGGGGCGCGGGACATGTTGTCTTGTCACACGACTGACGCATCCTCATCGATGTGGCTAACATCACGCCCACCCGGCGATGTTGCCGGAAGGTTACGGAGGTGCGACGTGCTGCCAGTTCGGGGTGGGGACGGCCGGAAGCTGACGGTCTGGGGCACCCGTACCACCTGGAGCACCGTGGGGGACGGGGAGTTCTTCTGCCCCGCCTGCGGTGGGGACCGCAATTACCGCAGGCGGACCGGAAGGCGCCGGTTCACCGTCCTCGGGGTGCCGCTGCTGCCCCGCGGGCAGGCCGGGCCCGTCATCGAGTGCCAGGGCTGCCGTGCGCGCTTCGCCACCGATGTCCTGGACCACCTCACCACGACCCGCTTCACGGCCCTCCTGCGCGACGCCGTGCACACCGTGGCGCTGGCCGTGCTCACCGCGGGCGGAACGGCCTCGCGCGGCGCGCTGGAGGCCGCGGTGGGCGCCGTACGGGCCGCGGGCTTCCAGGACTGCACCGAGGAGCAGCTGGAGTCCCTCGTGGAGGCGCTGTCCACGGACGAGGGCCGGCTGGGGCTGTACGACGTCCCGGAGTGCTGCGGGGCCGCGCTGTCGATAGAGCTCCACGAGGCCCTGGAACCGCTGGCCCCGCACCTGGCCGGCCCGGGCCGTGAATCGATCCTGCTCCAGGGGGCCCGTATCGCGCTCGCGGACGGCCCGTACACCCCGGCCGAGCGCGAGGTGCTCGCGACGGTCGGCGCGGCGCTGCGGATCGACACGGACGAGGTGACCCGGCTGCTGTCGGCGGTACGCGCTCCCTGACGGGGGTGTTCCACGGATCCGGCACGGGTCCGAAAAGGGATCCGAGCCCCGAGCGGCCCTGTGCGAATTCATCGCGCAGGGCCGCTCGGGTCCGGTCCGTGGACTCCGGAGGGCTCCGTTCCGTCCGAAACGGGCCTGCGTGACGTAACAATCCGGCCTCGCAGGGCCCATTTCGGGACGCGTGAACGCCGTGTGAAAGGTGCGGACGCACGCCCGGCGCCCGGCGCGTCCACCAGTCGGACGGCCGGAACGACGCCTTCGAGTTTGCCCCTCCGAAGGGCCGCGAACTCCATATCCGCACGTCGCGGGGCATGTGCTTCACAGGTGCGCGGCAAGAACGCCCGCCTCCGCACCGCTGTGCGCATACCCCTGCCGAGGGCTCCGCACCACTGGAGAAACCTACAGATCGGACAGGCCTGCACGTCAACAATTTGTCGAAGTCGACGATATGTGTGAGGCCACCCACAGGCGTTCAATTCCGGTCACACGACAAGACGGCGCCGTTAACACAGCGCGGCTTCGATTCACTTCAACGTGAATGCACTGACAACCCTGGCGTACCAACGGGTTAGCGACCCACTACGCCCAGGGATAACCAGATCTCCTCTCACTTACCTACCTTGAAGGGCAAGGCTGAGATGGCACGTGTCGCCGCCCGGCTTTCCACCGACGGAGAGCAGAGCACGCACCCGGTCGACGAGGTGCTCCCCCTCCCCAAGCTCGCGCTGTACGGCTTCCAGCACGTACTCGCCTTCTACGCCGGCGCGGTGATCGTTCCGATCATCGTCGGCAACGCGCTGAAGCTGAGCCCTGAACAGCTGGTCTACCTGATCAACGCGGACCTCTTCACCTGCGGTATCGCCTCGATCATCCAGGCCTGGGGCATTGGCCGGATCGGTGCGCGCCTGCCGCTGATCCAGGGCGTGACCTTCACCGCGGTCTCCCCGATGATCGCCATAGGTCTCGGCGCCGGGGGTGGTACCGCCGCCCTGCTGGTCATCTACGGCGCGGTGATCACCGCCGGTATCGCCACCTTCGCCTTCGCCTGGCTCCCGGCCAAGGCGTTCCGGACGGTGATGCGGCTGTTCCCGCCGGTCGTCACCGGCACGGTGATCACCGTGCTGGGCATCGTCCTGATCCCGGTCGGTCTCAACGACGCGGCCGGCGGCCTCGGCAGCCCCGACTTCGGCGACCCGAAGAACTTCGCCTACGCCGGCGGCACGATGATCTTCATCCTCATCCTGATGAAGATCGGCAAGCCGTTCCTCTCCAGCATCTCGATCCTCCTCGGCCTGGTCGTCGGCACCACCGTCGCCTTCCTGCTCGGCGACGCGAAGTTCGGCGACGTGGGCAACTCCGAGTGGATCGGGATCACCACCCCCTTCCACTTCGGTGCCCCGAAGTTCGAGTGGTTCCCGATCGTCCTGATGCTCATCGTCATGCTGATCACCATGGTCGAGACGACCGGTGACACCTACGCCGTCGGTGACATCGTCGGCAAGGAGGTCGACAGCGAGACCGTGGCCCGCGCCCTGCGTGCCGACGGCGCCGCGACCGCACTCGGCGGTGTCCTCAACTCCTTCCCGTACGTGGCCTTCGCCGAGAACGTCGGCCTGGTGCGGATGACGAAGGTGAAGAGCCGGTTCGTGGTGGTCGCCGCGGGTGTCTTCATGATCGTCCTGGGTCTGCTGCCCAAGGCCGCCGCGATCGTCGCCGCCGTCCCGCACGGAGTCCTCGGCGGCGCCGCGACCGTCATGTTCGCCATGGTCGCCCTGGCCGGTATCCAGACCCTGGCCAAGGTGGACCTGAAGGAGGAGAAGAACGCGCTGATCGTCGGCGTCTCCCTCGCCTTCGCCCTGCTCCCCGCGACCGTCCCGGTCCTCTTCAGCAAGCACATGGACCCGGACCTGTCCTCGCTGCTCAACAGCGGTGTGACGCTCGGTGCCACGGCCGCCATCGTCCTCAACCTGGTCTTCAACGGCCTGGGCAAGGAAGGCGCCCACGACGCCCCCAAGGTCGAACTGCCCGCCCAGCCGACGGCGGGCGAGGAGTCCGCAGCAGCCGTACCGGCCCCGTCGGGTGAGGGCGAAGAAGCCCGTACGCCGGCCTCCTGACCCTCCCAAGGGGTGACCCCGGCCGGGCCCCGCGCCCGGCCGGGGCCGCTGCCGTTCACGGCGGGGACAGGCTGCCCGTGGTTGCGTCGCCGTACGGGACAATGGGCGCATGAGTCTGTTCCGCGACGACGGCATCGTGCTGCGCACCCAGAAGCTGGGTGAGGCGGACCGCATCATCACGCTGCTGACCCGCGGCCACGGCCGGGTGCGGGCCGTCGCCCGCGGGGTCCGGCGTACGAAGTCCAAATTCGGTGCCCGGCTGGAACCTTTCTCCCACGCCGACGTGCAGTTCTTCGCCCGGGGCAGCGAACTGATCGGCCGCAGCCTCCCGCTCTGCACCCAGACCGAGATCATCGCGCCGTACGGCAACGGCATCGTCACCGACTACGCCCGCTACACCGCCGGCACCGCCATGCTGGAGACCGCGGAGCGGTTCACCGAGAACGAGGGCGAGCCCGCCGTGCAGCAGTACCTGCTGCTCGTCGGAGCCCTGCGCACCCTCGCGCGCGGTGAGCACGAGCCCCACCTGATCCTCGACGCCTTCCTGCTGCGCTCCCTCGCCGTCAACGGCTACGCGCCCAGCTTCGAGGACTGCGCGAAGTGCGGCATCCACGGACCCAACCGCCACTTCTCCGTCGCCGCGGGCGGAGTCATATGCGGGGACTGCCGGGTGCCCGGCAGCGTCGTACCCTCATCGGAGGCCATCGCCCTGCTCAGCGCCCTGCTGACGGGCGACTGGGGGCATGCCGACGCGTGCGAGGCGCGTCACGTGCGGGAGGGCAGCGGGCTGGTCTCCGCCTATTTGCACTGGCATCTGGAGCGCGGGCTACGCTCCCTGCGATACGTCGAGAAATAGGAGCTGGACACATGGCACGACGCGGGATTCTGGGGCGCTCTCGCCGCGAGTACAAGGTTCCCGAGCCGCACCCGTCCGGCGCGGTCCCGCCGAAGATCCCCGGCGAGCTGGTCCCGAACCACGTCGCGGTCGTCATGGACGGCAACGGCCGCTGGGCCAAGGAGCGCGGTCTGCCGCGCACCGAGGGCCACAAGGTCGGCGAGGGCGTCGTGCTCGACGTGCTCAAGGGCTGCCTGGAGATGGGCGTCAAGAACCTCTCCCTGTACGCCTTCTCGACGGAGAACTGGAAGCGCTCGCCCGACGAGGTCCGCTTCCTGATGAACTTCAACCGCGACGTCATCCGCCGCCGCCGCGACGAGATGAACGAGCTGGGCATCCGCATCCGCTGGGTCGGCCGCATGCCGAAGATGTGGAAGTCGGTCGTCCAGGAGCTCCAGGTCGCCCAGGAGCAGACCGTCGACAACGACGCCATGACCCTGTACTTCTGCGTCAACTACGGCGGCCGCGCGGAGATCGCGGACGCGGCGCAGGCCATCGCCCGCGATGTGGCGGCCGGCCGGCTGGACCCGTCGAAGGTCAACGAGAAGACCTTCGCGAAGTACATGTACTACCCGGACATGCCGGACGTGGACCTCTTCCTGCGCCCCAGCGGCGAGCAGCGCACCTCCAACTACCTGCTCTGGCAGAGCGCGTACGCCGAGATGGTCTTCCAGGACGTGCTGTGGCCGGACTTCGACCGCCGGAACCTCTGGGCGGCCTGCCTGGAGTACGCCCAGCGCGACCGCCGCTTCGGCGGCGCCGTCCCGAACCAGGCCGAGGGTTCAGCGGGCTGAGCTGACGTTATCCTCGCCGCATGAACATGGGTGGGGATCACAGTCAGCAGGTGGCGGAGCAGACCGGCCGGGCCGGGGTGTCGGGGGAGCAGGAGCAGGTCGCCTTCACCTACCGGTTGACGCTCGCCGACATCAGGGGAGCAGTTCGGGCCCGGGCCCGCCGGACGCCGGCGGGCCGGGCGGAGACGCTGCTCCTGCCGCTGCTGACGGCCGTCGCCACCGCGGGGCTGGGCCTGCTCGACGGCTCCCGGCCGGCCGTGCTCGTGGCCTCGGCGGTCGCGGCCCTGTCCGTCGCGATCGTCGGTGTCTTCTGGATCCGGCGCAGCATGGCCCGCCGGGTGTTCTCCGTGGCGGAGCCGTACGGGGAGTGCCGCACGGTGGCCGACGAGCGGGGCACCGCGACCACCGGCGAGACCATGTCGTACACGATGGACTGGACGCTCTTCGTGCAGTACACGGAGACGCCGGAGCTGTTCGTCCTGTTCGGGGGCACGCGTGCGGCTGCGGTGGCGACACTGCCGAAGCGGGGCGCCCAGAACCCCGAGGACATCGACCGCATGCGCGCGATCCTGGCCCGGAACCTGAAGCGGGTCTAGGCCGTCTGGCCCGCGGCGGCGCAGTCGGCGCAGGTGCCGAAGATCTCCACCGTGTGCGCCACGTTCACGTAGCCGTGCTCGGCCGCGATGGACTCCGCCCACTTCTCCACGGCCGGGCCCTCGACCTCGACGGCCTTGCCGCACTTTCGGCAGACCAGGTGGTGGTGGTGGTCCCCGGTGGAGCACCGGCGGTAGACGGACTCGCCGTCGCTGGTGCGCAGCACGTCGACCTCGCCGGCGTCCGCGAGGGACTGGAGGGTGCGGTAGACGGTGGTCAGGCCCACGGAGTCGCCACGGTGCTTGAGCATGTCGTGGAGTTCCTGGGCGCTGCGGAACTCGTCCACCTCGTCCAGCGCCGCCGCGACCGCGGCCCGCTGCCGGGTGGATCGTCCTCGTACTGGCGCGGTATTCATCTCGCCAGGCGCAGTCGCCACCGGTTCCTCCTCGTATAGGCCTGCCGCCATTGTGCCAGCCCGCCAGGCCGTCTCCTCCGGATCTCGCCGCCCCCTAGACCTTCACATCGTCGCGCGTGCAGACCTCTTCGGCCGCGAGTGCGGCTCTGGCCCGGCGCCGGGCCAGGGGGGCGGAGAGGGCGGTCATCACCATGAAGACGCCGATCGCGAGCAGCACGATCGTCGCGCCCGAGGGCACGTTGATGTAGTAGGTGGCCGCCGTGCCGGTCAGCGAGACGGTCACGCTGATGGCCATCGCCAGGCCCAGCGTGGCCGCGAAACTGCGGGTGAGGCGCTGCGCGGCCGCGACCGGGATCACCAGCATCGCGCTGACCAGCAGCAGGCCGACGATGCGCATCGCGACGGTGACGGTGACGGCGGCGGTGACCGCGATCAGCAGGTTCAGGGCGCGCACGGGCAGGCCGGTGACCCGGGCGAACTCCTCGTCCTGGCAGACGGCGAAGAGCTGCCTGCGCAGGCCGATGGCCACGGCGAGGACGAAGGCGGCGAGGATCGCCATCGCGGTCACGTCCTCGGCGGCGACCGTGGTGATCGAGCCGAACATCGAGCCGAGGAGGCTGGCCGTCTGTCCGCCCCCGAGGTTGATGATCATGACGCCGCCCGCGAGGCCGCCGTAGAAGAGCATGGCGAGGGCGACGTCCCCGCTGGTCCTGCCGCGGGCCCGGATCAGTTCCATGCCGACGGCGCCGACGACGGCGACGAGCGTCGCCATCCAGACCGGGCTGGTCTGGAGCACGAAGCCGAGTGCGACACCGGTCATCGCGACGTGGCCGAGGCCGTCGCCCATCAGCGCCTGGCGGCGCTGGACGAGGTACGTGCCGATGGCGGGCGCCGTGATGCCGACCAGGGCCGCCGCGATCAGTGCGCGCTGCATGAAGGCGTAGTCGAGGATGTCCATCAGCTCAGCAGTCCCGTCCGCAGGGGCCCGGCGTCGTGCGCCGCGTGGGGGTGTACGTGGTCGTGGCCGGGCAGGGCGTGCTGCCCCACGGCCTCCGGGGGCGGGCCGTCGTGGACGACGCAGCCGTCGCGCAGGACGACGGCGCGGTCGATCAGGGGCTCCAGCGGGCCCAGCTCGTGCAGCACGAGCAGGACGGTGGAGCCGGCGGCGACCTGCGCGCGCAGGGCGCTCGCCAGGACCTCCTGGTTGGCGAGGTCCACGCCCGCCATCGGCTCGTCCATGATCAGCAGCTCGGGTTCGACGGCGAGCGCCCGGGCAATGAGCACGCGCTGGTGCTGCCCGCCGGAGAGGGCGTCCACCGAGGCGTCGGCGTACGAGTCCATGTCGACCAGGGCCAGGGCGTGCTCTATGGCGGCCCTGTCGGCCTTGCGCAGGAGGCCGAAGCGGGAGCGGGCGAGCCGGCCGGAGGAGACGACCTCGCGGACGGTGGCCGGGACGCCGCCGGCGGCGGTGGTGCGCTGGGGGACGTACCCGATGCGCGACCAGTCGCGGAAGCGCTTGAAGTCCGTGCCGAAGAGGTCGAGGGTTCCGTCGGTCAGCGGGACCTGGCCGACCACGGCGCGCACGGCCGTGGACTTGCCGGAGCCGTTGGCACCGAGCAGCGCGACGACCTCACCGCGGTGGACGGTGAGGTCGATCCCGCGCAGCACGGGGCGCGAGCCGAGCGAGGCCGTGGCCCCGCGCAGGGATATGACGGGCGGCTGGTCCGCCGCCTGCCCCGGTGTGGACTGCATGGCTCGCGCCTCCGTTGCTGCTGTCATCTACTTGGCTCCGAGCGCCTTCTGGAGGTTCTTCAGGTTGGACCGCATGACCTCGAAGTAGTCAGCGCCCTGGGAGGTGCCGGTGATTCCTTCGAGCGGGTCCAGGACGTCGGTCGTCAGGCCGGTGTCCGTCGCGAGGGTCTTGGCCGTCTTGTCGCTGGCCAGGGTCTCGAAGAACACGGTGGTGACATTGTCCTTCTTCGCGACGGCCTGAAGATCCTTCATCCGCGCCGGGCTCGGCTCGGACTCGGGGTCGACGCCGGAGATGCCCTCCTGGTCGAGGCCGTAGCGCTCGGCGAGGTAGCCGAAGGCGGAGTGGGTGGTGATGAAGGTCCTGGAGGCGGTGTTCTTCAGGCCGTCCTTGAACTCCGTGTCCAGCGCGGCCAGTTTGGCGACGAGCTCGTCGGTGTTCTTCTTGTAGTCCGCGGCGTGGCCGGGGTCGGCCTTCTCCAGGGCGGCGCCGACACCCTTGGCGATCTCCGCGTACTTGACGGGGTCGAGCCAGACGTGGGGGTCCTTGCCGCCCTCGCCGTGGCCGTGGTCGTGGCCCTCGCCCTCGGCGTGGCCCTCTTCGGCGCCGTGGTCGTGGCCGGAGCCGTGGACCTCCAGCTCGGTGAGGGTCGCGGCGTCGACGATGTTCTTCACGCCGGACTGGGCCACGGCCTTGTCGACGGCGGGCTGCAGGCTCTTGAGGTAGAGGACCACGTCCGCCTCGCCGAGCTGCGCGGTCTGCTTCGGGGTGATCTCCAGGTCGTGCGGTTCGACGCCGGGCTTGGTCAGGCCGTCGACCTTCACGTGGTCCTTGCCGATCTGCTCGGCCAGGAACTGCAGGGGGTAGAACGACGCCGTCACGCCGACCTTGCCGTCCTTGCTCCCGGTGGCGCCGGCTCCGGAGCAGGCGGTCAGGGCCGTGGCGCCGAGGGCGACGGCTCCGGCGAGGGCGGCGGTGGGTATGAGGCGTCGTACGTTCATGACATCCATTTTCATCAAAGATGGAAACGATTGTCAAAAACCCAGGTGGGAGGCCTGGGCGGGCGGGCGCGGAAGGGGAACCGATTTGAAAGGGGGGGTGCGGGCGCCGGTAATCTAAAGACTTCGCCGTTCGTCCTCGTAATGAAGAGAGCACCGTGGCCGCCGACAAGATCGAAACCATCGTCAGCCTGAGCAAGCGCCGTGGCTTCGTTTTCCCGTGCAGTGACATCTACGGCGGCTCCAAGGCCGCCTGGGACTACGGTCCGCTGGGTGTCGAGCTCAAGGAGAACATCAAGCGCCAGTGGTGGAAGGCCATGGTCACCGGGCGCGAGGACATCGTCGGCCTCGACTCTTCCGTGATCCTGGCCCCCGAGGTCTGGGTGGCCTCCGGCCACGTCGCCACTTTCTCGGACCCGCTGACCGAGTGCACCTCCTGCCACAAGCGCCACCGCGCGGACCACCTTGAAGAGGCGTACGAGGCCAAGCACGGCCGTCTGCCCGCCAATGGTCTCGCCGACATCAACTGCCCCAACTGTGGTGTGAAGGGCCAGTTCACCGAGCCGAAGCAGTTCTCCGGCATGCTGGAGACCCACCTCGGCCCGACCCAGGACACCGGCTCGAAGGCGTACCTGCGCCCCGAGACCGCCCAGGGCATCTTCACCAACTTCGCCCACGTGCAGACCACCTCGCGCAAGAAGCCCCCGTTCGGCATCGCGCAGATGGGCAAGTCCTTCCGCAACGAGATCACTCCGGGCAACTTCATCTTCCGCACGCGCGAGTTCGAGCAGATGGAGATGGAGTTCTTCGTCAAGCCGGGCGAGGACGAGCAGTGGCAGGAGTACTGGATGGCCGAGCGGTGGAACTGGTACCGCGACCTCGGCATCCGCGAGGAGAACATCCGCTGGTACGAGCACCCGAAGGAGAAGCTGTCCCACTACTCGAAGCGCACCGCCGACATCGAGTACCGCTTCAACTTCGGCGGCAACGAGTTCTCCGAGCTGGAGGGCGTCGCCAACCGCACCGACTTCGACCTGAAGGCGCACTCCGCGGCCTCCGGCCAGGAGCTCGTCTACTTCGACCAGGAGACGAAGGAGAAGTACACCCCGTACGTCATCGAGCCGGCGGCCGGCGTGAACCGCGCCATGCTCGCCTTCATGCTCGACGCGTTCAACGAGGACGAGGCCCCGAACGCCAAGGGCGTCATGGAGAAGCGCACCGTGATGCGCTTCGACCCGCGCCTGGCCCCGGTCAAGGTCGCCGTCCTGCCGCTGTCCCGTAACGCGCAGCTGTCGCCGAAGGCCAAGGGCCTGGCCGCCGACCTGCGCAAGTTCTGGAACATCGAGTTCGACGACGCGGGCGCCATCGGCCGCCGCTACCGCCGCCAGGACGAGATCGGTACGCCGTTCTGCGTCACCGTCGACTTCGACACCCTGGACGACAACGCGGTGACCGTGCGCGAGCGCGACACCATGAAGCAGGAGCGCGTCTCCCTGGACCAGATCCAGACCTACCTCGGCAGCCGCCTGCTCGGCTGCTAGGTCCTGCCGCACGAAGACCGGTGGCCCGGTGCGCTCGAATCGCACCGGGCCACCGGTCTTTTCGCGGGGCGGGTCCGGCTCAGGAGGCCGCTGCCGCCTGGGCCGCCGCTTCGGCCGCGCGGCGCTCGCCCTCGGCCTGGGACCGCTTCCCGTACATGGCGGTCCACACGCCGAGTGCGGCCAGTACCCCGTAGATCATGATCGGGCTGACCGCCACCATGGTCTTGGTGTCCAGCGTGTAGGCGAGGAAGACGCGGACGATCGCCTCGACGACGTACGCGAGGCCCCACACCAGGGTCATCCGGTTCAGGGTGGTGCGGAAGCCCTCGTACTGCCACAGACCGTTCCACCAGGCGGTGCTCTCCGGGGTGCCGTCGGTGGCGAACTTGCGGCCGAAGTAGAACATCAGCGGCCGCGGCGCGAGCAGCGTAGCCAGGCAGAGCAGCCCGAAGAGCCCGGTGACTCCCGAGTCCTTGATGAGCAGTGCGCGGGCCGAGTGCGCGCCGACGAGCGAGACGACGGCGGTGATCGCCATGAGCACCAGGGTGACGACGGCGAACTCGTCGAGCTTGCGCCGCCAGGCCAGGCTGATGGCGCTTTCGAGCACCGGCCAGGCACTGCTGAGCAGCAGCGCGGAGAACTCGCTCCAGCCGTGGTCCTTGGTGAGTGCGTTGTACGTGATGATCGGCGCGACCACGTTGAGCCCGATGGTCAGGATCCAGCCGAGGGCGGCGGCTCGGCCCGAGCGCTTCGGAGGTGCCGGTCGTGCGTGGTGAGTTGCCGGAGTGGACAAGGTTCCCCCTGGAACGTGCCTGATGACGTGCGGTAGGGGGACCGTAAGGACATTGACGGGACGCGAACAACCAAAACGCGGCCAAAATGATCATCAAGTATCCGGACTGACTGATTCCGGATGGATTCCGGCTGGTGGCGGCCACGCGTCAGGCGCGCAGGCCCCGGATCACGAGGGCGGTGACCGCCTCGAACTCGGTGATGATCGTCGGTGAGAGCCAGTCGGCCGCGTACTGCGGGTCGTGGAAGCGGCCGGTGGCGTCGAACACCGCGCGCGCCGCCGCCGGCACATCGTCGGCGGCGAGCGAGCCCGCCGCGACGCCCTCGGCGATGATCCGGCCCAGCTGGTCGATCAGCTCGGTCAGGTGCGCGTCCACCACGCCGCTGTTCTCGGCGAGCAGCACGGTGTAGGTGGCGAACAGTTCCGGGTCGTCGCCCGCCTTGTGGCGCTTGGCCTCGAAGAGGGCCTCCAGCCATGCCTCCAGCTTGGAGGGGGCGCTCCCGGTCGGGGCCGAGGCGATCTCCTCCAGCATGACCACGCTCCTGGCGAGCCAGCGGTCCGTGACGGCCTCGCGCAGCGCCGCCTTCGACGGGAAGTGCCGGTACACGCTGCCGTGGCTGACCCCCAGGGCGCGGGCCACGTCCACCACGGTCGCCTTGGTGGGGCCGAAGCGGCGCAGTACCTCCTCGGTGGTCGCGAGGATGCGCTCGGGAGTCAGGGGCTCGGCAGCAGCGGGAGGCATGGGTACGACCGTACCGTCAGCTCAGTGCTCACTGTCGAGGTGGGCCATCTGGGCCGCCGGGTACCTCTCGCCGGCCGCGGCGCCCGCAGGGACGGCCTCTTCGACGGCGGCCAGGTCGGCGGCGTCGAGGGAGACGTTCATGGCACCCAGTGCCTCGGCGAGCCGGTCCCGGCGCCGGGCGCCCACCAGCGGCACGATGTCGACCCCGTGCCGCGGCCCCTGCGCGAGCACCCAGGCGATCGCGGTCTGGGCGACGCTCACGCCCTTGCCCTCGGCCACCTTCCGCAGCGCCTCCACCAGGTCGAGGTTCCGGCCGAGGTTGTCGCCCTGGAAGCGGGGGCTCATGCCGCGGAAGTCGCCCGGGGCCAGTGCGCGGTCGCGGGTGAAGTGGCCGCTGATCAGGCCGCGGGACAGCACCCCGTACGCCGTGATCCCGATGCCGAGCTCGCGGGCGGTCGGCAGGATCTCGTCCTCGATGCCGCGGGAGATCAGCGAATACTCGATCTGGAGGTCCGAGATCGGGGCCACGGCGGCGGCCCGGCGCAGGGTGTCCGCGCCGACCTCCGAGAGGCCGATGTGGCGCACGTGCCCGGCCTGGACCGCCTCGGCGATGGCCCCGACGGTCTCCTCGATCGGCACGTCCGGGTCCACGCGCGCGATCCGGTAGATGTCGATGTGGTCCCGGCCGAGCCGCTGGAGCGAGTAGGCCAGGAAGTTCTTGACGGCCTCCGGCCGGCCGTCGTAACCGGTGAAGCCACCCTCGACCGTACGCAGCGCGCCGAACTTGACGCTGGTCAGCGCCCGCTCGCGGGCCTCGGCGGGCGCCGTGCGCAGGGCCTCGTTGATCAGCAGTTCGTTGTGCCCCATGCCGTAGAAGTCGCCGGTGTCCAGCAGCGTGTGCGTGCCGTCCGGGGTGGCGTCCAGATAGGCGTGGATGGTCGCGATGGACTCGGCGCGGTCCGCCTCCCCGTAGAGGGCGGACATCCCCATGCAGCCCAGCCCCAGCGGGAAGACGGTGGGGCCGGTGCTGCCGAGAGTGCGGCGGTCGGTGGTCACGTAGGTGCTCTCGCTCTTCGTCATGGAACGAGAATGACATGACGAGTGACAGATTTCAATATCTGTCACTCGTCAGTGTCAGGCGAGGATCCGCAGCACCAGGGCGGCCGCCGAGACCAGGGTCAGTACGGCCGCCGGCGCCAGCTCGTAGTCCTTGACCCGGAGGTGGCTGACGACCGCGCCGATGAAGTAGAGGGTCACGCCGACGGCCGCGGCCACGCCGAGCGGAGTCACCCACAGGCCGGCCACCAGGCCGATCGCGCCCGCGGCCTTGAGCGTGGCCAGCCGCGGCAGCCACGAGTCCGGGACCTGGACCTTCTGCATGCTCGCCACGATCTGGTCGTTGCGCTGGAGGCTGAAGGTGGCCGAGGCGGCGAGGACGAGGGCGAGCAGGACGCCGACGACGGCGTAGGCGATGAACATGAAGGTCTCCAACGGTCGGTGTTGTGAAACCATTGAATAGCATCAACGATATCTCCAACGCAATCATTTCTTGATTGCTACGATGTGGACCATGACGGCAGATCAGGACGGACCGCACCCTCCCCAGCGGCTGGGCCTGCTGCTGGCCTGGCACGGGTCGGTCACCCAGACGCGGATGAAGCGGGCACTCGGCGCGGCCGGGCTCACCCCGCGGCACGCGATGACGCTGATGCACCTGGAGGGCGGCCCCATGAGCCAGCGGGCGCTCGCCGAGCGGCTGGAGGTGGACCCGAGCGTGCTCGTCGGGATCCTGAACGACCTGGAGGGCGAGGGCCTGGCCGAACGCCGCCGGGACCCGGCCGACCGCCGCCGTCACAACGTGGCCATCACCGACGCCGGGGAAGCGGCCCTCCACAAGACGAACACCGCCCTCGACGAGGTCGAGAGCGGCATCTTCGCGGGCCTGTCGGCCGCGGAGCGCGACCTCCTGCGCGGCCTCCTCGACCGGGTCAACACCTCGGCCGAGGACTTCAACTGCGGCGAGTAGCCGCCCGCCACGGACCGCTCAGCCGCGCGGCGAACCCGTCGTCGTCGCGGTGGCGCCGACCGCCTCCTCCAGGGTGCGGGCGGTCCGCTCCGCCGTCCGGCGGGCCCATGCGCCGCTCGTCGCCGCCCCCACGGCCAGGACGAGCAGCCCGCAGATCGTGATGATCCACCAGGCCGGCTGGGCCGCCGCCGAGAAGTCCGCGCCGTTCGCCAGCCCGGCCGCCAGCACCGAGCCGATCACCGCCACGCCCAGGGTGCCGCCGGTCTGCCGGCTGGTGGAGGCGATGGCGGCCGCGACCCCCGCCTGCGAACGCGGCATCCCGGACACCGCCGTATTGGTGATCGGCGCGTTCACCATGCCGAAGCCGAGCCCGAACAGCATGTACCCGGTGAACAGCAGCGGATTGGACGTCTCGGCCTCGAACAGGGCGAACAGCAGCCCGCTCGCCGCCATCGACACCCCCGCGATCAGCAGGCAGATCCGCGGCCCGCGGCTGCCCACCAGCCGCCCGGCCAGCGGGGCGAACAGGACGGTCAGACCGGCCATCGGCAGCATGTAGAGCCCGGCGTGCAGGGCACTGAGGCCCCGCACGTCCTGGAGGTACAGCGTGTTCAGGAAGAGGAAACCGGCGAGCCCGGCGAAGGCGCTGATCGCGATCACGGTCGACCCGCTGAAGGGCGCGCTCCGGAAGAACCGGAGATCGATCAGCGGCTCCTCGCAGCGGGGCTCGTGGATCAGCAGCCCCAGGAACGATGCGACGGCCACCACCGCGCACCCCATGATCAGCGGCGAGCGCCAGCCGGCGGCCGGCGCCTCGATGATCCCGTACGTCAGACTGCCCAGCAGGGCGATGACCAGCACCTGCCCCAGCGGGTCCGGGCGGCGCGGACGGGCCGCCCGGGACTCGGTGATGTGCCGCAGGGTCAGCGCGAACGCCGCCAGCCCGATCGGCAGGTTGATCAGGAAGATCGAGCGCCAGCCCACGGAGTCCACCAGCACCCCGCCGATCAGGGGCCCCGCCGCCATGGAGATGCCCCCGACCGCCCCCCACACGCCGATGGCCCGGGCCCGCTCGGCGGGATCGGTGAAGGTGTTGGTGATGATCGACATCGCCACCGGGTTGAGCATCGCGCCGCCGACGGCCTGCACCATGCGGAAGACGATGAGCCAGTTGAGGCTGGGGGCGAGCGAGCAGAGCAGGGAGCCGCCGGTGAAGGCCACCAGACCGGCCACGAACACCTTCCGGCGCCCGATCCGGTCAGCCGTGGAGCCCGCGAGCATCAGCAGCGAGGCCAGCACGAGGGTGTAGGCGTCGATGCTCCACTGCAGTCCCGCGACCGAGGCGTCCAGGTCACGGCGCATCGAGGGCAGGGCGACGTTGAGCACGGTGTTGTCGAGGCTGACGATCAGCAGGCTCATGCAGCAGATCGCGAGGACGAGCATGCGCTGCCGGGGACTCGGCTCGATCATGCGCCGATGCTACGTCCCCCGCACCCCCTCGGCATGCGGGACAATGGGCGGATGACCACGCTCCCTCCGCCCCTCGCGATCGGCCCGCACACCGTGCAGCCCCCGGTGGTGCTCGCACCCATGGCCGGCATCACCAATGCCCCGTTCCGTACCCTCTGCCGGGAGTTCTCGGGCGGCAAGGGGCTGTTCGTGAGCGAGATGATCACGACCCGCGCCCTGGTCGAGCGCAACGAGAAGACCATGCAGCTGATCCACTTCGACGAGACCGAGAAGCCTCGCTCGATTCAGCTGTACGGGGTGGACCCGGCCACGGTCGGCAAGGCGGTCCGCATGATCGTCGAAGAGGACCGCGCCGACCACATCGACCTCAACTTCGGCTGCCCGGTCCCCAAGGTGACCCGCAAGGGCGGCGGCTCGGCCCTCCCCTACAAGCGGAACCTGCTGCGCGCGATCCTGCGCGAGGCCGTCGCGGGCGCCGGCGACCTCCCGGTCACCATGAAGATGCGCAAGGGCATCAACGACGACCACCTCACCTACCTCGACGCCGGCCGGATCGCCGTCGAGGAGGGGGTCACCGCGATAGCCCTGCACGGCCGGACCACCGCCCAGCACTACGGCGGCACCGCCGACTGGGACGCGATCGCGCGGCTCAAGGAGCACGTGCCGGAGATCCCGGTGCTCGGCAACGGCGACATCTGGTGCGCCGAGGACGCGCTGCGCATGGTCCGCGAGACCGGCTGCGACGGCGTCGTCGTGGGCCGCGGCTGCCTGGGGCGGCCGTGGCTGTTCAACGACCTGGTGGCGGCCTTCGAGGGGCGCCCCGAGGACTTCCACAAGCCCACCCTGCGCGAGGTGGCGACCACCATGCACCGCCACGCGCAACTGCTGGGGGAGTGGATCGGCGACGAGGCGCGCGGGGTGATCGACTTCCGTAAGCACGTGGCCTGGTACCTCAAGGGCTTCTCGGTGGGCTCGGAGATGCGCAAGAAGCTCGCGGTCACCTCTTCCCTGGCCGAGCTGGACGCTCATCTGAGCGAGCTCGATCTGGATCAAGCATGGCCGGAGAGCGCGGACGGACCTCGCGGTCGGACGTCCGGAAACAACCGAGTTGTCCTGCCGGACGGCTGGCTGAAGGACCCGTACGACTGCGCGGGTGTGAGCGAGGACGCTGAACTGGACACCTCCGGAGGCTGACAAATCGCCCTCCGTGGTGCGTGATATACGCCACGCATGGGAAGGGTTTCGCTCAGATGAGCACAGAAGTCACGGGTAAGACTTTCAAAGGGTGGCACTGGGTGCCACCCTTTGTGCGTTCAAGACTTGAATGCAAATGTATCGATGATCGCTCATCCGAGCGTGATCAGGCCTCAAGGGCCCCCTCACCCTTCGAGATGTGAAGGCTGTTCGTACTTTCTGATTACCCATGAGTTACTTTCGATCTGCTGGCGCACGGGTGGTTACAGCCGTATGACGACCAAGTGGACGTACCCAGAAGCCTTCGATCTGGGTATGTTCCTGGCCGTCAGGGCAGCCACCGAGCCTCGAGGAGTCGAGACCCGTGTCGGAAAACAAAGATCAGAAGTTCGTCTACGACTTCACCGAGGGCAACCGCGACCTCAAGGACCTTCTCGGCGGCAAGGGTGCCAACCTCGCCGAGATGACCAACCTGGGTCTGCCGGTCCCTCCCGGCTTCACCATCACCACCGAGGCCTGCAAGGTCTACCTCGAGAGCGGCACGGCCCCGGCCGCGCTGCGCGAAGAGGTCAGCGCCCACCTTGCCGCCCTCGAGGCGAAGATGGGCAAGAAGCTCGGACAGTCGGACGACCCGCTGCTGGTCTCCGTGCGCTCCGGTGCGAAGTTCTCGATGCCCGGCATGATGGACACCGTCCTCAACATCGGCCTCTCCGACGAGTCCGTGACCGGCCTTGCCTCCCAGGCCGGTAACGAGCGCTTCGCGTGGGACTCCTACCGCCGCCTCATCCAGATGTTCGGCAAGACCGTGCTGGACGTCGACGGCGAGCTCTTCGAGGAAGCCCTCGACGAGGCCAAGGCCGCCAAGAAGGTCACCGTCGACACCGACCTGGACGCCGCCGACCTGAAGAAGCTGGTCACCCGCTTCAAGAAGATCGTCGCCAAGCAGGCCGGCCGCGAGTTCCCGCAGGACGCCCGCGAGCAGCTCGACCTCGCCGTCGAGGCCGTCTTCAACTCGTGGAACACCGACCGCGCCAAGCTCTACCGCCGCCAGGAGCGCATCCCGAGCGACCTGGGTACCGCGGTCAACATCTGCTCCATGGTCTTCGGCAACCTCGGCCCCGACTCCGGCACCGGCGTCGCCTTCACCCGCGACCCCGCCAGCGGCCACGCGGGCGTCTACGGCGACTACCTGCAGAACGCCCAGGGCGAGGACGTCGTCGCGGGTATCCGCAACACCGTGCCGCTCGCGGACCTGGAGGCCATCGACAAGGCCTCGTACGACCAGCTCATGACGATCATGACGACGCTGGAGACCCACTACAAGGATCTCTGCGACATCGAGTTCACCATCGAGCGCGGCCAGCTGTGGATGCTCCAGACTCGCGTCGGCAAGCGCACCGCCGGCGCCGCCTTCCGCATCGCCACCCAGCTCGTCGACCAGGGCCTGATCGACGAGGCCGAGGCCCTCCAGCGCGTCAGCGGCCACCAGCTGGCCCAGCTGATGTTCCCGCGCTTCGACGAGGGCGCCAAGACCACCCTGCTCGGCCGCGGCATCGCCGCCTCCCCGGGCGCGGCGGTCGGCAAGGCCGTCTTCGACTCCTACACGGCCGTCAAGTGGTCCCGCTCCGGCGAGAAGGTCATCCTGATCCGCCGCGAGACCAACCCGGACGACCTGGACGGCATGATCGCCTCCGAGGGCATCCTGACCTCGCGCGGCGGCAAGACCTCGCACGCCGCCGTCGTCGCCCGCGGCATGGGCAAGACCTGTGTCTGCGGCGCCGAGGAGCTCGACGTCGACACCAAGCGCCGCCGCATGACGGTCGGCGAAACGGTCATCGAAGAGGGCGACGTCGTCTCCATCGACGGCTCCACCGGCAAGGTCTACCTCGGTGAGGTACCCGTCGTACCGTCCCCGGTCGTCGAGTACTTCGAGGGCCGCATGCACGCCGGCGCCGACGACGCCGACGAGCTCGTCGCCGCCGTGCACCGGATCATGGCCTACGCCGACCGCGTCCGCCGCCTGCGGGTGCGCGCCAACGCCGACAACGCCGAGGACGCGCTGCGCGCCCGCCGCTTCGGCGCCCAGGGCATCGGCCTGTGCCGCACCGAGCACATGTTCCTCGGTGAGCGCCGTGAACTCGTGGAGCGACTGATCCTCGCGGACACCGACGGAGAGCGCGAGGAGGCACTCAGTGCCCTCCTGCCGCTGCAGAAGAAGGACTTCGTCGAGCTGTTCGAGGCGATGGACGGCCTCCCCGTCACCGTCCGCCTCCTGGACCCGCCGCTGCACGAGTTCCTGCCCGACATCACCGAGCTGTCGGTGCGCGTCGCCCTCGCCGAGTCCCGCAAGGACGCCAACGAGAACGACCTGCGCCTGCTCCAGGCCGTGCACAAGCTGCACGAGCAGAACCCGATGCTGGGTCTGCGCGGTGTCCGCCTCGGCCTGGTCATCCCCGGCCTGTTCAAGATGCAGGTCCGGGCGATCGCCGAGGCCGCGGCCGAGCGCAAGAACGCCAAGGGCGACCCGCGCGCCGAGATCATGGTCCCGCTCGTCGGCACCGTCCAGGAGCTGGAGATCGTCCGCGACGAGGCCGACCAGGTCATCGCCGAGGTCGAGGCCGCGACCGGCACCAGCCTCAAGCTGACCATCGGCACGATGATCGAGCTGCCGCGCGCCGCGCTGACCGCCGACCAGATCGCCGAGGCCGCGCAGTTCTTCTCCTTCGGCACGAACGACCTGACCCAGACGGTGTGGGGCTTCTCCCGCGACGACGTCGAGGCCAGCTTCTTCACCGCCTACCTGGAGAAGGGCATCTTCGGGGTCTCGCCCTTCGAGACCATCGACAAGGACGGTGTCGGCTCGCTGGTCCGGCACGCGGCCAAGCTGGGCCGGGCCACCCGCCCCGACCTCAAGCTCGGCGTCTGCGGCGAGCACGGCGGCGACCCCGAGTCCGTCCACTTCTTCCACGAGGTCGGCCTCGACTACGTCTCCTGCTCGCCCTTCCGGATTCCGGTGGCGCGCCTTGAGGCCGGCCGTGCGGCCGCCGAGGCGAAGGGCAGCGACAGCCGCTGACCCACAGCCCGCCTAGGGCCCCATAGACCGCGCCTGTCCCCGGGTTCCCTGACTGCCCGGGGGCGGGCGCGCCTATTTTTGTTGTTCAACAAATCTTTACGCCAGCAGGCGGTGGACGGATCCCCACCCGTCCACCGCCGCTGTCATTCTGCCGGGCACGTCGGCGCTTCCCGGTGCGACCGACCGCCAGGCCCCGCAAAGCCCCCCACGGCCTTCGCGGAGCGTTTCGGTCGCACCGGAGTGTGCCCGGCGGAGTACAGGATTTCGGTTGTCACGCCCCCGCCGAAAGGGGTTTCAACTGTGGCCGAAAGGGCGTGGTGACAACGTGTGACGGCGTGCATACTCATGGGGCGGGGGGATTGCGGTTGCACAGGTGGGGGTTCGGTGCTGCGTATCCATTTCACTGGAGTGGACCTGGCACGCGTACGGATGGCAGGGCGTCCCGATGCGTTGTGGGAAACGATTCTGAGCTTTCACCGCTTAAGGGACCGGCGCGATGCCCGGTTGTTCGGTGAATGGCGTACGGAAACCCGGAGCAGGTTGAATAGTGAAACACGCACGCTCGGTATGCTCATACCGAGTCGTGGTTATTTCCCCGATTTCTTGACCCCTGTGGAGGGGCAGTACGGGTGGGACGTGGGCCTCGACGCGCTGCGCGGGATTCGTCCCGAGCGCATGCGGCGCGAGCTGCAGCTGCTGGCCGCCGGTGCCCCGATGACGCCACGGCTACGGGAGTTCATGGACGGCGGTGACAAGCAGCTGCCGCGGCTCATGGGCGAGCTCCGCGCGTACCACCGGGCCGCCGTGGAGCCGTACTGGACGCATATCCAGGCCCAGATCGAGGCCGAGCGCGCCGCGCGCGGCCGGGCCCTGCTGGACGGCGGCGCGGACGAGCTGCTGGACTCCCTGCCGCCCATGCTGCGCTGGCGGGCCCCGGTGCTGGAGTGCGACTACCCCGTGGACCGTGACGTACGGCTGCGGGGGCGGGGGCTGCTGCTCCAGCCCTCCTTCTTCTGCCGGCGCACCGCGGTGACCCTGCACGATCCCGAGCTGCCGCCGGTGCTCGTCTACCCGGCCGCGGCGCAGCTGGCCTCGGCGCCGGCGGGGGGCGAGGCGGCGCGGCCCGTGGAGGAGCAGCGCCAGCGCACCCTGGGCAAGCTGGTCGGGCACACCCGCTCGGTCGTGCTGCGGGCCATAGGGGACGGGGCGACCACCAGTGAGCTGGCCCGCCGGGCCGGGGTCTCGCTGGCCTCCGCGAGCCAGCACGCGTGCGTGATGCGGGAGGCGGGGCTGGTCACCACGCTGCGGCGGGGGAACGCGGTGCTGCACACCGTGACCCCGCTGGGGGCTGCGCTGCTGAAGGGTGGGGCCGTGGCCTCATGACGGTGGCCGCACCTCGGCGGGGTGAACCCGTCGGGGTGCGGCCGGTCGTGCGGGTGCGGCGCCGTTGCCCCCGGGCCCCGCGCCTCGAACTCCCCCCGCTACCGCTGGGAGGTGCCCCCTGGCGGGGCTGGAGGGGAACGACGGCGGGGCTAGACGCGGAACGGGCCCGTCACCTCGTAGGTGATGCCGCCGGACGAGCTGCCGCTCGTACCGCGCTGGCTGGAGAAGTAGAGGCGGTTGCCGGCGGGCGAGAAGGCCGGGCCGGTGATCTCCGAGGAGGACTGGCCGGTGATCCGCAGGAAGGGCGCCACCACGTCGTCCGGGGTGATCACGCAGATCTCCATGTTGCCGCCGTCCTCGGCGACGTACAGGTCGCCGTACGAGGACCCGGTGACGTTGTCGACACCGGTCAGCGGGGCCGCGCCGCCGGGCACGAGCGAGTCGTCGTAGGCCAGCTCGTACGTGCTGTTCGTGAGGTTCAGCTGCCAGACCCGGTTGTCGCCCTTGGTGGTGAACCAGACGGTGTCGTTGGCGTAGTGGCAGCCCTCGCCGCCGTTGAACTTCTTCGAGCCCGAGACCTGGCTGCGGGTCACGGTCGGCGAACCGTCCGGGTCCGGGACGTTCTGCCAGGTGAAGGAGCCGGAGGTGGCGGTGCCGGCCTTCAGGACCTGGAGGGTGCCGGAGGAGAGGTTGCCCCAGGTGGCCGGGATGAAGCGGTAGAAGCAGCCGTTGGTCTCGTCCTCGGTCAGGTAGATCACCCGGCGCACCGGGTCGGCGGCGGCCGCCTCGTGCCTGAAGCGGCCCATCGCAGGGCGCTGCACGGCCGCGTTCACCCCGTACGGGTCGGTCTCGTAGACGAAGCCGCGGTCGACCTCCTCGCAGGACAGCCAGGTGTTCCAGGGGGTCTTGCCGCCCGCGCAGTTCTGCCGGGTGTTGGACAGGATGCGGTAGGCGCCGGTGATGGTGCCGGAGGAGTTGAACCTGACCGCGCTCGCGCCGCCGGAGGGGTTGATCTCCGAGTTCGACACGTAGATCCAGCCCGAGCCGTCCGCGAAACAGGCACCGCCGTCGGGGGCGCTGTGCCAGCTGTACGAGGTGCCGCTGACGGTCTGGCCGGAGCGGGCGATGACCCGGCTGGTGAAGCCGCTGGGGAGCATGATGCCGTTGGCGTCGGCCGCGCCGAGCGCCCCGTAGGGTCCGGCACCCGGCTGGGCGGGGGCGGCGTAGGCGGCCCCGTGCATCAACGTGCCGCCGAAGGCGGCGGCCGACGAACCGATCACTGCGCCGCGCAGGAAGGTACGACGTTCCACGGTCACTCCTGTGGGAGGAAGGCCCCGCGGCCGGTCGGACGCGGGGTCGCACGCGTCGAGGAACCTAGGAGGCGCCAGTTGCCGTGGCGCCAACTCCCCATGACGCACGGGCGACCGCTCGACGTGCAATACGCCGGACCGCGCAACGGCGGGGCGCACCGCGGGACTTTCCGCCCGGGGGAGGCCCCCCGTGGGGGAGGATGGTGCGGCAATGGACCACTTCGCCGCCGCCGACATCTCAGGCCGTGCCGACCTCGACGTCGTACTGCGCCGCTTCTACACGGCCGCCTTCGCCGACCCGCGGATCGGGCCCTTCTTCACCGAACTCGCGGGCACGGACCTGGAGTCCCACCTGCCCCGGATCACCGATTTCTGGGAGCGGGCCCTCTTCCGCACCGCCGACTACCGGCGCGACGCCTTCGCCCCGCACGCCGCCCTGCACGCGGTGCGGGAGCTGACCGCCGCCGACTTCGGCCGCTGGGTCCAGCTGTGGAGGGCCGCGATCGACGGACGGCACCGGGGGCCGAACGCCGAGCGGGCCAAGGGGCAGGGGGAGCGGATCGCGCTCGCCCTCCACCAGCGCCTCGCCGGACCCGGGGCCTCGCTCCAGGGCGAGGACGCGGCCGGCTTCATCCCGCTGGCGGTGCTGGAGCTGAGCCTCGTATCTATGGCCTGACCTGCGGTTTCGTAGGTCAGAAAAGAAAATTGGAAGAAATTTCGCGGGGAGCGATGAGTTTCCCGGGGACGGGCGGTCTACCTCTCGAAAGCACCGGGCAGCACGCACCGAGCTCCGCACACGAGAGAAATGAGACCTCGATGTCCGCCACCATGATCTTCGTCAACCTGCCGGTCAAGGACCTGGACGCCAGCAAGGCCTTCTGGAGCAAGCTGGGCTACTCCTTCAACGCCCAGTTCACCGACGAGAACTGCGCCTCGATGGTCATCAGCGACACCATCGTCGCGATGCTCCTGACCGAGGCCCGCTACAAGGACTTCACCCACAAGGAGATCGCGGACGCCACGAAGACGTCCGAGGTGCTGCTCTGTCTGAGCGCCGGGAGCCGCACCGCGGTCGACGAGCTGGTGGACGGAGCCCTGGCGGCCGGCGCCACCGAACCCCGCCCCGCCCAGGACCACGGCGTCATGTACGGCCGCGCCTTCGACGACCTCGACGGCCACACGTGGGAGATCATGTGGATGGACCCGTCGATGGTCCAGGGCTGACGACATCACCGAATGCGGTCACGAGGTCGCGGCGGTCCGCACCGGGTAGGTCCGGACCACCGTCTCCTCGTCGTCCAGGCAGCGCCCCGACTCCAGGTCGAAGCGCTGCTTCAGCAGCGGGGAAGCCACGAAGGGCCGGCCCCCCGCCGTGCCCACCAGCCCGCGCGAGAGCACGTGCGCCCCGGTGAAGGGGTCCTGGTTGCCGATGGCGTACGGGCGCCCCGCGCGGTCGACGAACACCGCGGCCTGGCTCCCGTCGGGCAGCAGCGCCGCCACCCCGCGCCCGGGGGTGAGCGAGGACAGCTCGCACACCGTCAGCCAGCCCTGCGCAACCTGCAGTTCCACGGTCATCGGACGGGTCCTCCTATGGTCAGGACGGCCAGGTCGGGCTTGACCTGGTCGCGCTCGGGGACGAACTTCACGGTCGGGTCGGGGGCACCGGGAGCGTTGACGAAGGACACGAACCGGCGCAGCCGTTCCGGGTCCTGGAGCGTCTCGGCCCATTCGTCCCGGTAGTGCGCCACGTGGTCGGCCATCAGGGCCTCCAGCTCCGCGCACAGCCCGAGCGAGTCGTGCACGACCACGTCCCGCAGGTGGGCCAGGCCCCCCTCCAGCCGCTCCAGCCAGGTGGAGGTCCGCTCCAGCCGGTCCGCGGTGCGGATGTAGAACATCAGGAACCGGTCGATCAGCCGGACCAGTTCGGCGTCCGACAGGTCCTGGGCCAGCAGGTCGGCGTGGCGCGGGGTGGCCCCGCCGTTGCCGCCCACGTACAGGTTCCAGCCACTCGCCGTCGCGATGACGCCGAAGTCCTTGCTCTGCGCCTCCGCGCACTCGCGGGCGCAGCCGGAGACCGCCGACTTCAGCTTGTGCGGGGCGCGCAGCCCCCGGTAGCGGAGCTCCAGGTCGATGGCCATCCGGACGCTGTCCTGGACCCCGTAGCGGCACCAGGTCTGCCCCACGCAGGACTTCACCGTGCGCAGGGCCTTCCCGTACGCGTGCCCGGACTCGAACCCGGCGTCGACGAGCCGTGCCCAGATCCGCGGGAGCTGGTCCACGCTCGCCCCGAAGAGGTCGATCCGCTGGCCACCGGTGATCTTCGTGTAGAGGCCGAAGTCCCGGGCCACCTCGCCGATCACGATCAGCTTGTCGGGGGTGATCTCACCGCCGGGGATGCGCGGGACGACCGAGTAGGAGCCGTTGCGCTGCATGTTCGCGAGGAAGTGGTCGTTGGTGTCCTGGAGGGCGGCCTGCTCCCCGTCCAGGACGTAGCCGCTCGCCCCGAGGGTCGGGGCCAGCGAGGCGATGATCGAGCCGACGGTGGGCTTGCAGACCTCGCAGCCGTCGCCGCCGCGGGCCTCCGGGCGCCCGTGACCGTCGAGGATCGCCTCGTACGAGGTCAGCCGGCGGGTACGGACGATCTCGTAGAGCTCGGCCCGGGTGAAGGGGAAGCAGCCGCACAGCCCCTTGTCGGTGGCGGCCGGCAGCAGCTGGCCGATCACCTTGACGCAGCTGCCGCAGCCCGTGCCCGCCTTGGTGCACTTCTTGACCTCGGCGAGGGTGGCGCAGGCGGCGATGGCCTTCTTGGTGACGTTGTGGCAGGAGCAGATCACCGCGTGGTCGGGGAGCGCGGACGGGCCGAGCGCGAGCGGGGTGCCGACCCCGGCGGGCAGCACCAGCTGCTCGGGGGCCACGGGCGGGACGCTGCCGGTGAGCGGGCGCAGCAGCCCGTAGGAGTCCGCGTCGCCGACCAGCACCCCGCCGAGGAGGACCCCGTCGGGCGAGACGACCAGCTTCTTGTAGACCCCGGAGCGGGAGTCGGACCAGACGACGTCGAGGCTGTCCGGGGTGGCGCCGTGGGCGTCGCCGAAGGAGGCCACGTCCACGCCGAGGAGCTTGAGCTTGGTGGAGAGGTCGGCTCCGGTGAACTCCTTCTCGCGGCCCAGCAGATCGTCGGCGGCCGTCTCGGCCATCTCGTAGCCGGGGGCGACCAGTCCGTAGACCCGGCCGTCGACGGCGAGGGCGCACTCGCCGATGGCGTAGACGTGCGCGTCGGAGGTGCGGCAGCGGGCGTCGACCGCGATACCGCCGCGCTCGCCGACGTCCAGTCCGGCGTCGCGGGCCAGCTGGTCTCGGGGACGGACGCCGGCGGAGAAGACGACGAGGTCGGTGTCGACGACGGAGCCGTCGGAGAGCCGCATTCCGCTGACGTGACCGTCCTCGCCGGTCACCACCTCCTGGGTGCCGACACCGGTGTGGACGGTCAGCCCCATGGACTCGATGGTGCGCAGCAGGGCCGCGCCGCCGCCCTCGTCGACCTGTACGGGCATCAGGCGCGGGGCGAACTCGACGATACGGGTGGCCAGGCCCAGCCCCTGGAGGGCGCCGGCGGCCTCCAGCCCGAGGAGGCCGCCGCCGACGACCGCGCCGGAGCCGCGGCTCTTCGCGTACTCCTCGATCGCGAGCAGGTCCTCGATCGTGCGGTAGACGAAGCAGCCGGGGGCGTCCTTGCCCGGGACCGGCGGTACGAAGGGATAGCTGCCGGTGGCCAGCACCAGGACGTCGTACGGGAACACCTGCCCGGACCGGGAGGTGACGGTACGGGAGGCCCGGTCTATGTGCTCGGCGGGGTCGTCGAGGTGGAGGGCGATGCCGTGCTCCTCCATGAACCCGGCGGGCGTCATGGACAGGTCCTCGGCGGTGCTGCCGGAGAAGTACGAGGTCAGGTGCACGCGGTCATAGGCGGGCCGGGGCTCCTCGCAGAGCACGGTGATCCGGTGCGTGGCGGTGACCCCGCGCTCGGCGAGTGCTTCGAGGTAGCGCTGGCCGACCATGCCGTGCCCGATGAGCACGATCGTGGGCAGGGGCTCGGGCATGTCAGTGGCCTCCGTCGTCGGTGAGCAGGTGGAACAGGTCGTGCGGTGATTCCCCGCCCTCCCAGGTGCGGGCGAGGGCCCCCACGGTGGAGAGCTCGCCGAGCAGCACGCCCCCGACGAGGCGGTCGCCCCGCAGGACGACCTTGCGGTAGGTGCGGCGGGTGGCGTCGGAGAGGCGGACCACGTCGTCGCCGGGGAGCGGGGTGGTCTCACCGAAGGCGGCGAGGTCCAGGGAGTCGTTCTCGGCTCCGCCGAGGGTGAGGCGGGTGAGGGCGCGGGTGCCGGTGTAGTGCGTGGGCCGGCCGGAGAGGAGCGCGGCCAGGGTGTCGGCCTGCTCCAGGGCGGCGCCCGCGAGGCCGTACACCTGGCCGGCGTGCTCGGCGCAGTCGCCGATGGCGTGGATGCGGGGGTCGCTGGTGCGGAGGTGGTCGTCGACCACGATGCCGGTGTGGACGTCGAGGCCGGCGGCTTTGGCGAGGCCCGTGCGGGGGCGGACGCCGCAGGCGAGCACGACGAGATCGGCCTCCAGCCGGTAGCCGTCGGCGAGCTCGACCCCGGTGACCCGCCGCTGCCCGGGTGCGGCGCCAATGCCGGGGCTCCGCCCCGGATCCCGCTCCTCAAACGCCGGAGGGGCTGGATTTGGCCCGGCCCCGCCTGCCTGGCGCGGCTGGGTTGCCCGCAGGGCAACTTCAGCCTCGCCGACGCTTGAGGCGCGGGGGTCCGGGGGCAGCGCCCCCGGCAGCGGAGCCGCAGGCGATCGTGTCGTGGTCAGGCCGCGCACCCGGCATTCCGTGTGGATCTCCACCCCGAGTGAGGTCAGGTGCGCGGCCAGCAGGGCCGAGGACTCGGCGTCCAGCTGGCGTTCCATCAGGCGCTCGCCCTGCTGGGCCAGGACGGCCACCGCCCCCCGCGCGGCGAGCGCACGGGCCGCGGAGACGCCCAGCAGGCCCCCGCCGATCACCACCGCCCGCACCCCGGGGCGTACGGCCGCCGAGAGGGCCAGGCAGTCGTCCATCGTGCGGAAGGCGTGGACCCCGTCCGGAAGGTCCCGCCCCTCGGGCTCGAACAGCCCGCGCAGCGGCGGGAGCACCGCGTTCGAGCCCGTGGCCAGCACCAGCGTGTCGTACTCCGCCCCCGTGCCGTCGTCGCACCGTACGGTCCGGTCCGCGCGGTCGATCCGTACCGCGCGGACCCCCCGGCGCAGGGCCGGGCCGGGCGTCGGGAGGGCGGTGACCTCCGGTGCGTAGCGGCCGGCGAGGACCTCAGCGAGCAGGACGCGGTTGTACGGGACGTGCGGCTCCTCGCCGAGGACGGTCACCGCCGCCGCACCGGTCAGGCGCGCGGCCAGTCGCAGTCCCGCGAGGCCGCCGCCGATCACCACCACACGCTGTTCCGAGGTCATGCCACGAGCGTGCGCGGCCGCTGTTTCCCCACGGCATCGCCCCTGTTACCCGGACGGAACGCCGGCCTCAGCGCCCGGGTCAAGGGTCGGTGAGGCCTTCCTCAAGGCCGTCTTGAGGATCATCGGGGCCGCCACCGGGGCCCTCAGCGTGCTCCGTTGCCGGCCCGGCGAACCTCAACCTTTGCGCAAGTTTCCGGGGATTGATGGTCACTGCACCCAACTGATCCATAGGGTCGAGCCGTGCCTGACATATCAACGACCATGATCATCGTCCTGTGTGTGGCCGCAGCCGCGGCCGGCTGGATCGACGCGGTGGTGGGCGGCGGCGGCCTGCTGCTCCTGCCCGCGCTCCTCCTCGGCCTGCCGAACGCCCACCCCGCCACCGTCCTCGGCACCAACAAGGCCGTCGCCATCGTCGGCACCGCCGGGGCGGCTGTGACGTACGCCCGCAAGGCTCCGGTGAACGTGAAGCTGGCGGTCCGCATCGGCCTGGCCGCGCTCGCCGGTTCGATGGGCGGTGCCGCGCTCGCGGGCGGCATCAGCAAGGACGCGCTCCGCCCGCTGATCATGGTGGTGCTCGTGATCGTCGCGGGCGTCGTGATCTTCAAGCCGGGCTTCGGCACCGCCCCTTCGACCGCACCCGTCAGCCGGCAGCGGGTGCTGCTCGCCATCGGGCTCGCGGGCCTGGGCATCGGCTTCTACGACGGCCTCATCGGGCCCGGCACCGGCACCTTCCTGGTGCTCGCGCTCACGGCACTGCTCCACCTCGACCTGGTCACCGCCTCCGCCACCGCCAAGATCGTGAACTGCTGCACCAACGCCGGGGCGCTCGCGATGTTCGCCTACCAGGGCATGGTGCTGTGGCAGCTGGCCGCGCTGATGGCGGTGTTCAACCTGGCCGGCGGCATGATCGGCGCCGGTATGGCGCTCAAGAAGGGCAGCGGCTTCGTCCGCGGCGTGCTGCTGACGGTGGTGGGTGCGCTGGTGCTCAAGCTCGGCTTCGAGCAGTGGGGATAGGGCGGACCGGCAAGACGCCCCCTAGTACGTCCCCGTGAGGTGCGCGAAGACCACCACGTTGCCGCGGTAGCCCGTGCGTGGCGAGAAGCCGCCGCCGCAGGTGATCACCCGCAGCTCGGCGCGCGCCGAAGGCCCGTACACGCGGGTGTCGGGGAAGGCCTTGGCGTCGTACACCTCGACCGCGTGCACCGTGAACACCGCCGTACGGCCGTCCGCGCGCGGGATCTCGATGGAGGCCCCGCGGCGCAGCGCGCCCAGGTGGTAGAAGACCCCCGGCCCGGCCGCGTCGTCCACGTGCCCGGCGATGACGGCCGTGCCGGTGGCGCCCGGAGTGGTGCCGTCGCGGTACCAGCCGGCCAGGTCGCGCCGGTCCGGCGGCGGCACTTCGAGGCTGCCGCGGGGATCCAGGCCGAGCCCGGTCAGCGGGGCGTCGACCCGGATGGAGGGGATCCGGATCCGGGCCGGCGGCGAACCGGGGAGCGGGGCGATCCCGGGGCCCACCACGCCGGCGGCGGTCAGTGACTCGGCGGCGGAGGGCAGCGGCGGTCCGACGGGTTCACGCGAACCGCTGGTCACGAGCCAGATGCCGACGCAGGCGGCGAGCGCGACGAGTCCGCCGTGGCGGGCGGTGGGGGTGCGGACGGCCCGGCTCGCCGCTCGCCGCCCGGGGTGCGCTGCGGATCCGGGGCGGTCGCGGCCCCGCGCGCCACCGAAATCGCCACCCATGCGTACCCCCTCGGCTTCCGTTTCGGGGTGACTGGCCGTCGCCCGGCCCCGCGAACGGGGGGGACCTCGCGGGGCGGGCGACGGGGGACGGTACCGGTCGGACCGCGGCCGGAGCCGCGGTGGGCGTCCGTCAGCTCCGCGTGCCGCTCGCCCGGCGACGCAGGAGCCAGGTACCGCCGACGGCGGCAGCGGCCAGTACGGCCGCCCCCGCCGCGATCTTGGCGGGGTCGGTGGTGGTGGTCGTGCCACCGCCCACCCCGGTGTTGACGTGGCCCTGCGGGCCGCGCTCGGTGACGATCAGGTTGCCCGTGGCGAACTTGCCGTTCGCGCAGGTCGCGCCGATGCCGTAGGTCCCGCCGCGGGTGCCGTGGGCGATCTGGAACTGCCCCACGACCACCTCCTTGTGGGTGCCCGGGACCAGCTTGAACCGGCCGCCGCCCACCGTGGTGGCATCGCCGTCCGCGTGACTGCCGCTGCCGCAGGCGGTGGTGTTCACGGTGACGGTGGCGCCGGGGGCGGCGGACTTGGGCCATACCTCCAGCGGCGCGAAGTCCCCGGGTGCGAAGCCCACCACGCCGAGGTCCGCGGCGGCCACCGCGCCGGCGACCGGCCCGGCGAACGCGGCGGCGCTCAGCGCGGTCGCGGTCAGCAGGTGTGCGGTACGTCGGCGCATGGGGACTCTCCTGGAGACACGGGGTCGTGTTTCCGAGGAAACCCGGCCGGCCCGCCGCGCGCCTGCTGATGTTCCGTCAGGTATGCCTTTCCCTGACCCACCTGCGGAACGTCTTCGCAGGTCAACGCGGGTGCTGCGGCCATCGGAGCGCCCCGCGCCGTCCGGGTGACTCCGGCTGCCCGGTCGGGTCACGAACGCCGGGAGGTTGTGCGACAGCGGTGCGTACGGTGGTGGGGCGCGGGAAGGCCGGGACTCTCGGCCCGGCCCGCGGACCGCCGCGCCATACCCGAGGGAGGCCCCGTGACATCGGTCGAACGGCTACCGGACCCGAGCGATCCGCTCCCGTTCTTCGTCTACGGGACCCTGCGCCCGGGCGAGGTCAACCACGAACTCTTCCTGCGCGGCCGCACGGCCTCGGAGGAGCCGGCCCTCCTCCCGGACGCGGCGCTCTACGACGGGCCCGGATATCCGTACGCGGTCCACCGCCCCGGCACCGCGGTCGTCGGCGAGCTGATCACGGCGGCGCCGGGTGCGTACGGGAAGCTGCTCGCCGCGCTGGACCAGCTGGAGGAGTACCAGGGCCCGGGCCGCCCGGGGAACATCTACGACCGGATCGCCCGGCCGGCCCTGCGCCCCGACGGCACGACGGTCCGCGCCTGGGTCTATCTGGCGGCCCCGCTGATCGCCCGCGACCTGCGCGCATCAGGCACGGAGATACCCGGCGGCGACTGGTTCAAGCGCCGGCAAGACACGCCCTAGAGCCCCTCGGCGCCGCGGTTGCGCAGCCGCTGGCCGTACTGCTGGAGCACCCACAGCTCCTCCTGGACGGCCGCCAGTTGTTCCGGCGGAGCCTGCGGGCCCAGCCGCGACAGCGTGCCCTGGATCTCGTGGACCCGGCGGTCGACGGCGCGCAGCCGCACCTGGACCAGCTGGACCCCCGCGTAGATCTCGTCCACCGTCTTTGCGTGGATGGCCTCGACCGCCAGCTCCGTGACGAGCGCGCGCACGGTGTCGTTCGGGGCGGCCTCGCGGACGCGGGCCAGGTAGTCCTCCGTGCCGAGCGAGGCACCGCCCGCGTCCAGGATGGCCTGGCGCACCGCCGCGTAGGGCGGGGCGGTGAACTCGTCCATCCCGTACGCGTCGAAGGCCGGGGAGACCAGGGCGGGCCGCTGGAGCGCGAGCTTCAGCAGCTCGCGTTCGGTGCGGTGGGCCGGGCTGCGCAGGTTCAGCGCGGGGCCCCCGGCCGGCTGGGCGGCGGGCGCGGGGACGTCCTCGTAGGAGGGGCGGCCCCGCTGCGGCTTCCCGCCGGGCCGGCCGCCCTGCGGGCCGTCGCCCTGGCCGCGCTCGCGGGCCCAGCGCGCCAGCTGTGCGACCCGCTTGACCACGAACTGCTCGTCGCGGATGCCCAGCATGCCCGCCAGCTGGACCGCCGACTCGTGCTGGATCGCGATGTTCTTGATGTTGGCGACGACGGGCGCGGCCTCGTCCAGGGCGGCCGCCCGGCCCGCCGGATTCTCCAGGTTGTGCCGGGCGACGATGTGCCGCAGCGCGAATTCGAACAGCGGGGTACGGGCCTCCACCAGGCCGGACACGGCCGCGTCGCCCTGGGCCAGGCGCAGGTCGCAGGGGTCCATCCCGCCGGGGGCGATGGTGATCGAGGTCTCCGCGGCGAACTTCTGGTCGTCCTCGAAGGCCCGCAGGGCGGCCTTCTGGCCCGCCGCGTCGCCGTCGAAAGTGAAGATCACCTCGGCGGTGGCGTTGTCCATCAGCAGCCGGCGCAGGATCTTGATGTGGTCCCCGCCGAAGGCGGTGCCGCAGGTCGCGATCGCGGTGGTGACCCCGGCCAGGTGGCAGGCCATCACGTCCGTGTAGCCCTCGACGACCACGGCCCGGGAGGTCTTCGCGATCTCCTTCTTCGCCAGGTCGATGCCGTACAGCACCTGAGACTTCTTGTAGATCGCGGTCTCGGGGGTGTTCAGGTACTTCGGCCCGTTGTCGTCGTCGCGCAGCTTGCGCGCGCCGAAGCCGACCACCTCGCCGCTGATGTCGCGGATCGGCCACATCAGCCGCCCGCGGAAGCGGTCGATCGGCTTGCCGCTGCGGCTGTCCTGGGCGAGCCCGGAGGTGATCAGCTCCTTGTCGCTGAAGCCCTTGCCGCGCAGGAAGCGGGTCAGGTGGTCCCAACCGGCCGGGCTGTAGCCCACGCTGAAGTGCGCGGCCGCGGCCTGGTCGAAGCCGCGCTCCGCCAGGAACTTGCGGCCGATCTCCGCCTCGGGGCTGCCCAGCTGGTCAACGTAGAACTGGGCGGCGGCCTTGTGCGCCTCGACCAGCCGGATGCGGTCACCGCGGCCGCTGGTGCCGGCGGTGTAGCCGCCCTCCTCGTACCGCAGGGTGATGCCGGCCAGGCCGGCCAGGCGCTCGACCGCCTCCGAGAAGGAGAGGTGGTCGATCTTCATGACGAAGTCGAGGGTGTCCCCGCCCGCCTGGCAGCCGAAGCAGTGGTAGAGCCCCTTGCTGGGGCTGACCTGGAAGGAAGGGGACTTCTCGTCGTGGAAGGGGCACAGGCCCTTGAGGTTGCCGCCGCCCGCGTTGCGCAGCTGGAGGTACTCGGAGACCACGGCGTCGATCGGGACCGCGTCCCGTACCGCCTTCACGTCGTCGTCGTTGATCCGTCCTGCCACCCGTGAAGTCTACGGCCGGGCGCCGGTAATCCGGTCAGGCCCCCTCGCCCCGCACCAGGGAGTCAAGCGGAACGGACGGGTCCGCCAGCGCCTCGCGGTTGACGGGGGTCTTCGACCTGATCAGGGCCTGGATGTGCTCGGTGACATCCCACACATTCACGTTCATCCCGGCCAGGACCCGCCCCTCCGACAGCCAGAACGCGATGAACTCCCGCTTGCCCACGTCCCCGCGGATCAGCACCTGGTCGTAGCCGCCGGCCGGCGCGTACCCGGAGTACTCCAGGCCCACGTCGTACTGGTCCGAGAAGAAGTACGGCACCCGGTCGTAGCGGACCTCCTGGCCCAGCATGGCCTTCGCGGCCGCCGGGCCGCCGTTCAGCGCGTTGGCCCAGTGCTCGACCCGCAGCCGGGTCCCGAGCACCGGATGGTGGGCGGCCGCCACGTCCCCGACCGCGTAGACGTCCGGGTCGGAGGTGCGCAGGGAGGAGTCCACCGCGATCCCGCCGCCGTGCTCCCGGTCGACCAGGGCCAGCCCGGCGGTCTCGGCCAGCGCGGTCCGCGGGGCGGCCCCGATCGCGGAGAGCACCGCGTGCGCCGGGTGCTCCTCCCCGTCGTCCGTACGGGCGGCCAGCACCATGCCGTCGTGGCCCACGATCTCGGTCAGCCGCGCCCCGAAGTGGAACCGCACCCCGTGATCGGCGTGCAGGTCGGCGAAGAGCCGGCCGATCTCCGGGCCGAGCACCGCGTGCAACGGCGTGGCCTCCGGCTCGACGACCGTGACCTCGGCGCCGTAGCCGCGGGCCGCGGCGGCCACCTCCAGCCCGATCCACCCGGCGCCCGCGATGAGCAGGTGCCCGTTGTCCCGGCCGAGCCCGGCCAGGACGCCCTTCAGCCGTTCGGCGTGCGCCAGGCGCCGCAGGTGGTGCACCCCGGCCAGGCCGGTGCCGGGGATGTCCAGGCGGCGCGGCTCGGCGCCCGTGGCCAGCAGCAGCTTGTCGTAGTACAGGACGGTGCCGTCGCCCAGGACCACCTTCTTGGCGTCCCGGTCGAGGTGGACGGCCGGCTGGCCGAGGTGCAGCTCGACGTCGGCGGCCGCGTACCAGGACGGCTCGTGGACGAAGACGCTCTCCCGGTCGTCCTTCCCGGTCAGGTAGCCCTTGGACAGCGGGGGGCGCTCGTAAGGATGGTCGCGCTCGTCGCCGATCAGGATCACCCGCCCCGTGAACCCCTCGGACCTCAGCGTTTCGGCCGCCTTTGCCCCGGCGAGCCCCGCGCCGACGATGACGAATGTCCGGTGTGCGTCGACCACCTGATGCCTCCTCATAACCTCTCCGCCACATGCGAGCACATGCGAGCGTCCCGCACCGAGCCTGCCGCGTGAAGGGGGAGTGGCTCGATCAGCTCACCTTTCGGCGCGTCGGCCGCGCCGGGTGAGGCGTGCGTGAAGGGAACGGGCGGATGCGTCGGTGAGGCACGCGATCTGGTCGATGACCGCCCTTTTCCTCGCCTTGTCGTCCTGGGCCGCGTCGAAGATCGCCCGGAACTGCGGGTCCAGCCCCTCGGGGGCGCGGGCGCTCAGCGCCTCCGCGAGTTCGGCCAGGACGATGCGCTGGTCGGCGCGGATCCGTTCCTGCTCGTCGCGCTGCATCACGTACAGGTCGGCGACCGCCTTGAGCACCGCGCACTCGTTGCGCGCCTCGCGCGGGATCACCAGTTCGGCACCGTACCGGGTGAGGCGGCCGGAGCCGTACGCCTCCCGGGTGGCCCCCTCGGCGGCCAGGCAGAACCGGCCGATCAGCTGGCTCGTGGCGTCCTTCAGCCGGGACTGGGCGACGGCCGAACCGTCGTACCCGTGCGGCCACCACTCCTCCTCCATCAAACGGTCGAGGGCGGCCCGCAGCTCCTCGGGCGAGGTGTCGGCGGGGACGTACCGGCCGATGGCCACCTGCCAGATCGCCGTGCGCTCGGGTTCGGCGTAGAGCATGTTGGGGTCGAGGTGGCCGGCGTGCAGGCCGTCCTCGAAGTCGTGGACGGAGTACGCGACGTCGTCCGCCCAGTCCATGACCTGGGCCTCGAAGCACTTGCGGTCCGCGGGCGCGCCGCGGCGCAGCCAGGCGAAGACCGGAAGATCGTCCTCGTACGCGCCGAACTTCACCGAGCCGGGGTCGGTGGGGTGGTCCCCGCGGGCCCACGGGTACTTGGTGGCGGCGTCCAGGCAGGCCCGGGTGAGGTTGAGGCCGACGCTGACGAGCTCCCCGCTCGCCGGATCGGGCACGAACCGCTTGGGCTCCAGGCGGGTCAGCAGGCGCAGCGACTGGGCGTTGCCCTCGAAGCCGCCGCAGTCCTTGGCGAACTCGTTGAGCGCCTCCTCGCCGTTGTGGCCGAAAGGCGGGTGGCCCATGTCGTGGGAGAGGCAGGCGGCTTCGACGAGGTCGGGGTCGCAGCCGAGCGCGGCGCCGAGCTCCCGCCCGACCTGGGCGCACTCCAGCGAGTGGGTCAGGCGGGTCCGGGGACTCGCGTCCCAGTCGTAGGAACGGCTGCCGGGGGTGACGACCTGGGTCTTCCCGGCCAGGCGGCGCAGCGCGGCCGAGTGCAGCACACGGGCGCGGTCGCGCTGGAAGGCGGTCCGGCCGGGCCGTTTGTCGGGCTCGGCGGCCCAGCGCTCGGTGTCGGCCGCGTCGTAGAGGTCGCGGTGGTCGTCGGTGAGGGCGTGCGTGGTGCCTTCCATGCAGAGACGGTAACCGGAACAACTGACAAACCGGGATCAGGCGGAGACGAGTTCCGGCCGCACCAGGTCGAGGGGCAGCGCACGGGCCTCGTCGTAGCGGTGCAGCAGCAGCCGGGCCAGGGCCGGGTGATCGCCCAGCGGGGCGGCGGCGGGGCCCGGCGCCGCCGCGGCGGTCTGGGTGGCGAACCGGCCGGGAGCGGCGAAGTACGAGGCCACGGCGATCTGGTGGTGACCGCGGGCGGCGAGGGCCCGGACCGCCTCGGGCGCGCTCGGCGCGGCGGCGGAGGCGTAGGCGGGGGTCACCGGCACGCCGCCGAGGCGTTCGGAAAGCTGGGCGGCGGTGCGGCGGGTGTCGGCCGTTGAGTCGGGGTCGCGGGAACCGGCGGCGGCCAGCACGACGGCCGAACCGGGGGCCGGGGTCCAGCCGGTCTCCAGGAGCCGCTCGTACAGGGCCTCGACGAGCAGCGGGTGCGGGCCCAGCGGGGCGGCGACGCGGGTGAGCAGGTGGCCGGCCCGGGCGGCGGCCGCGGGGAGATCACGCTTGACGTGGTACCCGCGGCCGAGCAGCAGCGGGACGAGCACGGCCGAGCCGGACAGCCCGTCCAGGGTGTCGTCGAGCAGCGGCTCGTTCAGCTCGACGTGGCCGAGCCGGACGTCGAGCCGGGGGCGGAGCTCGCGGACCCGTTCGAGGAGGGCGAGGGCGGTGTGCAGGGCGCGCGGGTCACGGCTGCCGTGGGCCACGGCGACGAGGGTGGGCTGCATGGGCGGACTCCGGGTCGGCGCAGGCCGCTGAGCTGAGTGCCCAGCTGGAGGGTGATGCGGCCGAGCAGCTCGGCCGTGCTGTCGAAGGGGAGGGCGGGAAACTCGGGAGGGTGCACCGGCTCCGTCATGAACCGATCCTCCGCGCCGGAGGTTGCCGCCGCGTTGCGCGGGGATGACGGGTCTTTGCCGTGTGCTCACAGGGCGGCCGGCGCGGCTGTCCGCAGCCGGCGCGGCCGGCGGTGTACCTGCCGCAGATCGCGGGCCGGGCGAACCGCGCGGCCCCCGTACGCGTCCTGACCAGCGGACGAGCAACCGAGACCACCAGGGGATGGATGATGCGCCGACCGCGCCTGCCGAGAGTCGAGTGGAGCCGGGCGGTGGCGGCGCTGCGCAGCGTACGGACCCGGCGGCGGGCGGTGCAGGCCGTCATGGCGGGCTGCGTGCTGGCGCTGCTGCCCTCGGCGTGGATGCACGCGGCGGCCGCCGACCGGCTGCGGACCACGGCCGACGCGCCCGCCGCCGAGGTGGCCGTGGTGTTCGGCGCGGGCCTGCTGGGGAGCCGGCCCACCCCCTACCTCGCCGACCGGCTCGACGCCGCTGCCGAGCTGTACCGCACCGGCAAGGTCAAGGTCGTCCTCGTCACCGGGGACAACGGCCGGCACGACTACGACGAGCCCGACGCGATGCGCACGTACCTCACCGCGCACGGGGTGCCGGACGGGCGGATCGTCAGCGACTACGCGGGCTTCGACACCTGGGACTCCTGCGTGCGGGCCAAGGAGATCTTCGGCGTGGAACGGGCCGTGCTGGTCACCCAGGGCTTCCACATCCGCCGGGCCGTCGCCCTGTGCCAGGCGGCGGGCCTGGAGTCGTACGGCGTCGGGGTCGCCGACGTGCACGACGCCACCTGGTACTACGGCGAGACCCGCGAGGTCTTCGCGGCGGGCAAGGCCGCGCTGGACGCGGCCTTCAAGCCCGCACCGCGCTTCCTCGGACCGAAGGAGGAAGGGGTGTCGCGGGCCCTGGCCGCCCTGGCAGACTGACGCGCCTGCCCTCCGACGCCGCCGGCTACATCACGGGCGCCGAACTCGCCGTCGACGGCGGCTGGACCGCCGGCCTGACGGTGAAGTACCTGACGGGACAGTGACCCGCGCCGGCGCCCGCCGGCGGGACGGCCGGATCGTGTACGCCGAACCCGTCGACCGCCCACCACCGCGCCGGGCCTCACCGCAGCCGTCCGGCGGCGCTGAGGCGGAGCACCCGCACTCGTAACGCGCGGCGGCGGCCGGCGTAACACCGCCGACCCACGCTGGACCGTATGCACACCTCCGGCTCCGGCTCCGGCTCCGTCACCGACACGCACTGCCCTTACTGCGCCCTGCAGTGCGGGATGAGGCTGCGCCCCGAACCGGGCGGCGCCACCGTGGCGGTGGAGGAGCGGGCCGACTTCCCCGTCAACCGGGGCGCGCTGTGCGGCAAGGGCCGCACCGCCCCCGCCGTGCTCTCCTCCCGGGTACGCCTGACCCGGCCGCTCGTCCGCACCCACGCCGGGCAGCTGGAGCCGGCCACCTGGGAGGAGGCCCTCGACGCCGTAGCCGCGGGACTCGCCCGCACCGGCCGCACGTACGGCCCCGACGCCGTCGGGGTCTTCGGCGGCGGCGGGCTCACCAACGAGAAGGCCTACGCGCTCGGCAAGTTCGCCCGCGTCGCCCTGCGCACCTCGCAGATCGACTACAACGGCCGCTTCTGCATGTCCTCGGCCGCCGCGGCCCACCAGCGGGCCTTCGGGCTCGACCGCGGGCTGCCCTTCCCGCTGGAGGACATCCCGCGCACCGGCTGCGTGATCCTCGTCGGCTCGAACCTGGCCGAGACCATGCCGCCCGCCCTGCGCTACCTCACCGAGCTCAAGGCCAATGGCGGCACCCTCATCGTCATCGACCCGCGCCGCACCCGCACCGCCGAACAGGCCGACCTGCACCTCGCCCCGCGCCCCGGCACCGACCTGGCCCTCGCACTCGGCCTGCTGCACCTGATCGTCGCGGAAGGGCGGACCGACGAGGAGTTCATCGCCGCCCGCACCACCGGCTGGGATGAGACCCGGGCCGCCGCGATGGCCCACTGGCCGGAGCTGGTGGAGCGCATCACCGGGATACCGGTCCCCAGGCTCCGCGAGGCCGTGGCGATGTTCTGCGCCCCGGAATCCGCCATGGTCCTCACCGCCCGGGGCCCCGAGCAGCAGTCCAAGGGCACCGACACCGTCGGCGCCTGGATCAACCTGTGCCTGGCCACCGGCCGGGCCGGCCGCCCGCTGTCCGGCTACGGCTGCCTCACCGGGCAGGGCAACGGCCAGGGCGGCCGCGAGCACGGCCAGAAGGCCGACCAGCTCCCCGGCTACCGCAAGCTCACCGACCCGGCGGCCCGCGCCCACGTCGCCGGGGTCTGGGGCGTCGACCCCGACAGCCTCCCCGGCCCGGGGCGCAGCGCCTACGAACTCCTCGACGCCCTCGGTACGGACGTGAAGGCCCTGCTCCTGATGGGCTCCAACCCGGTGGTGTCCGCCCCCCGCGCCGGGCACGTCGAGGACCGCATCCGCTCTCTGGACTTCCTCGCGGTGGCCGACGTCGTCCTCTCCGAGACCGCGGCCCTCGCGGACGTGGTCCTCCCGGTCACCCAGTGGGCGGAGGAGACCGGCACCACCACCAACCTGGAGGGCCGCGTCCTGCTGCGCCGCCGGGCGCTGACCCCGCCGCCGGGGGTCCGCAGCGACCTGGACGTCCTGCACGGACTCGCCGCCCGCCTGGGCGTCGAGAAGGGCTTCCCCACCGAGCCGGAGGAGGTCTTCGAGGAACTGCGCCGCGCCTCGGCCGGTGGTCCCGCGGACTACTCGGGCATCACCTACGCCCGCATCGAGGCCGAACAGGGCGTCTTCTGGCCCTGCCCCGCAGGCCCCGAAGGCACCGAGGACCCCCCGGGCACCGAGCGCCTCTTCCTGGACCGCTTCGCCACCGACGACGGCCGGGCCCGCTTCGTCCCCGTCTCCCACCGCGACGCCGCCGAGGTCCCCGACGCGGACTACCCGCTGCTGCTCACCACCGGCCGGGTGGTCGCCCAGTACCAGTCCGGGGCCCAGACCCGCCGGGTGGACGAGCTCAACGCGGCCGCCCCCGGCCCCTTCGTGGAACTCCACCCCCGGCTGGCCGCCCGGATCGGCGCCGTCGACGGCAGCCCCCTCGCCGTGACCTCCCGCCGCGGCCGGGCCGTCGCCCCGGCCCGCATCACCGACACCATCCGCGCGGACACGGTCTTCATGCCCTTCCACTGGCCGGGCGAGGGCCGCGCCAACACCCTCACCAACCCGGCCCTGGACCCCACGTCCCGCATGCCGGAGTTCAAGGTCTGCGCGGTCCGCGTCGAGCCGGCCTAGCTTTCGATCCACCCGTCGTCCACCGACAGGTCGCTGTCGTACAGCACGAACTCCCGCTCCTCCGAACGGATTTCGTACCCGGCCGCGCCGAGCGCGCCGACCAGCGCGTCGCAGGCACCCCCCCCGCCTCCGCCGCCCTGCCGCGCCACCGCCGGGTCACGAAACGCTCGTGCGTGCCCGCGGCCAGGACCCGGCGGGCGTTCCAGGACAGGTGGGCCCCCGTGCGGGACGACCAGGGACGCCAGGGCCGCCCGGTCGAAGTCCGCGGGCAGCAGCAGCTTCAGGTGGCGCTCGAAGCAGCCGCCGCCCGGCCGGGGGAGTCCGCGGTCCACGGGACCGTCTCCACCCCGCCATGCAGTCGATCATCTCGGACATGTGTCCGATCCGCATCGCGCTTCCCGCCTGCGGGTAACCATCCGGTCACGCACCGGACTCAGAAAGTGCTCGCACGCCCCTCGTGGCCGCGATGTGTCGTACCCCACACTGAGGTGCGGTGCCCCCGTCCTCGGAGCCCTGGAGGTCGCCCCCGTGCAGACCCGGACCCTGACCGTGAACGTGAGCGAGTCCTCGGAGGCCAAGGCCGTGGACGAAGAGCCCGAGGTACTGGAGCTGATCGAGCCGGTGCCCGTGCAGCGCAGGCGCAGCAGCACCGACGGCGGAGGCGGAGCAGGACCGTCCGCCGACCTGTTCCGGCAGTACCTCCGCGAGATAGGCAGGATCCCGCTGCTCACCGCCGCCGAAGAGGTGGACCTCGCGCGACGCGTCGAAGCCGGCCTGTTCGCCGAGGAGAAACTCGGCAACACCCCCGACCTCGACTCCCAGCTCGCCCTCGACCTCGACAAGCTCGTCGTCATGGGGCGGATGGCCAAACGCCGGCTCATCGAGTCGAACCTGCGGCTCGTCGTCTCCGTCGCCAAGCGGTACGTGGGCCGCGGACTCACCATGCTCGACCTCGTGCAGGAGGGGAACCTCGGGCTGATCCGGGCCGTCGAGAAGTTCGACTACGCCCGCGGGTACAAGTTCTCGACCTACGCCACCTGGTGGATCCGGCAGGCGATGTCCCGGGCCCTCGCCGACCAGGCCCGGACCATCCGCGTGCCCGTCCACGTCGTCGAACTGATCAACCGGGTCGTCCGCGTACAACGCCGGATGCTCCAGGAGCGCGGGTACGAGCCCACGGCCGAAGAGGTGGCCGTCCACCTGGAGTTGACCCCCGAGCGGGTCCTGGAGGTGCTCCGCCTCGCCCAGGAGCCGGTCTCCCTGCACGCCCCCGTGGGCGAGGAGGACGACGTCGCGCTCGGCGACCTCATCGAGGACGGGGACGCCGCCTCGCCCGTGGAGTCGGCCGCCTTCTTCCTGCTGCGCGAGCACCTCGAAGCCGTCCTGTCGACCCTCGGCGAGCGCGAACGCAAGGTCGTGCAGCTGCGGTACGGCCTCGCCGACGGGCGGCCCCGCACCCTGGAGGAGATCGGGCGGATCTTCGGCGTGACGCGTGAGCGGATCCGCCAGATCGAGTCCAAGACCCTCAACAAACTGCGCGACCACGCCTTCGCCGACCAGCTCCGCGGCTACCTGGACTGACGGCACCGGACCGGCGGACCATCGGAAAAAGGGGGCGCCCCGCCAGGCGCCCCCGCTCCGTCGCTCGGCCACCTACGTCTACGGATACGGCTACGGCTACGGCTGCGCGGGATCGTGCGGGCCGGACAGGCTCCGGCTCATCCAGACGTCGTCGACGTAGGCCCCGTCCAGCAGGAACTCCTCGGGCAGCACACCCACCACGGTGAAGCCGCACCGCCGGTAGAGCTGCTGCGCCGGCCCGTTGTGGCCGAGCACGCGCAGGTTCATACGGCGGGCACCACCGGCCCGCGCGGCGGCGCAGACAGCCTCGACGAGGGCCTGCCCGACCCCGCTGCCACGGGCGGATTCGAGGACCGCCAGTCCCTGGACGTGCCGGACGTGCCGATTGGTTTCGAGGGGGCTGGCCGGGGCGTGGGCGATGTACCCGACGATCCTGCGACCGCGTTCCGCGACGAGGTAGTTCTCCACGGGGTGGCGCTCGTCGAAGACGGCGGCGTCGGCCGGGCGCTCCGGGCCGGGTTCGCTCACGCGCGACCATGTCGAGCGGAACAGCTCCAGTATCTCGCGTTCGTCCTCCGCCCGAGCAGGGCGAATCACCACGTCCAGTGCCATGCCGTCATGCTAAGCGCTGTCCCGCAGGGGCCCTCGGGTACGTCCCGTACCCGAGGGCCCTGCGCCGTGCGGCGCACGAAGGGGACCGCTAGTCGACCTCGGCCACCGCCTGCGCGAACTGCGCCGCGTACAGCCGCGCGTACGCGCCGCCCGAGGCCAGCAGCTCCTCGTGCGTGCCCTGCTCCACGATCGATCCGCTCTCCATCACCAGGATCACGTCGGCGTCGCGGATCGTGGAGAGCCGGTGCGCGATCACGAAGGACGTACGGCCGCGCGCGAGGCGCGCCATCGCCTTCTGGATCAGCACCTCGGTACGGGTGTCCACCGAGCTCGTCGCCTCGTCGAGCACCAGGATCACCGGCTCCGACAGGAACGCCCGGGCGATGGTGATCAGCTGCTTCTCGCCCGCGCTGACCCCCGCGCCCTCGTCGTCCAGGACGGTGTCGTAGCCGTCCGGCAGGGTGCGGATGAACCGGTCCGCGTGGGCGGCCCGCGCCGCCTCCTCGATCTCGGCACGGGTGACCTCGCGCGAAGCACCGTAGGCGATGTTCTCCGCGATGGTGCCGCCGAACAGCCAGGTGTCCTGGAGCACCATGCCGATGCCGTCGCGCAGTTCCTCGCGGGTCATCTTCGCGATGTCCACCCCGTCGAGGGCGATCTCCCCGCCCGTGACCTCGTAGAACCGCATCAGCAGATTGACCAGCGTGGTCTTTCCGGCGCCGGTCGGGCCGACGATCGCGACCGTGTGGCCCGGCTCGACCGTGAGCGAGAGGTTCTCGATCAGCGGCCTGTCCGGCTCGTAGCGGAACGCCACCTTGTCGAAGGTGACCTGACCGCGCAGCTCCTGCGGACGCTCCGGAACCTCGGCGTCCGGCTCCTGCTCCGCCGCGTCCAGCAGCTCGTACACCCGCTCCGCCGAGGCGACACCGGACTGCACGAGGTTCGCCATCGAGGCGACCTGCGTCAGCGGCATCGAGAACTGCCGCGAGTACTGGATGAAGGCCTGCACGTCACCGATCGACAGGGTGCCGGAGGCGACCCTGAGCCCGCCGACGACGGCTATCAGCACGTAGTTGATGTTCGAGATGAAGAACATCACGGGCTGCATGATGCCGCTGACCAGCTGCGCCTTGAAGGAGGCCCGGTACAGCGCCTCGTTCTGCTCGGCGAAGACGGCCGCGGACTCCTTCTGCCGGCCGAAGACCTTGACCAGGCTGTGGCCCGAGTACATCTCCTCGATATGGGCGTTGAGCGCGCCGGTCGCCTTCCACTGCGCCACGAACTGCGGCTGCGACTTCTTGCCGATCTTCGCGGCGACGAACACCGACAGCGGTACGGTCACCAGCGCGACCAGCGCCAGCAGCGGCGAGATCCAGAACATCATCACGAGCACGCCGACGATGGTCAGCAGCGAGTTCAGCAGTTGACCCATCGTCTGCTGGATCGTCTGGCCGATGTTGTCGATGTCGTTCGTGGCCCGGCTCAGCACCTCGCCGCGCTTCTGCTGGTCGAAGTACGACAGCGGCAGCCGCGACAGCTTCGCCTGGAGCTCCTCGCGCAGCCGGTAGACGGTGCCGTTCATGACGTGGTTCGACAGCCGCGTGGCGACCAGCATCAGCAGGCCGGCCAGGGTGAAGACCACCAGCGCCCAGATCGCGACGACCCCCACGGCACCGAAGTCGATGCCCTGCCCCGGGGTGAAGTCGGTGCCGGCGAGCATGTCCGCCATACCGTCCTCGCCCCGGGCGCGCAGGCCGTCCAGCGCCTGCTGCTTGGTGATCCCGGCCGGCATCTCGCGGCCGACGATCCCCGCGAACACCAGGTCGGTGGCCTCACCCAGGATCTTCGGGCCGACCACCGCGCAGCCGACACTGCCGACGACGGCCGCGACCATCCCCCAGATCTTGGCCCGGTCGTACGCGAGCTGACGCAGCAGCCGCTTGCCCGAGCCCTTGAAGTCCATGGACCGCTGGGCCGGCCCCATCATCATCCGTCCTCCGGGCCCGCTCATGCGGCCTCCGCCTCCGTCAGCTGGGAGAGCACGATCTCCCGGTAGGTCTCGTTGCCGGCCATCAGCTCGTGGTGGCGTCCCTCACCCACGACCTGGCCCTCGTCCAGGACGATGATCCGGTCGGCATCGCGGATCGTGGAGACCCGCTGGGCGACGATGACCACGGTCGCGTCCTCGGTCTCGCGGGCGAGCGCCGCGCGCAGCGCCGCATCCGTGGCGTAGTCCAGGGCCGAGAAAGAGTCGTCGAAGAGGTAGATCTCCGGGCGCTGCACGAGCGTGCGGGCGATGGCCAGACGCTGGCGCTGGCCGCCGGAGACATTGGTTCCGCCCTGGCTGACGGGGGCGTCCAGGCCACCCTCCAGGGCGGAGACGAACTCCTTGGCCTGGGCCACCTCCAGCGCCTGCCAGAGCTCTTCGTCGCTCGCGTCCGGGCGCCCGTAGCGCAGGTTGGAGGCGATGGTCCCGGAGAACAGGTACGGCTTCTGCGGCACCATGCCGACCGTCCTGGCCAGCAGGTCCGGGTCGAGCACGCGGACGTCCTCGCCGTCGACGAGGACCTCGCCGCCGGTCGCGTCGAACAGGCGCGGGACCAGGCCCAGCAGCGTGGACTTGCCGCTTCCGGTGGAGCCGATGACCGCCGTGGTCTCACCGGGGCGGGCCACCAGGTCCACCCCGCGCAGGACCGGGGCCTCGGCGCCCGGGTAGCGGAAGTCGGCGCCGCGCAGCTCCAGGCGGCCGCGGCGGGCGAGTTCGCGCACCGGGTCCTTGGGCGGCACCACGCTGGACTCGGTGTCCAGGACCTCCTGGATGCGCTCCCCGCAGACCTCGGCGCGCGGCACCATCATGAACATGAAGGTGGCCATCATCACGGCCATGACGATCTGCATCAGGTAGGCGAGGAAGGCCGTCAGCTGGCCGATCTCCATGCCGCCGCTGTCGACGCGCATCGCACCGAACCAGATGACGGCGACGCTGGAGATGTTCACGACCACGATGACCGTGGGGAACATGAAGGCCAGCAGCTTGCCGGCGGACAGCGAGACACCGGTCAGGTCGGCGTTGGCCTCGCGGAAGCGGTCCTTCTCGTAGTCGTCGCGGACGAAGGCGCGGATCACCCGGTTGCCGGTGATCTGCTCGCGCAGGACCCGGTTCACGGTGTCCAGGCGCACCTGCATCAGGCGGAACAGCGGCCGCGTCCTGAAGACGATCGCGCCGACCGAGATCCCGAGCACCGGGACGACGGCGAGCAGCACGCCCGACAGCTTCACGTCGAGCGAGAGCGCCATGGCGATACCGCCGACGCACATGATGGGGGCCGAGACCATCAGGGTGAAGGTCATCAGCACCAGCATCTGGACCTGCTGGACGTCGTTCGTCGTACGGGTGATCAGCGACGGAGCGCCGAACTGGCCCAGCTCCCGCGCCGAGAAGCTCTGCACGCGGTCGAAGATCGCGGCGCGGACGTCCCGGCCGAAGGCCGCGGCCGTGCGGGCGCCGTAGTAGACGGCTCCGACGTTGCAGACGAGCTGGACCAGGGAGACGCCGAGCATCAGCGCGCCGAAGCGCAGGATGTAGCCCGTGTCGCCGTTGACGACACCGTTGTCAATGATGTCGGCGTTGAGGGTGGGCAGGTAGAGGCTGGCGCTGGTCTGCAGCAGTTGCAGCAGGACCAGCACCGCGATGGGTTTCCGGTACGTACCCAGATGGGTCCGCAGAAGTCGTATGAGCACGCGCAGGCTCCGGTCGGCATGATCGAGGGGTTCAACCCATCTTGGGCCAACCGGCCCTGTGATCCCCACCGGATTTCGCAAAGGCCGGTCAAAAGGACCAGCCCTGCCCCGCCCCGCGACGTAGGCGCTGCCCGACCGGCCCGACCGGCCCGACCGGCCCGACCGGCCCGACCTAGAACGCCCCGGGGTGGATCTGCTCCCGCGTCGCGATGTACTGCTGGCGCACCGCCTGCCACGCCGGGAACTCCTCGCCCGGCTCGAAGACCTGGGCCGCGGGAGCCGGCCAGACCGGCGGGGTGTGCGGGGCCAGGGTGCCCTGCGCCACACCGAGCGCCCAGGCCGCCTGGCGGGCCGCGCCCAGCGCCGCGTAGTCGGCCGGCGCCGGTACGACGACCTGCGTACCGAACAGCCCGGGGGCCGCGGCCTGCACGGCGGGCAGCTCGGCGGCCGCGCCCAGCAGGAACACCCGGCGGATCTCGCCCCCGCGCGAGCGCAGCACGTCCAGCGCGTCCACCAGCCCGCACAGCATGCCCTCGAAGGCGGCCCGGGCCAGGTGCTCCGGCTTCATCGAGTCCCGGCGCAGCCCGGACAGGGTGCCGGCGGCGTGCGGCAGGTTCGGGGTCCGCTCACCCTCCAGGTACGGCAGGAGTACGAGGCCGTGCGCGCCCGGCGTCGACTTCAGCGCGAGCTCGGACAGCCCCTCCAGGTCGGTGCCGAGCAGCTCGGCGGTGCCGCGCAGCGCCCGCACGGCATTGGAGGTGTTCACCACGGGCAGGTGCATCCCGCTGGCGTCGGCCAGCGAGGTGACCAGCCCGCCCGGCTCCGACACCGCCTCGTGGTGCACCGCCATCACCGAACCGGAGGCACCGAGCGAGACCACCGCGTCGCCGGGGCCGAGCCCCAGCCCGAGCGCGGCGGCCATCGTCTCGCCGGTGCCGGCGGAGATCAGCAGCCCCTCGGGCGTGGTCCCGGCGGTATCGGCCGGGCCGAGCACCTCGGGCAGCAGCGCCCGGTGCCCGAGCGCGAGCTCGACCAGGTCGGGGCGCCAGGTCCCGGTGGCCGCCGACCAGTACCCGGTACCGGAGGCGCCGCCGCGGTCGGTGGTCCGGCGGGCCGGGCGGCCCAGCAGCTGCCAGACGAGCCAGTCGTGCGGGGACATCAGCACGGCGATCCGGCGGGCCGCCTCGGGCTCGTTGCGGGCCAGCCAGGCCAGCTTCGCGACCGGCTGCGCGGAGTGCGGGACCGAGCCCACCGCCTCGACCCAGCCGTGCCGGCCGCCGTAGGCGTCGATGAGGTCGGCGGCGGCGACCTGGCCGCGCTTGTCGTTGCCGACGAGGGCGGGGCGTACCAGAGCGCCCTGCGGGTCCAGCGGCAGCAGGCCGTGCTGCTGGGCGGAGACCCCTATGGCCTGGACCCCTTCGAGGAGCCCGCCGCCGGCGGCCTCGCCGAGCGAGAGCAGCCAGGCCTGCGGGTCGGTCTCGTGGGGATTCGCGCCTTCCGGTTCACCGGTGGGCTGTGGATGGGGTGCGTACCCCTGGCGCAGCACGGCGCCGGTCTCGGTGTCACAGACGACGATGCGTGTGAACGCGGAAGAGCTGTCCAGCCCGGCGACTATCCCCATGCGGTGAATTCTGCCGCACGCGGGGCCGGACCCGACCGGTCCGGAGCCCCCGGAACCTCATGGATCCCGTGGGCCCCGGCACGGAGCTGTGCAGCTCAGGTGTTGCTGGTGCCCCAGTCGTCCTCGCCGGCGCCGCCGCCGACCCGGTCGCGCAGCCCCCGTACCCGCCCGGCGAGCGAGTCCGGGACGGCGTCGCCGACCTTGTGGCTCACCGCGGTGAAGGCCTTCCCGGCGAACTCGCGCCCGGTCTGGCCGGCGGTCTCGGCGGCATTGCGCACCGCGGGGTTCTGCGCGACCTGCCGCGCGGACTTCCGCAGCTGCTCGTAGCGCTCGCGTCCGGCCCGGGTTCCGAGCACGTACCCGAGGGCCAGTCCGACCACGAACGTGACCTTGTACCGCATGCCTGTCACCCTTCGTCGTGTGGTGCCCGGCCCGCTGTCGATACCGATTGGCGGAGCACCCCCCTGCTTGCGCTAATCTATGACTCGCAACGGGCACTCGCCCCCCGGCAACGCCGGAGGTGGGCTGTTCGATGCACCGCAGCAATCCCCTGTAGCTCAATTGGCAGAGCAGCCGGCTGTTAACCGGCAGGTTACTGGTTCGAGTCCAGTCGGGGGAGCGCGGTCCCCTGTAGCTCAATTGGCAGAGCATTCGGCTGTTAACCGGAGGGTTGCTGGTTCGAGTCCAGCCGGGGGAGCAAGGAAGAAGAAGAGGACCCTGAGGGGTCCTCTTCTTTTCTTTGTCGCCCCGTTCCGGAACCGGGCAGCGCTCAGCGCGGTCTCTCTGAACAGGCGAAGCCGATCATGCGAGGCATCCGAGGCAGGAGATCGTATGAGCGGCTATGCTGCGGCAGACGGCGCGCACACGTGTACGCGCCACGCCGTGAAGGGGCGGTAGCTCAGCCGGTTAGAGCAGCGGACTCATAATCCGTCGGCCGTGGGTTCGAGTCCCACCCGCCCCACCACAAGCCGCAGGTGCAGAAACGATCGCACCTGCGGCTTCGGCGTTTCCGGGCGGTGTGGGTTCGTGGATGGGGGCGGAGTGTAGACGGTCGGGAACGCGGCCCTGTCCCCGGTCGACCGCCAAGACGGTTGGCGTCGTCGCGGACGTCGTTCCCGGTGTCGACCCGGGGTTCGGATCTTGAGACCGGGCAGGTGGGTGAGCCGCAAACCCTGGGTCCTCTTGTCGCTGTTCGGGTGCATATGTCGGGTTCGTGACTCGTGTGCGACTTCCCTGGTGGGCTGATCATGACCGAGAACCTGTGCGTCGGGACGGATCCGCCCAATAATGTGTGACGTTGCATGAGGGTGCCACGTCGGTGCGCGTTCCTCGGTGCGCCCGCGTCGTTCGCTGTGCACCACCGTGGAGGCGGAAGGGCTTTGTCGGCCCCACCGGTCACAACGAACGAGAGCCGGGGGCGGTCGAGAGTGATGACCGATGAATTCAGTGACAACTACGAGACCTTCGTGGCTCTCCTGGACCGTTTCCCTCCGGTGGAAGCGGTGAAGAGGCTGGAGGCGTTCGGTGTCAGCCCGGAGGTCATGCAGAAGATCCGTGAGCGGCACGAGGCGGACACGATCCGGATCAGGGAACTCGAGGAGCCGCAGTCGGTGGTTCTCGGCAACCGCGACACCTGGTACACCGGGCCGCAGGCGGGTGACAAGTGTTGGCCGGCGATCGCCGAACTGCTCCGGAAGGACGGTTGGCCGCAGGAGCCCGCGATCCGGAGCCTCGACGACTCCTCCACCCGCATCACCTCCCTCCTGAACCACCCCAAGGAGCGGGAGTTCTCCACCAGAGGATTGGTCGCCGGCTACGTCCAGTCGGGCAAGACGACCAGCTTCACTGCGGTCATGGCCAAAGCGGCAGATCGCGGCTACAAGCTGTTCATCGTCCTCGCGGGCATCCACAACGGCCTCCGTCGGCAGACTCAGGCGCGCCTCGTCCAGCAACTGGTAGAACAGAACCCCTCGCGCTGGTCGCAGCTGACCGGGCTCGACAAGGACTTCACCCCCCTGCAGAACCCGGCCTCCTACTTCGGAAACAGCAACAAGACGCACGTCCTGTGCGTGGTCAAGAAGAACGCCACGGTGCTGCGCAAGCTGTCCCGATGGCTCGAAAGCGCCTCGGACTACCTCAAGGACTGCCCGGCGCTGATCATCGACGACGAGGCCGACCAGGCCACAGTGGCTACGAAGTCGATCAACCCGCTCATCCTGTCCATCATGGAGTCCCTCCCCAAGTCCGCCTACGTGGGCTACACGGCCTCTCCGTTCGCCAACCTCCTGATCGACCCGAGCAGCGAAGACCTCTATCCGAAGGACTTCGTGGTCAACCTGCCGAAGCCGAAGGGTCACTTCGGCACGGAGGTCCTGTTCGGTCGCTACGCACTCGATGGCGAGGACCCGAACGAGGTCGACGACGGGTACGACATGATCAGGTCCGTGCCGGACGACGACGTTTCGTGCGTCCGTCCCACGACGCGGGACGAGGTCGACGGCTTCGAGCCCGTGATCACCGACACGCTGCGGCGCGCGGTCGAGTACTTCTGGCTGGTCACCGCTGCCCGTCGAGTGCGCGGAACGGGCAACCCGCACAACACGATGCTGATCCATACCAGCGTCAACACCTCGGTGCACAACAGCTTCAAACGACCTCTGCTGCATCTGCGCGAGCGTGCTGTTCAGTCCCTCGCCGACGGCGACCGCGTCGCCCGCTTGCGGCAACTGTGGGAGGAGGAGACCGCACGCGTCTCGGCCGAGGAATTCGGCGAGAAGCCGGTGCCCTTCGAGGAGCTTCTCGCAGAGCTGCCCGCCGTCTTGGACGACTGTCGGGTCATCATGGACAACTCCAGCAGTGAAGACCGCCTCGACTACGAGAACGGTCCGGTCGTGGCCATCGCGGTCGGCGGCAACACGCTTTCCCGCGGTCTCACGCTGGAAGGCCTCTCCGTCAGCTACTTCGTCCGTGCCGTCTCGGCGTACGACACCCTGCTGCAGATGGGCCGCTGGTTCGGTTTCCGCAACGGCTATGCCGACCTGCCCAGGATCTGGATGACGGACGAGCTCGCCGAGTGGTTCCGTCACCTCGCCACGGTGGAGACGGAGATGCGCCGCGACATCGACGTCTACCTGACCGAGAGCGAGAATCCCCTCACCTTCGCCGTGCGCCTGCGGACGCACCCGTCCCTGCGCGTCACCGCGGCCGCGAAGATGCGAGACGCGGTCACGGCCGCCTCTTCCTACGGCGGCAGGCGAGTGCAGACCCACTATTTCCACACCGACGCCGCATGGCTGCTTCGGAACACCGAGGCCGCGCAGACGCTGATCGAGACGTCGGTGGCCACCTCCGTCCGGGCGGACGAATGCCCTGAGGACGGCCGGTACGTGTTCCGGGATGTACCGCACGAAGTCGTGGTCGACTTTCTACGGACCTACAAGTTCCACGAGGACTCCCCGGAGAACGACGCCGACCTGATCATTGACTACATCCGCAAGAGGGTCCTGCACGCCGGTTCCCTGGGGCGGTGGAACGTGGCCGTCATCGGTAATCCGACCGGGGAGCGGGACTTCACGTTCGGGCCCGGTGTAACCGTCGGGCGCATCACGCGTGCGCGCCTGAAGAGCAAGGGCGCGAAGGCCGGTACGGCCGACATCAAGACTCTCATGAGCCGTCGTGACGCGGCCGTGGACCTGATCGGGGAGACGACACGGCTCAACGAGGAGGGGATCAAGAACCTGCGCCTGGCCCAGGCACCGGACACCGGTCTGCTGGTGTTGTACCCGATCGACAAGGACTCCGAGCCGCACCCTTCGAAGGAAGGGTCGCGTGAGGCCCTTGGGGCCGAAGCCCACGTGATCGGTGTCGGTCTTGTCTTTCCGGAGCCGCAGGGCGGTGACAGCACGGTGGAGAAGTACATCTCCGCCAAGCTGCCGGCGGGCCTGCTCGAGGAGGAGGACGTCTTCAGTCTCCTCGAGGGCGAGGACGTGTGAGCGAGGAGGTTTTCCGCCGGGTCGTGGCGCAGAGCTGGGCCGGGCTGGAGTCCGAAGCGCCGACGGGCGACGGGCGTCTGAGTGTCGCCCGACTTCCCGTCGATGTGGTCCACGGACCGCTCGCCGTCGGGGTCGACTACGAAGGCCGACGCCACATCCTGATACCGATCCCGTCCGACAGGCGGTTGCGCGCCGGTCTGGACGGACCTGGGCTGCGCCTGCGCAAGCGGCCGCTGGAGGACGCGGAGACCTACCAGCATTACGCCGATCTTTCCTGCCTGCGCGACGACCTCGGCGACCTGTTCACCGAGTTGTGCGTCGACATCATGAGCGCGGCGGAGGAACTGCCCGAGAACCCGATCAAAGCGCTCTACCGGGTACTGGACAGGTGGCGGGCTCTCTTCCGCACGCAGGGTACGTTGATGGGGCCGGACCAGCTGGCGGGCCTCTTCGGTGAGCTCATGGTGCTGCACCGGTTGCTGGAGCTGGACCCGAGCGCGCACCGGCTGTGGTCGGGGCCCGGTGGCCACTGCCACGATTTCTCGGCTGCGACCATAGCGGTCGAGGTGAAGACGAGCACGGCCGACGAGGGCAGGCGTGCTCGGATCCACGGCCTCGACCAGCTGGAACCGCCGACAGGCGGGAAGCTGTCCCTCGTGTGGGTGGGGCTGAGGCGCTCAGCCGGCCCCGCCGCAGGGCAGAGCGTTCCCGACCTCGTCGACCGCCTGCTGCGTCTCTGCGACGACGAGAGCGCCATCCTCGACTCGTTGGCCCGCGTGGGCTACCGCGCGATGGACGCCGAGAAGTATCACGACGTGCGGTTCCTCCTACGTGAGGAGCGCTGGTACCGGGTGGGTCCTGATTTCCCGGGGCTGACCGCGAAGGAACTTGCGGAGGCGGGCATACCGGTAACCGTCCTGGACGTCGCCTACACCGTTGATCTGTCGGGCGCGACCCCCCTTCCCATGGAACCGTCCGAGGTGTCCCGGACGGTCGAGAGCCTGTTGCAGGGAGCCGCGTGACCCAGCCGTCCTGGTACTCACAGCCCTACCCACCGGAAGGTGCGAGCGCCGCCGAAGGGATCCGTAATCAGCTCGGGCGCCCGGAGCTGGACCTCCTCACGATCCTGGTGCGCGAGTCGGCGCAGAACAGCTGGGACGCGCGCCCGCTGGACCCCTCGACACCGATCGACTACGGGATCGACCTGTGGACTGTCGGACCCGGGCACGCAGATGCCTGGCGCCGCATGTTGCTGAACGGTGCGCCGGGCGGAGCCGAGCGATTCCCCCTGCGCGAGACCCTCAAGCAGGGGTCGATCCGCTTGCTGGCCGTGTCCGACCGAGGCACGCGAGGGCTCGGTGGGCCCACCCGAGCCGATGCGGCGGTGGGGCCCGAACGCGACTTCGTGAACTTCATCCGCAACATCGGCGAGCCGCGTGACACCCCTCTGGGAGGGGGAACCTACGGTTTCGGCAAAGGCATCTTCTTCCTTCTTTCCCGACCGGGCACCGTTCTCGTGCACTCCCGGTGCCGGACCCCACAGGGCGGTCTCGAAACGCGGCTCATCGGCTGCACTCTGTGGAAGAGCTACACGGGAGCGGAACCGGGCGTCAGCCGTCGCTACACCGGGCGCCACTGGTGGGGAGACACCTCGGGTGATGTGGTGGAGCCCCTCGTCGGACACGAGGCTGCGGCCGTCGCACACCGCCTTGGCCTCAAGCCGTTCGGGCCGGACGAGACCGGTACGACGATCGTGGTCGTCGACCCCCACCTCGATGAGCTCACGCCGACGGAAGCCGCCTCGTACCTTGCGGACTCCCTCGCCTGGCACCTCTGGCCCAAGATGATCTCTGTCGGCGACGAGCCACCGGCCATGCGCTTCTCCGTTCACTGCGACGGCGTCGCGCAACCGGTTCCGGACCCCCGGAGCACGCGCCCGCTCAACCTGTTCGTCGCCGCCTACGAGAACATGCTGGGACCGGGCGGCAGCCGGTTGGAGTGCAAGAGCCCCAAGCGCTATCTGGGACGTCTTGGACTGGTCAAGCGGATTTTGCCGCCGCTGCAGCCGACGCGTGCGTCACGCCTGATGGACATCGAGGACCTCGTCCACCACGTCTGTCTCATGCGCCCCGCCGAGCTCGTCGTCACCTATCGGCGAGGTCCGAAGCCTCCGAGCGAGAACCAGGGGTACGCCGGAGTCTTTCGTGCCGACGAGAGCATGGATGAGGTCTACGCGAAGGCCGAGCCTCCCACGCACGACGCATGGCATCCCCAGTCGCTGTCGTACCCGGAGAGCACGTTCGTGAAGACGACCTTCACCCGCATCGACGAGCATCTGGAGGGTCTCCTCAGCCTGCAGGGCGTCATCCGGCCGGGTGCGAGCAACATCGCTCTCGGAGCGGCCAGCACCCACTTCTCCGGGCTGGTGGGTGGAATCTGGGGAATCGGTGGAGCGACCGACTACGGGAAGCCCGGGAGCACGGCCACTGCCTCGCCGCGGCGCGGCCGGTCGATGGAGGATCCCAGGCCGGCGCCCGCCGGCCCGTCGCCTGCGGCCGGATCCGCCGATGACGCCCGAACCGGTGCCTCCGCCACGAACGGTAGGACGACAGCACCGCGTCGTCGTCCTCGGGTGGAGTACCTCGGCGAGCCCTACTACGAGGATCACGATGTCGACTCGTTGCTCGTCCAGGAGTTCCGCCTGCCGACACCCGGTCCGCAACGCCTCCACATCGAGCTGGCGGTCGTATTGCCCGGGGCCGGCGTACGTGAGACCGATCCGCCTGTGGGCGCGAGCATGCCGACGCTGATCGGCTGGCAGGATTCTGAAGGACGGTTGCACGAGCCGGAGGACTGTGTGATCGAAGGTGGCGACGGGCTCTGGCGAGCCCTCGTGCGTCCGGCGTCCGACACGATGACCGAGATCGGCGTTCGGGTCGAGGCGGTGACGGGTCTGTGAGCAGGCGTGTTCTCCCGTACCGCGTTCCGCCCGAGGACGTCGTGGGTGCCGAGAGTTGGCGCCTGGTCGTCGAGGACGGAGAGTTGCCGCTCCCGGACGCCCTGCCGGACTGGGACTACGGCATGGATCTGCACCTGAACCGGGTGGTGCGTGTCGATCTGGACCGGGCCCGGTCCAGATCGGGGCTCCCCGCCGACGCGGCGCTGATGCTGTCCGCGGTGTGGACCGCCACCGGTTCAAGGCTCAGCGGGCCGGCGAGGCAGGTGCGCCTGACGGACTCCGGGGTCGTCTCCGTTCCGCTCGAGATCCGGCTTCGCGGCGCGGACCTGGGCGGGGTGGTCCGGCTCGACACCGCTCTGCTGCTGGCGGACCGACTGGACTCCGCACGACCTGCCGCGCCCCGCCGGGCCGGGTCGGTGTTGTGGAGCGACCGTGCATCGGTGCGGCTCCAGGGTGACGCGCCGCAGTTCCCCATGGCAGTGATCGACTTCGCGCGGACGTCCTTTCCCGAAGGCGCTGCGTGGCACCTGCAGATCACGGGGAATCTGGAGAGCGCCACCATGGGCTCCCTGCTCCTGCTCGTGAACGAACGCAACGCGGTCACGACCGCCGCGTTCCGGAACGCGGCCAGGCCGCGCCCGGTCGACCGCGTGGTGCTCTCGGCCGTGTACGCGGACGTGGCCCGGTTGATGATCGAGCACGGCCTCAACAGCGACGATTTCGTGGATGAGGCGGACTTCCCGGAAGGGGCGCTCGGCTCCACTCTGCTGAGTCTCTTCGAGAGGCTGTTCCCGGACCAGTCGATCACGGATGTTCGACTGCGTCGGCTCCAGGCGCCCGCCTTGTTCGCCTCGGATCTCCAGGCGGCAGTCAGAATCTTCGAGGTTGCGTGATGAGTTTCCTCTACCCCAGGCTGCTCTCCGCGCAGGCCAAGCCCCTCTTCGAGGAGTATGCGCGGCTGACCGTCCCGGAACTGGTGGGTCGAGTGGCCGAGGCCCACGACGCGGCGGTCTACGTTGCCACCGGCGGGGACCGGGTGCCCCCCGGGCGACTACGGGAACTGCGCGACCTCGTCGTAGCAGTCGCGGAGCAGGCCGGCTTCCCGGGGGAGAGCGACCGGACCCGCAGGGCACAGTTCGACCTGAGGTTGGCGGTCCTCCTGCATGAGGAGACCGACATGGTGCCGGCCGAGGCTGCCTCGCCCGATGTCTGGGCCTTCCTCGCGCTGATCCTGCTCCCCGACATCGCCTTCTGGCGCTACCCCGATCCGCCTGGAGACCGGGTACTGGGCACCGACCTGACCCGGCACGTCCTCGGGCGTCTGTGGTGGAGGGCGCAGCTCGTACACTCCCCGGATCGCCCGGACCCGTACGACGCCCTCGACGTTCTGGGCGAGGCCGCGTTCGACCAGATCTACGCACGCCGTGCCGCACTGGGCGGCAGCGCCCATCTGGTCCGCGCGATCCTGCGGGTCTGGAGCGAGCTCGACCTGACGGGCCTGAACGAGCGCGACACTCTGCGCGACTTCCTGAAAAGGCTGCTTCGACTGGCTCCTTTCGTCCTCTTCGACGGTGTGGAGGACGACGCTCTCGACGAAGAGCTGGGCAGGGTGGCCATGGAAGCCGTCGAGGCTCAGCGTGGCGTTGACGAGGTACGGCCACCGACCGGTACGGCTGGTGCAGCGGCTTCGGGCGGACGCAGCGAAGACGCCGTATCGTCCGCATCCGGCGAGCCCGTCCCCCTTCCCCTGCCCCGACAGGATCGCCGGGTCGACCACATCTCTCGCCGGTTCACGTCGGTGGAGATCTGCGCGGGGGCGGGAGCTCAGGCACTCGGCCTGGAGCGCGCGGGATTCGATCCGGTCGTTCTGATCGACAGCAAGGCCGATGCCTGTTTCACGATCGACCTCAACCGGCCGGCGTGGGATGTCATCTGCATGGACCTGAGCCACTTCCAGCCCGGTGACCGCCCGGAGATCTTCGGTGTCGATCTCGTGAGCGGGGGTCTGCCGCGGGTGAAGTCGTCGGCCACGGTCGGCCGTGCCGAGGACAACGAGGAGAGACGCGTCCTGAGGACTGCCGTGGACCTGGCGCTGCGGATAAGGCCGAAGGCTGTTCTGCTGGAGAACCTTCCGGAGCTGGTGGAAGGCGAGAACCTGGCCGACGAGCGGGAATGGATCGAGAACGAGCTGCGGAGCATGGGCTATCAGCCGAGTTGGCGGGTACTCAACGCCGCGGACTTCGGCGTGCCGCAGAACCGGAGCAGTGGCTTCCTCGTGGCACTGCGCCACGAGTACGCCGCCGGCTTCGTCTGGCCCGAGCCGGACCCCGGAGCGCCTCCGACGGTCGGTGATGCCCTCGGCCCGTCCATGTCTCGGGACGGGTGGCCGGGGGCAGTGCAATGGATCAAGGAGGCCGACCGGATTGCGCCCGCTCTTGTCGGTGGCTCGGAGCGCAGGGGTGGCGCCGACCTCGGCCCGACGGGAAGCAAGAAGGCCTGGGCTGCCCTCCGGGTCAACGGGACCAGCCTCGGCGACAGCGCCCCCGATGCCGAATTCCCCGAGGACGGATCGCCGCGACTGACCCTGGAACAGGCTGCACTGATCCAGGCGTTCCCCGAGGACTGGCAGTTCTCCGGCGGCAAGACCTCCAGGTACCGACAGATCGGTCACGCTATGCCGCCGCCGCTCGCTGCGGCTGTCGGGCGGGCGATCGCAGCGGCTCTCCACGACTAGGATCACCTCTATGCGCGAACCCCGTCCCCACACCTCCGACCCGATCACCGTAGTGGATCTTTTCTCCGGCTGCGGAGGCTTCACCCAGGGGTTCCACGAATTCCGGCCCGCCGAAACGTCCGACGGCGCGCCGGTCTTCCACAGCGTCGCGGCTGTCGAGCACAACCGGGCAGCCGCCGCGACGTATGCGGCGAACTTCGGCAGTGGCCGGACCGACACCACCCTTCCGCAGGCGCGCGTGCACGTCGGGCCGATCGAGGAATGGAAACCGGAAGCGGCCGAGCTCGACGTGGACGTGGTGGTCGGTGGGCCTCCTTGCCAGGGATTCTCTGCCTTGAACCGGGACAAGAAGGGCACGGAGCGCAACCGCCTCTGGGAGGAGTACGTCCGAGTCGTCCGCAGGATTCGTCCCAAGGTCTTCGTCATCGAGAACGTCGTCGACTTCGTGAAGTCCGACGAATTCCTCAATCTCCTCGGAGAGGTCGGCGAGGGTGGTCTTCTCGAGGACTACCTGTTGGTGGACCCGCCGGGGCATCGAACCGGCGAAAAGGCCGAGGTGAAGAACCGGCGCTATATCCTGAACTCCGCGGATCACGGCGCCGTCCAGGCGCGTAAACGTGCCATCGTCATCGGAGTTCGCCGCGATACCGTCCAGGATCGGCGCATGGCTTATCCGGTGGCGACGCATATGCAGCCGCCGAAGCGACTCAAGGGGAGCGGTCTGCAAGCCTTCGAGGGGATCGACGACGCCGTCACCCGGTGGCTTCCGGTCCGCAGCGTCTTCGACGAATCGAAGAAGCTCCCGATCCTGGGGACCGAACTCCCGAGCAGGCAGAAGTACATCGCCGAGATCGACTCCGAGATCACAGGGCCCTTCGAGACGACCGAACTGCATATCGGCCGTAATCCCAAGCCTCTCTCGATAGCTCGCTACATGGCAATTCCGGAAGAGGGGAATCGGAAGGACCTGCGCGGGAAGTGGTTCACGGTAGAGGAATCTGGGAATGTCGAAGTATTCGACGTGCCGAACCCGCCCGGTGTGTCGACCCCGGTTCAATACCTCTCGACGGAGAGCTGGGACAGGCACAACAACGGGACCGGTGACGTCATGGGCCGGATGCGCCTCGGCGCTCCCTCCGTGACCATTCGTACGGAATTCTTCAAGCCTGAGAAGGGGCGCTACCTGCACCCCACCGATCTGCGCCCGATCACGCACTACGAGGCCGCCCGTATCCAGGGGTTCCCCCCGAAGTTCCGCTGGTGCGGTACGAAGAACGAGATCGCCACCCAGATCGGGAACGCCGTCCCCATCCCGCTCGGAAGGGCCATCGCCTCGGCGATCCACGCCTTCCTCCGCGGCTAAGGGCTGTCCCGTAAGTGATCTGGGATGGGTGATGGTGCGTAAGCGGTCAGGAGTGGTTCAGCTAGTGCGCAGCCGGTCGCCTGGCATCGGGAGGCGGGGAGGGGTGTAGCCGTCGTGGTCCTTGGGGTCATGTGCTCGCCCGTCGTCAAGT
>NZ_JBVIWA010000013.1:0-238290 GCF_055595065.1 Streptomyces sp. NPDC040545
AGGATCTTGTCGATCCGGGCCTTCTCGACGTTCAGGATCTTGCCGCGGATCGGCAGGATGGCCTGGTACATCGGGTTGCGGCCGGACTTCGCCGAGCCGCCGGCCGAGTCACCCTCGACGATGAAGATCTCGCACTTGGTCGGATCGTTCGACTGGCAGTCGGACAGCTTGCCCGGCAGCGAGGCCGACTCCAGCAGACCCTTGCGACGGGTCAGGTCGCGGGCCTTGCGGGCCGCGACACGCGCCGTGGCCGCCTGGATCGACTTGCGGATGATGTCCGCCGCCTCGACCGGATTGCGGTCGAACCAGTCGTTGAGGTGCTCGTGGACGACCTTCTGCACGAAGGTCTTGGCCTCCGTGTTGCCCAGCTTCGTCTTCGTCTGCCCCTCGAACTGGGGCTCACCCAGCTTGACCGAGATGATCGCCGTCAGACCCTCACGGATGTCCTCACCCGCGAGGTTGTCGTCCTTCTCCCGCAGCAGCTTCTTGTCCCGCGCGTAACGGTTCACCAGACCCGTCAGGGCCGCACGGAAGCCTTCCTCGTGCGTACCGCCCTCGTGCGTGTGGATCGTGTTCGCGAAGGAGTAGACCCCCTCCGTGTACTGCGAGTTCCACTGCATCGCGATCTCGACCGAGAGCATGCGCTCCTTGTCCTCGGCCTCGACGTCGATGACGGTCGGGTGGATGAGCTCACCCTTGCGCGAGTTGAGGTACTTCACGAAGTCGACGATGCCGCCCTCGTAGTAGTACTTCACCGTGCGCGCCTGGGGCTCGGCCGCGTCCGCGTCCGGGTCGTCGGCGCCCGCGGTGGCCTTGGCCGAATCGCGCTCGTCGGTCAGCGACAGGGTCAGGCCCTTGTTGAGGAAGGCCATCTCCTGGAAGCGGCGCGAGAGCGTCTCGAAGGAGTACTCGGTCGTCTCGAAGATGTCGCCGTCGGCCCAGAAGGTGACCGTGGTGCCGGTCTCGGCGGTCTCCTCGTTCTTCGCCAGGGCGGCGGTCGGGGCACCGAGCTTGTAGTCCTGCGTCCAGCGGTAGCCGTCACGCCGCACCTCGACCGCGACGCGCGTGGACAGCGCGTTGACGACGGAGACGCCGACGCCGTGCAGACCGCCGGAGACGGCGTAACCGCCGCCGCCGAACTTGCCTCCGGCGTGCAGGACGGTCAGGACGACCTCGACGGCCGGCTTGCCCTCGGACGGCACGATGTCGACCGGGATGCCTCGGCCGTTGTCGACGACCTTGACCCCCCCGTCGGCCAGGATCGTCACGTCGATGGTGTCCGCGTGCCCGGCCAGGGCCTCGTCGACCGAGTTGTCCACGACCTCGTAGACGAGGTGGTGCAGACCGCGCTCGCCGGTCGAGCCGATGTACATGCCGGGCCGCTTGCGGACCGCGTCCAGGCCCTCCAGGACCTGAATGTTGCTGCCGGTATACGAAGACCCACCTGCCTCGGCGGCCTCGCCGTCGGCGGTGGACTCGTTCTTGTCGTTGGGGTTGCCGGAATCGGCCACGAAGCGCCCTTTCTGGCACAGCACAGGCCGAACTCCGGGCCAGCAGGCATGCAAGCAGGAGCGGCTGCGTCGATCTGCGTTGTCAGCGTTTGTCAGCGGGATCCCGCAAGCGGGCGGGATTTGCTTCAGTCTACCGGTACCACCGACATGAATGGGGGTTTGCCGGTACCTGAGTCCGCATGTGCCGCCCTGAACCTCCTCTCTCCGACTCCCCACATCCGGGAAGGGGCTCAAAGAGGCTCACGCGGGCATCCAGCCCTTCGGGCTGTCAACCTCCGACTACCGTGAGGGACACCACCCGAATCTGCCGATCTCCAGCCCCGCCGACCCCTGCGGACACACCAGCCCCGCCGGCGTTTGAGGCGCGGGGTTCGGGGCGGCGCCCCGGGTCCCCGGAGCGGGCTGCGTCCACCCGGCAGGCGGCCCGCAGGGGACCCGTCACCCGTAGGTGTCCCCCGGACCCTTGCTGCCCGGCGCCCGCCACGGCCCGTAGCCCTTCGGCCGCCCGCCGGGCCCCTGCACCTTGATCAGGCGTACGGTGCCCTGCCCCAGATCCGCGTTCAGCCGCGCGACCAGCTGCGGGGCCAGCAGCTTCAGCTGCGCCGCCCACGCCGAGGAATCGCACCGCACGACAAGTTCACGGTCCTCGTAGCGTTCCGGTTCACAGTGGGCCGCGATCTCCGGGCCGACGATCTCCGGCCAGCGCTCCATCACGCCCGCCACCGCCATCGGCATCTCCCAGCCGCGTTCGGTGCGCAGCCGGTCCAGCGCCGCCATGAGCGGCATCGGGTCCCGGCCGTCCGCGCGGGCTCCCGAGCGCAGCCCCGGCTGCTGGCGCTTCTTCCCGACGGCCGCGTTGCCCCGGGCCCGCGCCTGCTCCCGCGCCGCCGCGAGGGCCTGGCGCGCGAGGTCCACCCCGGAGGCCTCCGGGGTCCTGCGCCCCTCCTGAGGGTCCTTGGCATGCTCGTTCACAGCCGGGTCACCTCACCGCCGGACACCCCGAACCGCGTTCCCACCAGCACCCCCGGGACGTCGTCGTCGACCGCCGCCGTCACCAGGACCTGCTCGCCCGGGGCCACCAGCTCCGCCAGCCGCTCCCGGCGCCGCGTGTCCAGCTCGGCGAACACGTCGTCCAGGATCAGCACCGGCTCGCTGCCCTCCGAGCGCAGCAGCTCGTAGGAGGCCAGCCGCAGCGCCAGCGCGTACGACCACGACTCCCCGTGGCTCGCGTACCCCTTCGCGGGCAGCTCGCCGAGCCGCAGCACCATGTCGTCGCGGTGCGGGCCCACCAGGGTCACGCCGCGCTCGATCTCCTGCTTGCGCACCTCTGCCAGCGCGGCCAGCAGCACCTCGTAGAGGGCCTCGCGGCTGCGCGCCGCGCCGCTGTCCACCGGCTCGCCGGCCGAGGACTTGTACGCCAGCCCCAGCGGGCCGCCGCCGGGCGCGAGCTGCTCGTAGGCCTTGTCCGCCAGCGGCAGCAGGGTCGCGATCAGATCCAGCCGCTGCGCGAGCAGCTCGGCGCCCACGCGCGCGAGATGCTGGTCCCACACGTCGAGGGTGGAGAGGTCCAGGGAGCGGCCGCCGTGCCGGCGGGCCATCGCTGCCGACTTCAGCAGGGTGTTGCGCTGCTTGAGCACCCGCTCGTAGTCGGAGCGGACGGCGGCCATCCGCGGCGAGCGCGCGGTGACCAGCTCGTCAAGGAACCTCCGCCGCTCGCCCGGGTCGCCCTTGACCAGGGCGAGGTCCTCCGGCGCGAACAGCACCGTCCGTATGATCCCCAGCACGTCCCGCGGCCTGACCTGCGAGGAACGGTTGATCCGGGCCCGGTTCGCCCGGCCGGGATTGAGCTCCAGCTCCACCAGCTGCTGGCGCTCGCCCTGGGCGACGGCCGCGCGGATGATCGCCCGGTCCGCGCCCATGCGTACGAGCGGGGCGTCCGAGGAGACCCGGTGGCTGCCGAGGGTGGCCAGGTAGCCGATCGCCTCGACGAGGTTGGTCTTCCCCTGGCCGTTGGGGCCCACGAAAGCGGTGACGCCCGGGTCGAGGGGAACCTCGGCCCGGGCGTACGAGCGGAAGTCGGCCAATGAGAGATGCGAAACGTGCATACGGCGCCGACCTCCCCCGGCTTCCAACTGCTCGCTGTGGTGCTGTGCTGCTGTACTGCGGAGTGCTACTTCTTCTCGACCGCGTGGCCGCCGAACTGGTTGCGCAGCGCGGCGATCATCTTCATCTGCGGGGAGTCGTCCTGCCGCGAGGCGAAGCGCGCGAAGAGCGACGCGGTGATCGCGGGCAGCGGCACGGCGTTGTCGATCGCCGCCTCCACCGTCCAGCGTCCCTCGCCGGAGTCCTGGGCGAAGCCGCGCAGCTGCTCGAGGTGCTCGTCCTCGTCGAGGGCGTTCACGGCCAGGTCCAGCAGCCAGGAGCGGATGACGGTGCCCTCCTGCCAGGAGCGGAAGACCTCGCGGACGTCGGTGACCGAGTCCACCTTCTCCAGGAGCTCCCAGCCCTCGGCGTAGGCCTGCATCATGGCGTACTCGATGCCGTTGTGGACCATCTTCGCGAAGTGGCCCGCGCCGACCTTGCCGGCGTGCACGGCGCCGAAATCACCCTCGGGCTTGAGGGCGTCGAAGACCGGCTGCACACGGGCCACGTCCTCGGCGGCGCCGCCGTACATGAGCGCGTAGCCGTTCTCCAGGCCCCACACGCCACCGGAGACACCGCAGTCGACGAAGCCGATGCCCTTGGCCTTCAGCTCCTCGGCGTGCTTCTCGTCGTCGGTCCAGCGGGAGTTCCCGCCGTCGACGACGATGTCACCGGGCGACAGCAGCTCGGCGAGCTCGTCGACCGTGGACTGGGTGGCCGCACCGGCCGGGACCATGACCCACACGACGCGGGGGGCCTGCAGGCTGTCCACAAGCTCCTGCAGGCTGTGGACATCCGCGAGGTCCGGGTTGCGGTCGTATCCGATGACGGTGTGGCCTGCGCGGCGGATGCGCTCGCGCATGTTGCCGCCCATCTTGCCGAGACCGACGAGACCAAGCTCCATCAGGTGGTTCCTTAAGCGTTGTGGCCGTCTTTGCCGGGGCTTCCCCGGCCGTGTCCTAGCCGGACGCGCAGGGGGGTCGCCCACCGGATCCGAGCCTACGCCGGGCCGTGGCGGCGGGCCTTGCGGGCGCTCCATGGCGGCCGGTCGGGGTTCCCGGGATTCCCGGTCATCCCGGCGCCCTCCCCAGCCTGTGGACGATGCCGGGCCCGGTCCCGCCGCGTGCGAGACCGGGCCCGGCATCCACAGGTCGGGCGTCAGCCGGACAGGCGCACCGGCATGATCAGGTACTTGTAGGCCTCGTCGGCCTCCGCGTCGATCGCCGGGCGGCCGCTGAGCAGCGCGGGCTTGGTCGACGTGGTGAAGCTGAGCTGGGCCACCGGGGAGGCGATCGCGCTCAGGCCGTCCAGCAGGAAGGTCGGGTTGAAGGCGATCGAGATGTCGTCGCCGTCCAGCTGGGCGTCGACCCTTTCCACAGCCTGTGCGTCGTCGGAGGAACCGGCCTCCAGGATCAGCACGCCCTTCTCGAAGCTGAGGCGGACCGGGGTGTTGCGCTCGGCCACCAGGGCCACGCGCTTGACGGCCTCGACGAAGGGCGCGGTCTCGATCACGGCGATCGAGTTGAACTCCGTCGGGAAGAGCGTCCGGTACTTGGGCAGGTCGCCTTCGAGCAGCCGGGTGGTGGTGCGGCGGCCGGCGCCCTCGAAACCGATCAGGCCCTCGCCCGCGCCGGAGCCGGACAGCGCCAGGGTGACGGTGTCACCGCTGGTCAGCGAGTTGGCGATCTCCTGGAGCGTCTTGGCGGGCACCAGGGCCACGGCCGAGGCGTCCGGGTTCTCCGGCTTCCACAGGAACTCGCGGACCGCGAAGCGGTAGCGGTCGGTGGAGGCCAGGGTGACGCGGTCGCCCTCGATCTCGATGCGGACACCGGTCAGTACCGGCAGCGTGTCGTCACGGCCGGCGGCGGTGGCCACCTGCTTGGCGGCGGAGGCGAAGACCTCGCCGGCCACGGTGCCGGTCGCGGTCGGCATCTGCGGCAGTGCCGGGTATTCCTCCACAGGCAGGGTGTGGAGTGTGAATCGGGAGGAGCCGCAGACCACGGTCGCCCGTACACCGTCTGTGGAAATCTCCACCGGGCGGTTGGGAAGGGCGCGGCAGATGTCGGCGAGCAGCCGGCCGGAGACCAGGACGGTGCCGTCCTCCTCGACGTCTGCCTCGACGGAGACGCGGGCCGAGACCTCGTAGTCGAAGCCGGAGAGGCTCAGGGTGCCCTCCTCGGCCTTGAGCAGCAGGCCCGCGAGAACGGGCACCGGCGGCCGGGCCGGGAGGCTACGGGCGGCCCAAGCCACCGCCTCCGCGAGTACGTCGCGCTCCACCCGGATCTTCACCGGAACCGCCTCCTGCTGTTGCTCGCTCGTCTGCCGGCCTTCGTCGTCGGCTCGTCGATGCCTCGACCGATGCCGGGGACCAGTCTGACGTACGGCGCCGACACTCGGTGCGGCCGGCGGTCAAGTCGGGAGCGAGGCGTCGGGGCGGGCGATCGACGAGTTGTGCACAGGACCCGCTTGAAAACCGAAACCGGCCTAACTCTCTATGGGGGTAGTAGTAGGGCCTGTGGAAACGGTGGATAAGCCCGTTCTCGCAGGTCAACCCCGGTTTTTTATCCACCGACCCTGTGGGCGGCACCGGTGGACAACCCCGTGTCTCTGTGGAGAACGAAAAGTTCTGCACAGGCTGTCCCCAGGGGACCCCGATTACTCCACAGGTGTGTCCCCAGCTTTCCCCCGGTACTCCACAACCCAAACGTCTACATCCGTGTGACCGCTTTCACTCCGGGCGGTGAGAGGGGGTGGTGCGTTGCCGAACAGTGGACAAGGGTGTGGAGAAGGCCGCGCATCCTGTGCACAGGGCGTGGAAACCTGTGGGCCGACGGTGGACAACGCCGTGGACAGGGCTGTGGACGAAATGTTTGTCCACAGTCTGTGGATGACGGTTGTGCACAATTCCACAGGGGGCTGACCAGCCCTGATGGAGCCTCACCCCGCATGCCTGTGGACAGATTGTGGGTGACGCGACCCGTCCCCAGGGTGTGGACGGAAGAAAGTCTCCCAATCTGTGGATGAGTTGCTCCAGCGGGGGCGTATTCGAACAGGTCAGGGGCGCGCGAACGAAGAAGGGCGCCCCCGTTGCGGACCGGGAGCGCCCTCTGGATGCGTTTGAAGGGGGCCCTGAAGGGGCCCCGAACCGGGTGTCGGGGGGCCGCGCTCAGGCGTTCTTGATGCGGTTGGTGAGCTCGGTGACCTGGTTGTAGATGGAGCGGCGCTCGGCCATCAGAGCGCGGATCTTGCGGTCCGCGTGCATGACGGTCGTGTGGTCGCGGCCGCCGAACTGCGCCCCGATCTTGGGCAGTGAGAGGTCGGTGAGCTCCCGGCACAGGTACATGGCGATCTGCCGGGCGGTGACCAGGACCCGGCTGCGCGAGGAGCCGCACAGGTCATCCACGGTCAGGCCGAAGTAGTCGGCGGTGGCCGCCATGATGTCGGAGGCCGTGATCTCCGGCGCGCTGTCCTCGCCGCCCGGGATCAGGTTCTTCAGGACGTCCTCGGTGAGGCCCAGGTCGACCGGCTGCCTGTTGAGGCTCGCGAAGGCCGTGACCCGGATCAGCGCCCCCTCCAGCTCGCGGATGTTGCGCGAGATGCGGGAGGCGATGAACTCCAGTACCTCCGGCGGGGCGTTGAGCTGCTCCTGGACGGCCTTCTTGCGCAGGATCGCGATACGGGTCTCCAGCTCCGGCGGCTGGACGTCGGTGATCAGGCCCCACTCGAAGCGGTTGCGGAGCCGGTCCTCCAGGGTGACCAGCTGCTTGGGCGGCCGGTCGGAGGAGAGCACGATCTGCTTGTTGGCGTTGTGGAGCGTGTTGAAGGTGTGGAAGAACTCCTCCTGCGTCGACTCCTTGCTCGCGAGGAACTGGATGTCGTCGACGAGCAGGATGTCCATCTCGCGGTAGCGCTTGCGGAACGCGTCGCCCTTGCCGTCGCGGATGGAGTTGATGAACTCGTTGGTGAACTCCTCGGAGCTCACGTACCGCACCCGGGTGCCGGGGTAGAGGCTCCGCGCGTAGTGCCCGATGGCGTGCAGCAGGTGCGTCTTGCCGAGGCCCGACTCCCCGTAGACGAAGAGGGGGTTGTAAGCCTTCGCGGGTGCCTCGGCGACGGCCACCGCGGCGGCGTGCGCGAAGCGGTTGGAGGCGCCGATGACGAAGGTGTCGAAGAGGTACTTGGGGTTCAGCCGCGCGGTCGGCTCCAGCGGGCCCGAGGTGGAGCCGCCGGACGGGGACGGCGCCGCGGGCCGGCCGGGGGCCTGGCGCGGCGCCGGCTGCTCGTACTGCTGGGGCTCGTACGGCGGCTGCTCGTATTGATGGGACTGGTGCTGCTGCTGGGACTCGTACGGGGACTGCTCGTACTTCTGCTGCTCGTAGGAGCCCTGGTCGTAGCCGGAGGGCTCGGGCTGCTGGAGGTAGCCCGGCTGCGGGGAGGCGTACGGGTCGCGTTCGGGGAAACCGCCGAGGCGCGGCTGCTGCCAGCCGTAGTCGTCCTGCTGGCCGCCGCGGGGCCAGGCGCCGGGCTCGGGGCGCTGCTGCTGGTAGTCCGGGTAGGCCGGGCGGGCGGTGGGCAGCTGGTCGTCGCCGGGGCCGCCGCCGGGGCGCTGGCCGCCGTACGGCTCGTACCCGCCCTGCTGCTGGACGGGCGGGGCGGGGGGCGCGGGCTCGCCGGCGGAGTCGTCCACGGTGATGGCGATCCGGATGGGGCGGCCGCACTCACGGCTGAGGGCGTCACTGATCAGCGGGGCGAGGCGGCCTTCGAGGACGCGCTTGCCCCATTCGTTGGGGACGGCCAGCAGCGCGGTGTCGGCGACGAGTGCCAGGGGCTGGCACCGCTCGACCCACTGCTTGTCCTTGGGCTCGATCCCCGGCTGTCCCTCCCCGAGGAGCTTTTCGAGCACCCTTGGCCACACTGCGGCAAGATCGGCAGGTACGTCAGCCACAGAGCACGCTCTCTCACAGGGGTCCCACGAATGTGTGGTTCTTTGGGACGGTCGGGACAAAAAAACCGGGGTCGGACAACGGTAGTCAGGCCAGCGGGTACGGTTCAAGTCGTTGTCCACAGCCTGTGCACAGTGTGGGGCCACGTCGGCTCGGTTTGACCGGATGGCGTAGCCGCGCGTACCGTAACGAGGTCGAGTTGTCGATGGCTGCTGCCGCCTGCCTACCGATGGGCGAAGGTCACTGATAGTGATCATTTAGCGGTGCCACTCGGGCGAACACGCGAGTTTCCTCGTGGGCGCACGGTGACAGCCAGGCGATGTCCCGCCACAACGATTCATTCTCTGGAGCCCCCGAGTGAGCAAGCGCACCTTCCAGCCGAACAACCGCCGTCGTGCCAAGACCCACGGCTTCCGCCTGCGGATGCGTACCCGTGCCGGTCGCGCGATCCTCGCGAACCGTCGTGGCAAGGGCCGCGCCGCCCTTTCCGCGTAACAACACGCAGGTCGTGACGTCGTGCTGTCTCCCGAAAATCGGCTGAGGCGGCGCGAGGACTTCGCGAGCGCGGTACGCCGAGGTCGTCGGGCTGGTCGCCCGCTCCTCGTCGTCCATCTACGTACAAGCGGTGCAACGGACCCGCACGAGTCGGGGGAGATCGATCCCTCGACGCGTGCGGGTTTCGTCGTCAGCAAGGCTGTCGGCAACGCCGTGATACGTAACCGGGTCAAGCGCCGTCTGCGCCATCTGGTCCGGGAGCGGCTGTCTCAGCTGCCCGCCGGTAGCCTGGTGGTGGTACGCGCGTTGCCCGGAGCGGGTGATGCCGGCCCCGACGAGCTGGCCCGGGACCTGGATGCCGCTCTGGTGCGGCTCCTGGGAGGCGTGGCTCGATGAAGTACCCGCTGCTCGCTTTGATCAAGCTGTACCAGTGGACGATCAGTCCGCTGCTCGGGCCGGTGTGCCGTTACTACCCGTCGTGTTCGCACTACGGGTACACGGCCATCGACCGGCATGGTGCGGTGAAGGGGACGGCCCTGACCGCCTGGCGGATCCTGCGGTGCAATCCGTGGTCCCCGGGTGGCGTGGACCACGTCCCACCCCGTAAACGCCCGCGTTGGCACGAGCAGCTGCGCAGTGCGTTGCGTAGATCTCGCAATGCTCAAGGAGCCTGATTAGTGGACACGATTGCCAGTCTGTTCAGCTTTATCACTTACCCCGTCTCGTGGATCATCGTTCAGTTCCACTCGCTGTACGGGGCGATCTTCGGTGAGTCGAGTGGGTTGGCCTGGGGCCTGTCCATCGTGTCCCTAGTGATCTTGATCCGTATCTGCCTGATCCCGCTCTTCGTGAAGCAGATCAAGGCGACGCGCGGTATGCAGGCGCTCCAGCCGAAGATGAAGGCGATCCAGGAGCGCTACAAGAACGACAAGCAGCGTCAGTCCGAAGAGATGATGAAGCTGTACAAGGAGACGGGTACCAACCCGCTCTCCTCGTGCCTGCCCATCCTGGCGCAGTCCCCGTTCTTCTTCGCGCTGTACCACACGCTGTCGAACATCGCCGATGGCAAGCCGGTCGGTGCGATGGACCAGCAGCTGGTCGACAGCGCCCGTGCGGCCAAGATCTTCGGTGCGCCGATCGCCGCGAAGTTCATGGACAGCCCGGAGAAGGTCGCCGCCCTCGGCGCGACCCTGACGGACGTCCGGATCGTGACCGCCGTCATGATCATCATGATGTCGCTGTCGCAGTTCTACACCCAGCGTCAGCTGATGCAGAAGAACGTCGACCTCTCGGTCAAGACGCCGTTCATGCAGCAGCAGAAGATGCTGATGTACATCTTCCCGGTGATCTTCGCGGTCATGGGCATCAACTTCCCCGTCGGTGTTCTCGTCTACTGGCTGACCACGAACGTGTGGACCATGGGCCAGCAGATGTACGTGATCAACCAGAACCCGACGCCGGGCAGCAAGGCGCAGGACCAGTACCTGACCCGCCTGCTGAAGCAGATCAGCACGCACGGTGAGCTCAAGGGCCGGGGCCGGAAGCGGGTCGTCGCGGCGATCGTCGCCAAGGGCCCGGACCGCAACGACAACGAGCGCAAGTTCATCGCCGCCCTCACCAAGCAGGGCATGGCCGCGCAGCCCGACGGCTCCGTGATCAAGAGTGTCGAGGCCACGGCAGACTCGGATGCGGCGAGCGGCGGTGCCGCGAAGCGGCAGCAGCCGAAGCGCCAGTCGAAGTCGCAGCGTCAGACCCCCAGCAAGCCCGCTCCCAAGAAGTAAGAAGGAGTCCCTCCCGTGACGGAAGGCACCACCACCGCCGCCGCTGAGAGTGGCGACACCCTGACCCGCCTCGAGCAGGAGGGTGAGATCGCGGCCGACTACCTCGAGGGTCTGCTGGACATCGCCGACCTGGACGGCGACATCGACATGGACGTCGAGGCTGACCGGGCCGCGGTGTCGATCGTCAGTGACTCGGCCAGCCGTGATCTGCAGAAGCTCGTGGGCCGCGACGGTGAGGTTCTGGAGGCTCTGCAGGAGCTGACCCGTCTCGCCGTGCACCGGGAGACCGGGGACCGCAGCCGGCTGATGCTGGACATCGCCGGGTTCCGCGCGAAGAAGCGCGAGGAGCTGGCGGCGCTGGGCGCCCAGGCCGCGGCGGACGTGAAGGCGTCCGGCGAGCCGCTGAAGCTGGATCCGATGACCCCGTTCGAGCGCAAGGTCGTCCACGACGCCGTTGCGGCCGCGGGTCTGCGCAGCGAGTCCGAGGGCGAGGAGCCGCAGCGCTTCGTCGTTGTGCTCCCGGCCTGATCGTCGGCGCGAGTTGTTCGGCCCCGTCTGTGTCGCAGGCGGGGCCGATGTTTGTCAGCCTGGCCTGACAGGTGAACGACGCCTCATCTTGAAGACGTGGTTTTTTCAGAACCATGCGGTACGGAAGGACGGTCCCCGTGACGGAGGCAGCTGAGCTTCCCCCGGCGCCTGAAGAGGCGCGCGCGGTGTTCGGTGAGTTTTTCCCGGAAGCTGTGCGGTACGCGGAGCTGCTGGCGGACGCAGGAGTCAAGCGGGGCCTGATCGGGCCGCGTGAGGTGCCGCGGCTGTGGGAGCGGCACCTGCTGAACTGCGCTGTGCTGTCGGAGGTGGTGCCCCAGGGCGTCACCGTGTGCGACGTGGGCTCGGGCGCGGGTCTGCCCGGAATCCCGCTCGCCCTGGTGCGACGGGATCTCAAGATCACGCTGCTCGAACCGCTGCTGCGGCGTACGACCTTCCTCCAGGAGGCCGTGGAGCTGCTGGGCCTGGACCACGTCACGGTGGTGCGGGGGCGGGCCGAGGAGGTCCTGGGCAAGCTGCAGCCGGTGCACGTGGTGACGGCGCGGGCGGTGGCTCCGCTGGACCGGCTGGCCGGCTGGGGTGTGCCCCTGCTGCGGCCGTACGGCGAGATGCTCGCGCTGAAGGGCGACACCGCGGATGAGGAACTGGTGTCGGCGAAGACGGCGCTGGCGAAGCTGGGTGTGGTGAAGACCTCGGTGCTGCACGTGGGCGAGGGTCTGGTGGACCCGCTGTCGACGGTGGTGCGGGTCGAGGTCGGAGAGAGCCCTGGAGGGGTGAGGTTCGCGGCCAAGCGGGCTAAGGCGGCCCGGGTGGGACGCACCCGCCGACGCCGGTGATTCTCCGCTGATTCGCCGATGGCCGGGGCCCGCACGGGAGATTTCATCCGTGTTGGGCCCTATAGGTATGGATTTCGGAGTGTCGTAGCGGCCGGAAGACTCCCTCCGGGCATCGTGTTTCACGTGAAACGTCGCTCTCTGCTGCACGGAATCATCAGCCGCGGTCGTGCGGCTGCGTCCCCCCGCCAGCGCAAGGACGCAAGGGGGACAGAGTTGTCCACATCGGTGGATTCATCCACAGGAGTACGGGCCCCGCTGGTTCGCGACCCGGGTGACATGGGAGGCTCTGTTCATCGCGAGCCTGATGTCGAGGAGAGTGACACCGTGCGGTCCGACGCCAACCTCGCGGGGCCCATGGCCGATCCGGTCCCCGGGCCCCGCTCTGAACCGGCGGGTGAGGATGTTTCACGTGAAACATTGCCTCCGCCTCTTGTAGACAACGACACCCCCATCGGCCGAGCTGCCCAGCAGGCGGTCGCGGCGCTGGGGCGCGCCGGTGAGAGGCTGCCCCGGCCGAATCAGACCCGGGTCATCGTGGTCGCCAACCAGAAGGGCGGCGTGGGCAAGACCACGACGACCGTGAACCTGGCGGCCTCACTCGCGCTGCACGGTGCACGGGTCCTGGTGGTCGACCTCGACCCGCAGGGCAACGCGTCCACAGCGCTGGGGATCGACCACCACGCCGACGTGCCGTCCATCTACGACGTGCTCGTGGACAGCCGGCCGCTGCTGGAGGTCGTCCAGCCGGTGGTGGACGTGGAGGGGCTCTTCTGCGCCCCGGCCACGATCGACCTGGCGGGTGCGGAGATCGAGCTGGTGTCGCTCGTGGCGCGGGAGAGCCGCCTCCAGCGGGCGATCCAGGCGTACGACCAGCCTCTCGACTACATCCTGATCGACTGCCCTCCCTCGCTCGGCCTGCTGACGGTGAACGCACTGGTGGCCGGCGCGGAGGTGCTGATCCCGATCCAGTGCGAGTACTACGCACTGGAAGGCCTGGGTCAGCTGCTTCGGAATGTCGATCTGGTGCGTGCTCACCTCAACCCGACGCTCCATGTGTCCACCATCCTGCTGACGATGTACGACGGCAGGACACGGCTGGCCTCGCAGGTGGCGGAGGAGGTGCGCAGCCACTTCGGCAAGGAGGTGCTGCGGACGAGCATCCCCCGGTCGGTGCGCATTTCCGAGGCGCCGAGCTATGGGCAGACGGTGCTCACGTACGACCCGGGTTCCAGTGGTTCCCTCTCCTACCTGGAGGCAGCGCGAGAGATCGCGTATCGGGGGGTCGGCATTCAGTACGACGCTCGGCACGCCCATCTGGGCCCGGGCACGAACAGCACGCAGAGTGTGGCGGAGGGGATCCAGTGAGTGAGCGACGTAGGGGTCTGGGACGGGGGCTCGGTGCGCTGATTCCCGCAGCTCCGCAGGAGAAGACGCCGCCGGTGATCGGTGCCGGGTCGACGTCCCCGTCGGCGGTGCCGACGCTGGCTTCGGAGCGGGGGGTCGCGGCGGCGAAGCTCGCTACGCTCGTACAGGCCGATGTTTCACGTGAAACATCGCTCGCGGTCGTCCCGGTGGCAGACCCGGAGCCCCAGCTCCAGCCCGAACCCGAGAGCAATGTGGTGGCGGGGGCGACGTTCGCCGAGCTCCCGATGGACGCGATCACGCCGAACCCGCGCCAGCCGCGCGAGGTGTTCGACGAGGACGCGCTCGCCGAGCTGGTGACCTCCATCCAGGAGGTGGGCCTGCTCCAGCCGGTGGTCGTGCGGCAGTCGGCCCCCGGCCGCTATGAGCTGATCATGGGTGAGCGGCGCTGGCGTGCCTGCCGCGAGGCTGGCCTGGAGGCCATCCCGGCGATCATCCGGGCGACGGACGACGAGAAGCTGCTGCTGGACGCGCTGCTGGAGAACCTGCACCGGGCTCAGCTGAACCCGCTGGAAGAGGCCGCGGCCTACGACCAGCTGCTCAAGGACTTCAACTGCACCCATGACCAGCTGGCCGACCGGATCGGGCGTTCGCGTCCCCAGGTGTCGAACACGCTGCGGCTGCTCAAGCTCTCCCCTCCGGTGCAGCGCCGGGTGGCCGCGGGTGTGCTGTCGGCCGGGCACGCGCGTGCGCTGCTCTCGGTGGAGGACTCCGAGGAGCAGGACAAGCTGGCTCACCGGATCGTGGCCGAGGGTCTGTCGGTGCGTGCGGTCGAGGAAATCGTGACGCTGATGGCTTCGGAGCCGTCGAGTGCGGTGAAGCCGAAGGGTCCGCGTGCGGGTGCCCGGGTGGCTCCGGCGCTCAGCGAGCTGGCGACTCGGCTGTCGGACCGGTTCGAGACGCGGGTGAAGGTGGATCTGGGCCAGAAGAAGGGCAAGATCACCGTCGAGTTCGCCTCGATGGAGGATCTGGAGCGGATTCTGGGGACGCTGGCGCCGGGCGAGGGCCGGGTGCTGGATCAGGGTCTTGCCGGGGAGTGATCTCCGGGCCGACGAGGGGCGGATCGCGACGGTGCACACCGACGCGATCCGCCCCTTCGCTTTGCTGTCGAAGAACGATCGACCAGTGGATACGATGCCGTCATGGGTCGTCGGCTGGTACCGCTCACGCTGGACAACCTCCAGGACCTGCCTCGTCGTTGCCGGTCCTGTGTGTTCTGGGAGCTGGACCCGGTCAGTGGTGAGGCCGCGGTGAAGGCGGGTACTCCGGCGCAGGAGAAGGAGGCGTGGATCTCCGCCGTCCTGTTGGAGTGGGGATCCTGCGGCCGAGTGGTCTATGTGGACGAGATTCCGGTGGGCTTCGTCCTCTACGCTCCGCCGGCGTACGTGCCGCGGGCCACTGCCTTTCCGACCAGCCCGGTCTCGCCCGATGCCGTGCAGCTGATCACCGCGTGGATCATGCCGGGGTACCAGGGGCAGGGCCTGGGGCGGGTCATGGTCCAGACGGTGGCCAAGGACCTGCTGAGGCGGGGGTTCCGGGCGATCGAGGCGTTCGGGGACGCGCACTGGGAGGGCCCGGCGTGTCTGCTGCCGGCGGACCATCTCCTGGCGGTGGGCTTCAAGACGGTACGGCCGCATCCCGTGCATCCGCGGTTGCGGCTGGAGCTGCGGTCCACGCTGTCCTGGAAGGAAGACGTGGAGCTGGCGCTGGACCGGCTGCTGGGCGCGGCGCGCAAGGAGCCGGCGCTGCGGCCGCTGTGAGCGCGAGACGCGGAACGGGGCCGCCCCAGGAAGGGGCGGCCCCGTTTCACGTGAAACATCGACCGCGTCAGGCGGTCTTGACCTCGACGAACTCGGAGAGGTCGCGCAGGATGGCAGCCTTCGGCTTCGCGCCGACGATGGTCTTGGCGACCTCGCCGCCCTGGTAGACGTTCAGCGTCGGGATGGACATGACGCCGTACTTGGCGGCCGTGGCCGGGTTCTCGTCGATGTTGAGCTTGACGATCTCGATCTCGGGGTGCTCGGCGGCGATCGCCTCGAGGGACGGCGCGATCTGGCGGCACGGTCCGCACCAGGCGGCCCAGAAGTCCACCAGTACGGGCTTGTCGCTCCTGAGGACCTGCTCGTCGAAGTCAGCGTCGGTCACGTTCTTGAGGGTGCCGGCCACAGCGGCCTCCTTCTTCTTTCCTGCGGGGTGTGGGATGGGGAGGTGCGGGTGTCAGGACGGTCAGACCGCTGCGTGGACCTTCTCGGCGTCCGCGAGCGCGGCGAGGAAGCGCTCGGCGTCGAGTGCGGCGGAGCAGCCGGTGCCCGCGGCGGTGATGGCCTGACGGTAGGTGTGGTCCACGACGTCGCCGGCACCGAACACGCCGGTGGCGCTGGTCCGGGTGGAGGGAGCCTCGACCTTGAGGTAGCCCTCCTCGTCGAGGTCGAGCTGGCCCTTGAAGAGCTCGGTGCGCGGGTCGTGGCCGACGGCGATGAAGAGGCCGGTCACGGGCAGCTCGGAGGTCTCACCGGTCTTGGTGTTGCGCAGGGTGAGGCCGGAGAGCTTCTGGTCACCGTGGATCTGGGCGACCTCGCTGTCCCAGGCGAACTTGATCTTCGGGTCGGCGAAGGCGCGGTCCTGCATGGCCTTCGAGGCGCGCAGGCTGTCACGGCGGTGGACGATCGTGACGGACTTGGCGAAGCGCGAGAGGAAGGTGGCTTCCTCGATCGCGGTGTCGCCGCCGCCGACGACGGCGATGTCGTGGTCCTTGAAGAAGAACCCGTCGCAGGTGGCGCACCAGGAGACACCGCGGCCGGAGAGGGCGTCCTCGTTGGGCAGGCCGAGCTTGCGGTGCTGGGAACCGGTGGTGACGATGACGGCCTTGGCGCGGTGCACGGTGCCGGCGGTGTCGGTCACGGTCTTGATCTCGCCGCTGAAGTCCACGGCCACGACGTCGTCCGAGATCAGCTCGGCGCCGAAGCGCTCGGCCTGAGCACGCATGTTGTCCATGAGGTCGGGGCCCATGATGCCGTCCTGGAAGCCCGGGAAGTTCTCCACCTCGGTGGTGTTCATCAGGGCGCCACCAGCGGTGACGGCACCTTCGAAGACCAGCGGCTTGAGCGAAGCGCGTGCGGTGTACAGGGCGGCGGTGTAACCGGCCGGCCCGGAGCCGATGATGATCACGTTTCGAACGTCGCTCACGGGTTTCTTCCTCGTCTCTGCGGACTGCGTACTGCCTACCGGGGGCCGGTGCGGACTCTCACCCCACCCAACGGATCCTACGGCGCATGCATTCCCCACCCGCTCCACAACGGCCCCGAACGCCTCGGCTACCGCGGATAGGTGCTCTTCAGAAGGACCTTTCCGGGGTCTGCCGAACCGGTCCGCTCGCACGCCGTGTCGACGAGGTAGGCATCCACGCGGGCCGAGTCGGCGGGGTGCGGCAGGACGAGGAGGTAGACGGGGGTGCCCTGGTAGCTGCCGCGTTCGGTGGCGAGCGGGGTGTCGGGCCGGCCGGTGGCCTGCTGGACACAGGCCGGGATGGAAGGCGCTGCCCGCTTGTCACCAGGGGTGGTGTTCTCCAGCCCGAGGGTGTTGTTCTGCTCCTCGGGAACGTTCTTGGCGCCCTGGCCCCCCGCGATGAGCTGCCGGACGCTGTCCTGGAGTCCCTGAGCGGTGTAGTTGTCCTCGCCCGCGGCAGCGGCGGCGGAAGGACGTGCCGCGGAGTCGGACGCGGCGGTTCCGTGGGTGGGGGCGCCCGAGAAGTCGACGAACAGGAAGATACCCAGGGCGCAGGCGGCTGCCCCGGCCAGACCGGCGAGGACGGCGATCCGGCGGCGCGCCCGGCGGCGCCCGGGGCCGGTTGGGCCGGTCGGGTGACCGGCGGGCGACGTTCCACGTGAAACATCGCGGTCCGGCATACGGGGCCGGTCGGCCGGTGCGGCCTGGACCCGCGGCTGGGTGGCGTCGAGAAGAGCCTCTGCGGCCAGGGCCGCGTCGATCCGGCCGGCGATGTCGGCGGGCATCCGGGCCGGGCCCGGAAGGGTGCCGAGGAGGGAGCGGATCTCCTCCAGGGAGGCGCGGACATCGGCGCACAGGGCACAGTCGCCGAGATGGCGGCGGATCTCGGCGGTACGGGACGGGGAGAGAAGACCTTCGGTCAGATCGGAGATCTCCGAGACGTCCGGGTGCCGGATCGTGCCGGTCGTGCCGGACCTGCCAGTGGGCGGGGTCACGGTCGTCCACCTCCGCCCTTCACAGTGTCTGGGTCTGGATGCCTGGGTTCTGCCGCTGGTGGGACGGGTGGGCCCGGCGTCCGGTTCCTTCCCCGCTCGGTGACGGTGTTATCCCCGGCATTCGTGCGCAGATGAGTGAGGAGCGGCACGAGTTTTGCCCGGCCGCGTGCGCACCGGCTCTTCACGGTGCCGGTGGGGACGTCGAGGATCCGGGCGGCCTCGGCGACGGGGTACCCCTGCATGTCGACGAGGACCAGCGCGGCGCGCTGATCGGCCGGGAGGGTGCTCAGAGCGGCCAGGAGCTGGCGATGGAGGTCCTGGCGCTCCGCAGGGGCCTCCGCGGACTCATGGGGCTCCAGGAGGCGCTCCAGGCGGTCCGTGTCGTCGAGCGGCGCGGTCCGGCGTGAGGCGGCCTTGCGGGCGCGGTCCAGACAGGCGTTGACGGTGATGCGGTGGAGCCAGGTGGTGACGGCGGAGTCCCCGCGGAAGGTGTGGGCGGCCCGGTAGGCCGAGACCAGGGCGTCCTGTACGGCGTCGGCGGCCTCCTCCCGATCGCCGAGGGTCCGCAACGCCACGGCCCACAGCCGGTCGCGGTGGCGCCGCACGAGCTCACCGAAGGCGTCGGGATCCCCCGCGGTGTGCAGCGCCAGGAGTTCCTGGTCGCTGCTGCCCTCCGTGGTTCCTTCTCGCATCACACCCTGCTTCCTCCCCCGGTGGAGCCTAGGGGCGTCGGCCGGGGCGCGTAAAGAATCACGCGGCCCGGCCACCGAGCGGCCGCGCAGGGCCGGGCGGGTGTGGTCAGGACGACGGGCCGAGCACCTTGATCTCGCTGATACCGCCCCGGTAGCCGCCCTCACCGTCGGCGGGCAGTTCGGTGATGTGGACCAGCACGTACCGGGTGAGCACCGGATCCTGGAGCGTGACCTGGAGCTTCTTGCCGGCGCGCTCGAGCTTGCTGATCGGCTGGTTGAAGTCCGACAGCGAAGTGGGATGGGAGGCCCCCTGCGGCGCAGCGCGGACCTCGACCTCCTGGCCGGCCGCGTGCAGAGCGACGTCGAGTCCGGACACGTTCTGGAGACTGCCGAGGTCGACGATGATGCCGCTGCCGTCCTTGCGTTCGTCCAGATTTCCGAACCTGGGGTAGCCCAGGTACTGGAGGGTGACCCAGGCGGTGTCCGGGTTGCCGTCCACGGTCTTCCCGGCGTCCTTCGGCTTGGTCGCCTCGTCGTGCGGGGAGAACTCGGACGCGTTCGTGATCTGCAGCTGCTTACCGGGTTCGGGCTGCTTCGGGTTGTCGTCGGTACCGGTCTTGGGGTTGTTGCTGGTGCCGCTGTTGCCCTTCTGGCTGTTTTTATCCAGAAGGGTGTCGGCCAGCTGCCAGCTGCCCAAGCCGAGGGCGGCGATGAGCAGGGCGGCGACGCCCCATTTCAGCGCCCGGCCGGTACGGCTCTGCAGCGGGGGCGGCGGAGGCGCGACGGGCCGGTTCTGCGCGGCGTTCACGCCAGGAGGCGTGGGACGGCCGTAGTTCCCCTGCTGGTAGGTGGTGTGCTGGTACTCGGGCGGGGCGGTGAAGGCGGGCTCCGGCGGCCGGATGCGGGGCATCGCGGCCACGGCCTTGGCCAGCTCGTCCGGGGTGGTGCAGGCGGGTTCCTGACGGGAGGCGGTGGCCCCGTCGTTGGCGAGCGCGCGCATGGCGAGTTCGCCCAGGCCCCGGTGGACACCGGCGCGTACCTGGTCGGGGGCGATCAGACCGACGCCCTTGGGCAGGCCGGTGAGGCCGTACGCGTCGCTCTCGTACGGCCAGCGCTGGGTGAGGGCGGCGTACAGGAGCGCGCCGATGGCCTCGGTGTCGGCCCGCTGCGGGGTCTCGCTGGTGATGCCGCGCAGGGCGGCGTTCACGGCGAGGCCGCGGATGCGGTACTGGCCCGTGGAGGTGCGCAGTATCGCGCTGGGCGTCAGCCGCAGATGGGCGAGACCCTCACGGTGCGCGGCGGCCATCGCTTGGGAGACCTGGCTGACGAGCTGGTAGGCCTCGTGGGCTTCCAGGGGGCCGGCGGCGAGGAGGGCGGTGAGCTCGGTGGCGTCGGGCAGCCACTCGTGGACCACGTAGACGAGGTCGTTCTCCTCCACGGCGTCCAGGACCTGCACGAACCGCGGGTCGCCGAGCAGGGCGGAGGACCGGGCGGCGGCCAGGACGGAGCGAGCGCGCGCGTGGTCGGCGGGCATCAGATGCACACCCACGGCCCGGCGCAGTTTCTCGTCCATCGCGCGCCAACTGCTGAATCCGTCCACACGGGTGACGCACTCTTCCAGCCGATACCGTCTGGCGAGCTTGTGTCCGCTGTGCAGTTCGGGTGCGGCCGCAGGGGCCGCGTTGCTGCGTTCGCCGTCCTTGTCGGGCATGGGTCCGTCCGCGGCTCGTCCGTTCTGGGTGTCCACCCCGTCGGACGTGGCCTGTGCCGCCTGAGCGGTCAGCGGCTCATTGCCGCTGTTGTCGGCCACGTCGACGGCAGCCGTGCTACGTTCCGCCACCGTCGTTCCCGCCTCCCCATCCGTTGCGCGCTGTAGGCCAGTCTGCGAAGCCATGCCAATTGTGCCCACAGTCCGACGCTAAGCACGACACACGAAAGGGGGCGACGGTTGTGCGCATCAGCGCCCCAAACGTCCGCGGACCATTCCGACCATCGCGTTGAGCTCTTCGATTCGCATCCGCTTGGCGGCGATGAGGAACACCGCGGCCAGGGCGATGCCGCCGGCGAGGAGGGCCGTGGCGGAGCCGGTGACTCCGCTGCCCAGCCACTGGGTGACCCCGAAAGCGGCCGCGCCGGCCACGGCGGCGGCCGGGACGCAGGCGCCGGTGAGACGGGCGTAGGTGCGCATGACGTGCGCCCCGTCGAGGTCGCCGCCGAGCCGCGTGCGCAGGCGGCGCCAGGCGACGCCGACGCCGACGGCGTAGCCGAGGCCGTAGGCGGCGGCCATGCCGACCACCGCCCACCGGGCGGGGAGCACGAAGAACGAGAGCGCGGAGACCGCCGCGTTGACGGCGGCCACGATGACGGTGTTGTAGAAGGGCGTGCGGGTGTCCTCGTAGGCGTAGAAGCCGCGCAGGACCACGTACTGGATGGAGTACGGGATCAGCCCGAGGCCGAACGCCATCAGGATGTAGCCGATGTTCTGGGCGCCCGAGCCCGAGCCGGCGTAGAGCAGGGTGGCCATCGGGACACCGAGGGCGAGGAACGCGAAGGCGCAGGGCACGATCGCTACGGCCGACGTGCGCAGCCCGTAGGAGATGTCGTCGCGGACCGCGGCGGCGTCCCCGTCGTGCGCGGAGCGGGAGATGCGGGGCAGGACGGCCGTCATGACCGAGACGGTGATGATCGCCTGCGGCATCTGCCACAGCAGCAGCGCGTAGTTGTAGGCGGTGATGCCGGTACCGGGGTGGCCCTGCTTCTCGGCGACGGACCCGGCCCAGGTGGCGAGCTGGGTGACGACCACGAGGCCGACCTGGTTGGCGAGGACGAAGAAGAACGTCCACTTGGCCAGGCGGGCGGCCTTACCGAGGCCGTGGCCCCGCCAGTCGAAGCGCAGGCGCGGCTTGAAGCCCGCGTCGCGCAGGTACGGCAGCATCGCGAGGGCCTGGACGGCGAGGCCGAGCAGGGTGCCCAGGCCCAGCAGGCGCACGCCCTCGGGGGTGACGGTGGTGGCGTTGACGCCGGAGGTGGTGAAGCCGCCGAAGGCCCAGATGAAGGCGCCGAAGGTGGCGATGACCACGATGTTGTTGAGGACCGGGGTCCACATCATCGCGCCGAAGCGGCCGCGGGCGTTGAGGATCTGACCCAGGACCACGTGGACGCCCATGAAGAACATGGTGGGCAGGCAGTAGCGGGCGAAGGCGACCGCTACGTCCATCTGCTGGGGGTCGGAGGCGATCTTCGGCGACATCATCGTGATGAACACCGGTGCGGCCAGGACGCAGATGGTGGTGACGGCGGCCAGCAGCACCACGACGAGGGTGAGCAGCCGGTTGGCGTACGCCTGCCCGCCGTCGCTGTCGTTCTTCATGGCCCGGACGAGCTGCGGGATGAAGACGGCGTTCAGGGCGCCGCCGCCGACCAGCACGTAGATCATCGTGGGCAGGGTGTTGGCGATCTGGTAGGTGTCGTTGAAGGTGCCGACGCCGATGGCACCCGCGATCGCCAGGGTCTTCAGGAAGCCGGTGATGCGGGAGACGATGGTGCCCGCGGCCATCAGCGCGCTGGACTTCAGCAGGGTCGCTGCCCGTCCGGCGGGCTTGCTCGGCGCCGGTGCGGCGACGGGCGTTTCCTCGGCGGCCGTGCGGGGCGCCGCCTCCTGGTCCCGGTACAGGTGCGCGAAGGCGTCGGGTTCGGGCTGCTCGTCCGAGGCACCCGTGACGAGGGAGTCCACGCCGACGAACTGGGTGGTGGTCGCGTGGTCGCCGTACGGCAGGTGGCGCGAGGGGCCGTCCGGCTCGGGCGGCGGGGTCTGGGCCCAGACGCGCGGGTCGGGGGAGTACGAGGGCGCGGTCGGCGCGGCGTAGAGCGGGCCGGGCTCCTGGTAGGTGCCGGGCGGCGGCGGCGGGTGCGAGGCCCGGTCGTAGAGCACCTCGGCGACGGGATCCTGGGCCGACAGGTCCTGGGACCGGTACGGGTCGTGGTCGTAGGCACCCTGGACATACGGGTCACGCTCCGGCGCGGGCGCAGGCGCGGGAACCTGCCCGGGCACCGGGGTGCCCGGGGCAGTGCCCTGGGAGGGCGCAGGCCCACCAGTGCCCTGCGCGCGGTCACCGTCGTACGGCGCGTTCATCGAAACCCCACCTCATCGTCCCCAGGCCGACCGGCCACGGCGTCAATCAACGGTCCACTGTCTCACTCGTGCCGGACCCCTCGGTGCTTTGCGCTCCGGTGTCCGGGGACTCGTCACTCGGCTGCGTGCTCTCCTCGGCGGCCGCGCGTGCTGCGACGCGCTTGCGGCTGGCGTACATCTTGATGCCTGCCAGGACCAGGAGGAGCACACCGCCGGCGATGACGAGCATCACGGTGGGCGTGATCTCGGTGGCCTCGACGGTGAACTTGCGTTCCTTGCCGTAGGGGACGCCGTCCTTGGTGAACAGCTGCGCCGTGACTTCGACGGGGCCGCTCGCCGTGGCGTTGGCGGTGAACTTGACCGTCTGGGTGTGGTCGCCCTGGACGGTGACCTGCTGCTCGTCCTGGCTGAACATCAAGCGGGTCGGGTTGGCGGACTTCACCCGCAGAACGAGGTCGTGGACATCCTGGACCAGGCTGTTCTGGACGCTGACCGGGATGGTGGCGCTGTGTCCGGACAGGGTGGCGTCGGACTTGGGGACGACCTTGACCTTCTCGGTCAGACCGATCAGGTAGTCCTGCACCTGGTCCCGGTAGAGGCGGGCCTCCTCGGGACGCCCGCGCCACGAGGTGGACATCTCCCGGTTGGTGGTGTTGCCGAAGGGGATCTCCACGCGGTCGGGCGCGGCGAGGATCACCTTGAACCGGTCGAGGGTGTTCTGGGTGGTGCGGATCTTCTCGAACGCGGACACCGGCAGCTCCTGCTTGCGCAGGGCCTCGGGGTACTGGCCGGCGCCCGGCACCTGGGTGGTGGCTCCGGGATCGGGCTTGGCGGCGGCCGCGGCCTCGAGGTCCGCGGGCTGGGTCCAGCGGCCCGCCTGGAGGCCGCGTACGGCCTCGGCCATCGACTGGACCTGGCTGACGCTGGGCATCCGCTGGGGGGCGACGACGAAGCTGCGCGGCTCGTCGGTCTTCTGCAGGTTCAGGGCGAGGCTGTGGGCGAGGAACCGCTGCACGGCGAGCGTGGAGGTCCCGGCGCTCAGCATGTCGCCCTCGAAGGCGGTGGACAGGTCGGCGTCGGCCACGACGGCGGTGGTGCCGGCGCCGATGGGCCGGGCGGCCGAGGGCGTGTAGCCGAGGGCGCCGCTCTCCACGAGGCTGTCGCTGCGGGTGAGGACGTTGTGGGCGCCGGCCGAGGTGGCGACGTTGACGATCGAGGGATCGATGGCGCCGTCCACGGGCCAGGAGAAGTCCGTGGACGCGGGGACGTGCAGGACCGTCTCGACGGCCTGCTTCGCCTTGTCGGTGGCCGGGCGCAGCTGGCCCAGGGTGCCCGAGACGTCCTTGCCGTGGTGGGCGAGGGAGGCGAGGTCGGGGTCGGCGAACGGCAGGGCGACGACCTTCTTGCCCTGGACGGCCGCCTCCAGGGAGCTCAGCCACTGCTCGGCGACGGCCTTGCTCTTGCCCTGGACGGGCTTGCCGCCGGGGCTGCGGACCCGGTAGCCCTTGGTCATCGCGTCGACCGTGTAGAGCAGGTCGGGGTCGATGACCCAGGTGATCGGCAGGTCCTTGCCGAGGGTGACCATCTGCTCCAGGCGCCCGCCCGGCCTGAGCTCATCGGCGAGGGAGTCGTCGAGGAAGACGGGGGTCTGAAGCTCGTCGGAGCCGGTTTCCGCCGTCACGCGGGTGGTGGAGATCAGCGGCCAGGCGTAGGTGAGCTGGGAGCGCTTGGCGGCGGCCTCCGGCTGCCAGGGCAAGAAGGTCCGCTTGATGCCCATGACCTGCTCGGACGGCCGGCTCTCGGTCACCCCGGACAGGGAGACGCCGAGCTGGTAGACGCCGTCCTTGTCGAGCTCCAGCTTGTTCACCGGGATGGTGAGCGCGAATTCCTGGCTGATCTTGGACGGCAGGGAGGCGATCTTCACCGCGTAGGCCGGGTCGATCTCGCCCGGGTCAGCGCCGGCCCGGAAGCCGGTGCGCTCCGCCGCCTCGTCGATGGACGTGCGGTCCGCGAGCGCGGGTCCGACCCGCAGACCGACATGTGCGTCGGTGATCGTCTCGCCGCCAGTGTTGAGCACGGTGCCCCGGATGGTGAGCGTGTCGCCCTTGACCGGTGCCGTGGGGGCCATGGAGGTCAGCTGGACGTCCACGGACGCCGCCTGCGCGGCCTCGGCCCGCGGCGCGGGAGAGTAGATCAGCGCGGCCAGTACGGGCGTCCCGGCGAGCAGGACGATCGCCCGCCGCAGCCACCGGCGCCGGGCAGGAGCGGGGGACGCCCCCTGGTTGTCTGCCGCCTCGGCCACGCGCTAGCCCGTCCCTCGAAGTGTCAGTGGTCGTCTTTTGTGCGTCCACGCATGGTAACGAGGCCCGCTGTGTGCGAGTGCCGCGCCTTGCTCCACATGATCGGCTCAGGGCCCCGGCGACCGTGTACCGGGGTGGCGGCAAAACGGGGCGGTCCCTGGGGGGACGGGCACGTACCCTTTTCTGTTGTGCCGAACGCCAACGAAGACAACCCCAGTGCCCTGAGTCAGGTGCAGCGCCGCGCGGTCAGTGAACTGCTGCGGGTCGCTCCTGTCGCCGACGAGCTCGGCCGCCGTTTCCAGGAGGCGGGCTTCCGCCTCGCCCTGGTCGGTGGGTCCGTCCGCGACGCGCTGCTGGGGCGTCTCGGCAACGATCTCGACTTCACCACCGATGCCCGCCCCGAGGACGTTCTGAAGATCGTCCGGCCGTGGGCGGACTCCGTGTGGGACGTCGGTATCGCCTTCGGCACCGTCGGGGCGCAGAAGAGCGCCCGTGTCGGGGACGACGCACGGAATTTCCAGATCGAGGTGACGACGTACCGTTCGGAGGCCTACGACCGTACGTCGCGCAAGCCCGAGGTCTCCTACGGCGACTCGATCGACGACGACCTGGTCCGGCGTGACTTCACGGTCAACGCCATGGCCCTGGCCCTGCCCGAGCAGGAGTTCATCGACCCGCACGGCGGCCTGGAGGACCTGGCCGCCGGTGTGCTGCGCACGCCCGGAACCCCGGAGGAATCCTTCTCCGACGACCCGCTGCGCATGCTGCGGGCGGCGCGGTTCGCCGCGCAGCTGGACTTCGAGGTCGCGCCGGAGGTCGTCGCGGCCATGAAGGCGATGTCCGAGCGGATCGAGATCGTTTCCGCGGAGCGGGTCCAGGGCGAGCTGAACAAGCTCATCCTGTCCGCCCACCCGCGCAAGGGCCTGGGACTGCTGGTGGACACGGGGCTGGCCGACCGGGTGCTGCCCGAGCTGCCCGCCCTGCGGCTGGAGCGTGATGAGCACCACCGGCACAAGGACGTCTACGACCACTCGCTGATCGTCCTGGAGCAGGCGATCGCGCTGGAGGAGGACGGCCCGGACCTGGTCCTGCGGCTCGCCGCCCTGCTGCACGACATCGGCAAGCCCCGCACCCGCCGGTTCGAGAGCGACGGCCGGGTCTCCTTCCACCACCACGAGGTGGTGGGAGCGAAGATGACCAAGAAGCGGCTCACCGCTCTGAAGTACTCCAACGACATGATCAAGGACGTGTCCCGGCTGGTGGAGCTGCACCTGCGCTTCCACGGCTACGGCGACGGGGAGTGGACCGACTCCGCGGTCCGGCGCTACGTCCGCGATGCCGGCCCGCTGCTGGACCGTCTGCACAAGCTGACCCGGTCCGACTGCACCACCCGCAACAAGCGCAAGGCCAATGCCCTGTCCCGGACCTACGACGGGCTGGAGGAGCGCATCGGGCAGCTGCAGGAGCAGGAGGAGCTGGACGCGATCCGGCCCGACCTGGACGGCAACGAGATCATGCAGGTGCTCGACGTGGGCCCTGGTCCGGTGATCGGCAAGGCCTATGCCTTCCTGCTGGAGCTCCGGCTGGAGAACGGTCCGATGGGCCGTGACGCCGCCGTCGTCGCGCTGAAGGAGTGGTGGGCCGCGCAGGCCTGACGCACGAACGCCGGGGGTCGATGTTTCACGTGAAACACCGACCCCCGGCGTTCGTCAGAGGTGATGTTTCACGTGAAACGTCGCTCCCCGCGGCCCAGGAACACGGCGGTCGCGGCGTAGAGCGCGGACACGATGAGGATCAGGAGCACGGACCGCCCGTCGGCGGGGAGCATCAGGGAGGCCACGGCCGCCGCGCCGACGAACGCGACGTTGAACAGCACGTCGTAGACGGAGAAGACGCGGCCGCGGTAGTCGTCGTCCACCCGGGACTGCACTTCGGTGTCGGTGGCGATCTTGGCGCCCTGGGTGGCGAGGCCGAGGACGAACGCGGCGGCCAGCATCGGTTCCGGGGCGAAGAACAGGCCGAGGGCCGGTACCAGGACGGCGGCACCCGCGGAGCAGGCTGTGATCCAGCCGAGCGGGCCCAGCCGGCCCACCAGCCAGGGGGTCACCACGGCGGCGGCGAAGAATCCGGCCCCGGAGACGCCGACGGCGATTCCCAGCAGCGCCAGCCCGTCGGACTCGTTGTCCGACCAGGAATAGCGGCAGAGCATCAGCAGCATCACGAACAGGGCCCCGTAGCAGAACCGCATCAGGGTCATCGCGGTGAGCGCCCGGGCCGCCTCGCGCCGGGAGGCGAGGTGGCGCAGGCCCTCGGCCATCCCCCGCACGGTCAGGGCGACCCCCTCGGCGACCGAGGGATGGGCCCGGCCTGCGGGGTGGTCCGGCCCCAGGAGGCCGATGTCCAGTTGCAGCGAGACGAGGGCTGCGCACAGGTAGAGCCCGGCGCCCAGGAGCACGACGAGGGCGTTGGAGTCGGAGGCCAGCAGCCGGACGAGGAAGGCCAGTCCTCCGCCGGCCACCGCTGCGAGGGTTCCGGCCGTGGGGGAGAGAGCGTTCGCGGTGACCAGCTGATCGGGTCCGACGACGTGGGGCAGCGAGGCGGCGAGCCCGGACAGCACGAAGCGGTTGACGGCGGTCACCGACAGGGCCGAGGCGTAGAACAGCCAGTCGGGCACCTGCGCGACGATCAGCATCCCGGTGACGCAGGCGAGGAAGGCCCGCAGGAGATTGCCGTAGAGGAAGACCTGGCGGCGGCGCCAGCGGTCGAGCAGTACCCCGGCGAAGGGGCCGATCGCCGAATAGGGCAGCAGCAGTACCGCCATGGCGGAGGCGATGGCCGCCGGGGAGGTCTGCTTCTCCGGGGAGAAGATGACGTAGGTGGCGAGTGCGACCTGGTAGACGCCGTCCGCGGCCTGGGAGAGCAGCCGGACGGCGAGCAGGTTGCGGAAATCCCTCAGGCGCAGGAGTACGCGCAGATCACGTACGACAGGCATGAGGGCAAGGGTCACATACGCGGAGGGTCCCCGGGCACATTGCCCGGGGACCCTCCGCGGAAGAACTGCCGAAGTCCAGGTGTCGTGAAGACCCTTGGGTTCGGTTAGCGCTCGACCTCGCCCTTGATGAACTTCTCGACGTTGGCCAGGGCCTCGTCGTCGAAGTACTGCACCGGCGGGGACTTCATGAAGTAGCTGGAGGCCGACAGGATCGGGCCACCGATACCGCGGTCCTTGGCGATCTTCGCGGCGCGCAGGGCGTCGATGATGACACCGGCCGAGTTCGGGGAGTCCCACACCTCGAGCTTGTACTCGAGGTTCAGCGGGACGTCGCCGAAGGCGCGACCCTCCAGGCGGACGTAGGCCCACTTGCGGTCGTCGAGCCACGCGACGTAGTCGGACGGGCCGATGTGGACGTTCTTCTCGCCGAGCTCACGGTCGGGGATCTGCGAGGTGACGGCCTGCGTCTTCGAGATCTTCTTCGACTCGAGGCGGTCGCGCTCCAGCATGTTCTTGAAGTCCATGTTGCCGCCGACGTTGAGCTGCATGGTGCGCTCAAGACGGACACCGCGGTCCTCGAACAGCTTCGCCATCACGCGGTGCGTGATGGTGGCGCCGACCTGCGACTTGATGTCGTCGCCGACGATCGGGACACCGGCCTCGGTGAACTTGTCCGCCCACTCCTTGGTGCCGGCGATGAAGACCGGGAGGGCGTTGACGAAGGCGACCTTGGCGTCGATGGCGCACTGGGCGTAGAACTTCGCCGCGTCCTCGGAACCGACCGGCAGGTAGCAGATCAGGACGTCGACCTCGCGGTCCTTGAGGACCTGGACCACGTCGACCGGAGCCTCGGCGGACTCCTCGATCGTCATGCGGTAGTACTTGCCCAGGCCGTCGTAGGTGTGGCCGCGCTGAACGGTCACACCGGCGTTCGGGACGTCGCAGATCTTGATGGTGTTGTTCTCGCTGGCGCCGATGGCGTCCGAAAGGTCGAGGCCGACCTTCTTCGCGTCGACGTCGAACGCGGCGACGAACTCGATGTCACGCACGTGGTAGTCGCCGAACTGGACGTGCATCAGACCGGGGACCTTGGCCGCCGGGTCGGCGTCCTTGTAGTACTCGACGCCCTGCACCAGCGAGGCGGCGCAGTTGCCTACGCCGACGATGGCTACGCGAACCGAACCCATTCCGGTTGCTCCCTGTTTGTTCTCGGACGAGGTCTGCGAGATGCAGGCCTCATTTTTCAGTTTCGTCGGACGGACCGGATCGTCTGCGATCCCGTCCCGCCCGCTCACTCTCGATGAGCTCGTTCAGCCAGCGCACTTCGCGCTCTACGGACTCCATGCCGTGCCGCTGCAGCTCGAGCGTGTAGTCGTCGAGGCGCTCCCGCGTCCGGGCGATCGAGGCGCGCATCTTCTCCAGACGCTCCTCCAGCCGGCTGCGGCGGCCCTCCAGCACCCGCATGCGGACGTCTCGTTCGGTCTGGCCGAAGAAGGCGAAGCGGGCGGCGAAGGACTCGTCCTCCCAGGTGTCGGGGCCCGTGTGGGAGAGCAGCTCCTCGAAGTGCTCCTTACCCGCGGCCGTCAACCGGTAGACGATCTTGGCTCGGCGCCCTGCGAGTGAAGCGGCGAGAGCGTCCTCCGGGGCGTTCCCCGGCTCTTCGATCAACCAGCCGTTGGCGACCAGCGTCTTGAGGCAGGGGTAGAGCGTCCCGTAGCTGAAGGCTCTGAACACCCCCAGCGAGGTGTTGAGCCGCTTGCGCAGCTCGTAGCCGTGCATGGGGGATTCGCGAAGCAGGCCGAGGACGGCGAACTCGAGGATGCCTGAGCGTCTGCTCATCCGCCTGCCTCTCCTCCGCCCCTGAGTCTTTATACCGAGCTGATGTATCGGCTCGATACATCCAGACGATAGAACGGGCCGCTCTGATCGACAAGGGGAGGCGTGGTGACCGGTGTCACATCACCAATTCGCACCAGGCACGTTGCCTGATTTGGGGTGAACTTCGGCACTGGGCGCGTTTTGAGCGTGCGTAGTCTGTGCGCCATGACACCGGGGGGGACCGGAAACAATCTGCCGCTTCCAGGCCACTCGCCTGCCCGAGGAGTAGTCGTTCGATGAGCGAGCACCGTCGCAAACCGCCGCAGCCCGAGGGCGGTGGGCGCGCCTCAGCCCGCCGCGCCGCCCAGCCGCGCCCCGGAGGGGGCGCGGCCGGACGTGACGTCCCCACGGCGTCACACAGCGGCCCGTACGCACCGCAGCCCGCCCGGGGCAGCCGTGCCGAGACCCGCCGGGCCGGCCAGAGAGCCGACGGCCGCGGGAGAGGAGCCGGCACCGCCGCGCGCGGCACCGGGCGGCCGGACAAGCGGCTCATCAACTACCCGCGGTCCGACAGGGACGGCTGGAAGCGTTTCGTGCCGTCCTGGAAGTTCGTCGCCGGCACGGCGCTGGGCTTCTTCGCGGTCATCACGGCCGGTGCCGGTATCGGTATCGCCATGGTGAGCACGCCGGACCCGAACAAGGCGGCGCAGGCGCAGAACAACGTCTTCTACTGGGCCGACGGCAGCCAGATGGTGGCGACGGGCGGTTCGATGAACCGGCAGATCGTGCCCATCTCCAGCATCCCCCGGTCGATGAGGGACGCCGTGATCGCGGCGGAGAACGAGTCCTTCGAGACGGACAAGGGCGTGGACCCGATGGGTGTCGGCCGTGCCGTGTGGAACATGGCCACGGGCGGCTCCACCCAGGGCGGCTCGACCATCACCCAGCAGTACGTGAAGAACACCTACCTGGACTCCGAGCAGACGCTCAAGCGGAAGGCCACAGAGCTCTTCATCGCGATAAGGCTGGGTGTCTCGGAGGAGAAGGACACGGTCCTCGCGGGCTACCTGAACACCGCCTACTACGGCCGGGACGCCTACGGGATCCAGGCCGCGGCCCGCGCCTACTTCGGCAAGGACAGCCAGGACCTGAACCCCTCCGAGTGCGCCTTCCTGGCCGCCGTGCTGAAGGGCCCCAACCTCTACAACCCGGACGGCGGCATCGGCGCCGCGGCCACCCCCGCGCTCAACGAGAAGCGGGCCCGGGAGCGCTGGAGCTGGGTGCTGGACCGCGAGGTCGAGGTCGGCCGGATGGACAAGGCCACGCGGGCGAAGTTCACGGACGCCGACTTCCCCCCGCGCGTCGAGTCGGAGCAGGCCCGTGGCATGACCGGCCAGATCGGCTACCTGGTCGACACGGCCAAGGCCTACGTGATGAAGACCAAGAGCATCACCCCTGAGCAGATGGCCCTGGGCGGCTACCGGATCAAGACCACCTTCCAGAAGCCGAAGGTGGACGCCCTGGTCAAGGCGGTCGAGGACACCCGCAACGGGTTCATCGACGAGAAGGGCCGCCCCGAGACGGACACCTTCGTACAGTTCGGCGCGGCCTCGGTGGACGTGAAGACCGGTGCGCTCGTCGCCATGTACGGCGGCCCGGGCTGGGACCACAAGTACTTCAGCAACAACGCCAACTCCAGCGGTGTCCCGGTCGGCTCGACCTGGAAGCCGTACGTGCTGGCGGCGGCGATGGAGTACGGCACCCAGAACTCCAAGGGCAAGGGCATCTCGGCCGACAGCAAGTACATGGCCAACGACCTCACCGTGATTAACAACCGTGAGGGCAGGCCCTTGCGCGACGCGTCGGGCCTGCCGTTCAAGCAGAAGAACGAGAGCCCCACCGACTTCGGCTACGTGACTCTCAACGAGGCGATGGAGAAGTCCATCAACGTCCCGTTCGCCCAGCTCGTCTTCGACGTCGGCCACGACAAGGTCAGGGCCGTGGCCAAGTCCACGGGCATCCTGGAGGAGTCGGTCAACCCGAACAACGACGCCTCCTTCGCCCTCGGTACCTCCACCCCGAGCGCCATCCGCATGGCCGACTCGTACGCGACCTTCGCCGCCTCCGGCACGCACCGCGAGCCGTTCTCCGTGATCGAGGTCGAGAAGAACGGCGAGAAGCTGTCGGGCTTCGAAGCCCCCAAGGACCAGCGGGCCATGGACAGCGCCGTGGCCGACAACATCACCAAGGTGCTGCAGAACGTCGTCGAGAACGGCACCGGCAAGAAGGTCAAGAAGCTGGGCCGGCCCGCCGCGGGCAAGACCGGTACCACGGACGAGAACAAGTCGGCGTGGTTCGTCGGCTACACCCCGGAGCTGTCCACCTCGGTGGTCCTCTTCCGCACCGACCCCAACTCGCCGGACAAGAAACTGATCTCCATGAAGGGTGTGGGCAACATCCCCTCCCTCCACGGTGGTGACATCCCGGCCGAGATCTGGACCGAGTACATGGGCGAAGCGCTCAAGGGGCTCCCGGTCAAGCAGTTCCCGGAAGCCGAGGACATCGGCGTGACCGCCGACTCCGCCGGCGCCCCCTCCCCCACGCCCTCGGCCGTCGTCCCCGCGTCCCCCTCCCCGTCGACGCTCCCGCCGAGCTCCCCGCCGCCGTCTCCCTCCCCGTCCAAGGGCGGCCGGCCGTCCTGCCCGCCGTGGAAGCTGTACTGCGACCCGGACACCACGCGCGGGACCACCAACGGCGGCGCGAACACCGGCACCAGCTCCGGCGCCAACTCCGGAAACACCTCCGGTACCAGCACCGGGGTGATCGGCGGCTCCAGCGGATCACCGTCCCCGACGCAGAGCGGCAGACCGGGCCGCCCGGGCGGCATCACCGGCGGGGTCAACGACTCCGTCTCCGAGTGACCCGTACCGCCGCTCAGTGAGCCGAGGAAGGCCGTCGCACCCCGTGTGCGACGGCCTTCCCGCATGTCCGGTCCGGTACGGCAGGATGAGCCCATGACCAAGGTGCACGAGGACAGCCCCGTACTGCCGACGCAGCAGGACGAGGTCGCCGCAGCCGGCAGTGAGCTCATCGGCGGCCCGCTCGGCCGCTACGCCCGGCTCGGCGGGCACTGGCTGGGGCCGGTCCGGGTCGTGGCGCTGATCGCCATCGGCATGTTCGCGCTCGGCATGGTCCAGAAGCTGCCCTGCTACGACTGGGCCTGGTTCCGGGGGGCGGGCTCGCAGTACACCCACGCCTGCTACTCCGACATCCCGCACCTGTACGCGCTACGCGGCTTCGCCGACAACCTGACGCCCTACTTCGACCGGCTCCCCGGCGACATGGAGTACCTGGAGTACCCGGTGCTCACCGGGCTCTTCATGGAGATCGCCTCCTGGCTCACCCCCAGCAGCGGCTCCATGCAGCACCGCGAACAGATGTACTGGATGGTCAACGCGGGCATGCTGATGGCCTGCGCGGCCGTCATCGCCGTGTGCGTCGCCCGCACCCACCGCCGCCGCCCCTGGGACGCCCTGCTCTTCGCCCTGGCGCCCGCCTTCGCCCTGACGGCGACGATCAACTGGGACCTGCTGGCCATCGCCCTGACCGCCGCCGCGATGCTCATGTGGTCCCGCGGCCGGACGGTCCTCTTCGGTGTCCTCATCGGCCTGGCCACCGCGGCCAAGCTCTACCCCGTACTGCTGCTCGGGGCGCTGTTCGTCCTCTGCTGGCGGGCCGGGAAGTGGCGCGCCTTCGGCGCCGCCGCCCTCGGCGCGGCCGGGTCCTGGCTCGTGGTCAACCTGCCGGTCATGCTCTTCGCGTGGGACGGCTGGAAGAAGTTCTACACGTTCAGCCAGGAACGGCCCATCGACTACGGCTCGGTCTGGCTGCTGATCTCCCAGCGCTCGGGCAACCCGCTGGAAGGCGCCAACACGTACGCGACCGGGCTGACGCTCCTGCTGTGCGGGGCCGTCGGACTGCTCACCCTGACCGCCCCGCGCCGGCCCCGCTTCGCACAGCTGGCCTTCCTCGTCGTCGCCGCCTTCATCCTGTGCAACAAGGTCTACTCGCCGCAGTACGTGCTGTGGCTCATCCCGCTCGCCGCACTGGCCCGGCCGCGCTGGCGGGACTTCCTGATCTGGCAGGCCGGCGAGGTCGTCTACTTCCTGGGGATCTGGTTCTACCTCGCCTACACGGCCAGCGCCGACAAGCACCAGGGCCTGCCCGTGGAGGGCTACCAGCTGGCGATCGCCGCCCACCTGCTGACCACCCTGTACCTGTGCGCGGTCATCGTCCGGGACATCCTGATGCCCGAGCGGGACGTCGTACGGCGGGACGGCTCGGACGACCCCTCCGGTGGCGTCCTGGACGGCGCCGAGGACGTGTTCGTGATGTCGGACGCGGCGAGGGCGCCGCAGTACGCGGCGCCCTCGGATGGACAGCGGGTCGCCTGGGGCGCGAGCTCCCAGGACTGACCGGTCGGACTCAGGCGTCGAGCACCCGGTCGAACTGCGTGGTGGTGTGGCGCAGGTGCGCCACCAGCTCGTCGCCGACCTTCGGCTCGGTCGCGTCCGAGGGCACGAACAGGATCGACACCTGCATGTGCGGCGGCTCCGCGAACCAGCGCTGCTTGCCCGCCCACACGAAGGGCGAAAGGTTCCGGTTGACCGTGGCCAGACCGGCCCGGGCGACGCCCTTGGCGCGCGGCATCACACCGTGGAGCGCCTTGGGGGCCTCCAGGCCCACCCCGTGCGAGGTACCGCCGGCGACCACGACCAGCCAGCCGTCGGAGGCGGCCTTCTGCTGCCGGTAGCCGAACCGGTCGCCCTTGGCCACGCGCGTGACGTCGAGGACCGCGCCGCGGTACTCGGTGGCCTCGTGGTCGCCCAGCCACAGCCGGGTGCCGATACGGGCCCGGAAGCGGGTCTGCGGGAACTGCTGCTGCAGCCGCGCGAGCTCCGTGGCCCGCAGGTGGCTGACGAACATGGTGTGCAGCGGCAGCCGGGCCGCGCGCAGCCGGTCCATCCAGCCGATGACCTCCTCGACGGCGTCCGAGCCGTCCGGGCGGTCCAGGGGCAGGTGCAGGGCGAAGCCCTCCAGCCGGACGTCCTCGATGGCGGCGTGCAGCTGGCCGAGGTCCTGCTCGGAGATGCCGTGGCGGCGCATCGAGCTCATGCACTCGATCACCACCCGGGCACCCACCAGACCGCGCACCCCGTCCAGCGAAGCGACCGAACGGATGACCCGGTCGGGCAGCGGCACCGGGTCCTCGCCCCGCCGGAACGGGGTGAGGACGAGCAGGTCGCCGCCGAACCAGTCCTTGATGCTGGCGGCCTCGTACGTCGTTCCCACGGCCAGGATGTCGGCGCCCATGCGGGTCGCCTCCTCGCAGAGCCGCTCATGGCCGAAGCCGTAGCCGTTGCCCTTGCAGACCGGGATCAGACCGGGGAACTGGTCCTGGATCTGCTTCTGGTGCGCACGCCAGCGCGCGGTGTCGACGTAGAGCGTGAGCGCCATGCCCGTCCGGAACCTCTCCTGAGAAGCTGCGTGGTGCAGCGGTGCTGTGTGTGCGTGTGGGGCGGGGTGGAGCCGGTCAGCGGCGCGACATGTAGATGTCGAGGGCCTTGTGCAGCACCTTGTTGAGCGGGAAGTCCCACTCGCCGACGTACTCCACGGCCTCGCCGCCCGTACCGACCTTGAACTGGATCAGACCGAACAAGTGGTCGTTCTCGTCCAGCGTGTCAGAGATGCCGCGCAGGTCGTAGACGCTTGCGCCGAGGGCGTACGAGTCGCGCAGCATGCGCCACTGCATCGCGTTCGAGGGGCGGACCTCGCGCTTGTGGTTGGCGGAGGCGCCGTACGAGTACCAGACGTGCTGGCCGACGGTGAGCATCGTGGCGGCGGCCAGCGGCTCTCCCTCGTGCGTGGCGATGTAGAGGCGCATCCGGTTGGGGTCCTCGGAGTTGAGGGCCGTCCACTGGCGCTGGAAGTAGCTGAGCGGACGCGGGCGGAACTTGTCGCGCTCGGCCGTGATCTCGTACAGGTGCTGCCAGGTCGGCAGGTCGTCGTAGCCGCCCTGGACGACCTCGACGCCGGCCTTCTCGGCCTTCTTGATGTTGCGGCGCCAGAGCTGGTTGAAGCCCTTGAGGACGTCGTCCAGCGAGCGGTTGGCCAGCGGCACCTGGAACACGTAGCGCGGCTGGACGTCGCCGAAGCCGGCGCCGCCGTCCTCGGCCTGCTGCCAGCCCATGCGGCGCAGCTTGTCCGACACCTCGAAGGCGCGGGGCTCGATGACCGAGGCCTCCACGTCGCGAAGCCGCTTCACGTTCGGGTCCTGGATACCGGCCTTGATGGCGGTCGAGTTCCAGCGGCGGATGACGACGGGCGGGCCCATCTTCACGGTGAAGGCGCCCTGCTGCTTGAGGTGGGCCAGCATCGGCTGGAGCCATTCCTCCAGATTCGGGGCATACCAGTTGATGACCGGGCCCTCGGGCAGGTACGCGAGGTACCGCTTCACCTTGGGCAGCTGCCGGTACAACACGAGGGCCGCTCCGACGAGTTCGTCGGACTCGTTGAACCATCCGAGGTTCTCGGAACGCCACTCGTTCTTCACGTCGGCCCACGCCGGGACCTGGCAGTGGCTAGCCGAGGGCAGGCTCTGGAGGTAACCCAGATGCTGCTCTCGGCTGATGGTCCTCAGGGACAGGCTCATGCGGGGCGTCTCCTCCGGCGGCTTCGCTGGCTATGGCGCGAAGCCTACTGCGACAGGGGCGCCACCCTTCTGGGGGACGGGCCGGGGGCCCGGGCCGGTGCGTGGCCGGCGCCCTGCCGCGGAGGTGTCCCGCTCGGCCCGGTCAGCCCCCGAAGAGGCCGCCGTGGAACATGCCGAGGTAGAAGCCGATGGCAGACGCGCCAAGGCCGATGATCAGCGCGAAGCGCTCGCGTGTCGTGACGGAGACGAACTGTCCGTACGCGCCGGTCAGGATTCCGATCAGCCCGGCCCACGAGCTGATGAAGTGCAGGTTGTGGAAGAAGGCCGTGACGAACGCCACGGCGCCGAGGGTCAGAGTGACCGCCATCAGGGTGTCCTGCAGCGGGTGGGGCTTGCCGTCGGTGGACAGCAGGGAGATCTGAGGGGGCCGCATTGCCTGTGCCATCGGAAGGGCACCTCCTGGCTGAAGCTGGCGGTGCTGCGGGCTGCCTCCGGCGAGGGGCCGAGGGCCTAGCACCGAGCACACCCGATGGATACAGATTGTGGCCCTCTCCCGGCGGATTTCAACCGGAAGGACGCGAGCAGGTAGTCTGTACAGCTGCGCGGTGTCTGCTCTGCGGACGCCGTGCTCACGCATCACGACCCTCCTGCCACGGAACGACCGTGGCCGCTGAGTCCAAAGGAGGTGGGTTCCACATGCGTCACTACGAAGTGATGGTCATCCTCGACCCCGATCTCGAGGAGCGCGCTGTCTCCCCGCTGATCGAGAACTTCCTCTCCGTCGTCCGTGAGGGCAACGGAAAGGTCGAGAAGGTCGACACCTGGGGCCGTCGTCGTCTCGCTTACGAGATCAAGAAGAAGCCCGAGGGCATCTACTCGGTCATCGACCTTCAGGCCGAGCCTGCGGTCGTCAAGGAGCTTGACCGACAGATGAACCTGAACGAGTCGGTTCTCCGGACCAAGGTCCTTCGCCCCGAGACCCACTGAACTTCGGTTCAGCGGTAATCGGGATCGAGTAGCACAGCAGCCCAGCAGCAATCCCCGCCGAGAGGTTCATCCATGGCAGGCGAGACCGTCATCACGGTCGTCGGCAATCTCGTCGACGACCCCGAGCTGCGCTTCACCCCCTCGGGTGCGGCGGTCGCGAAGTTCCGTGTCGCGTCCACCCCCCGCACCTTCGACCGCCAGACCAATGAGTGGAAGGACGGCGAGAGCCTGTTCCTGACCTGCTCGGTGTGGCGGCAGGCGGCGGAGAACGTCGCCGAGTCCCTCCAGCGAGGCATGCGCGTCATCGTGCAGGGCCGGCTGAGGCAGCGGTCGTACGAGGACCGTGAGGGTGTCAAGCGCACGGTCTACGAGCTGGACGTCGAAGAAGTCGGCCCCAGCCTGAAGAACGCCACGGCCAAGGTCGCCAAGACCACCGGTCGCGGTGGCCAGGGTGGATACGGCGGCGGCGGTCAGCAGCAGGGCGGCGGCGGTGGTAACTGGGGCGGAGCCCCCGGTGGCCAGCCGCAGCAGGGCGGCGGAGCTCCCTCCGACGACCCGTGGGCGTCCAGCGCGCCGGCCGGTGGCCAGCAGCAGGGCGGCGGCGGGGGCGGTTGGGGCGGAAGCTCCGGCGGCTCCGGCGGTGGCTACTCGGACGAGCCGCCCTTCTAGGGCAGCTCGCATCCCCACTTCTTGATCACACAGGAGAGACACAATGGCGAAGCCGCCTGTGCGCAAGCCTAAGAAGAAGGTCTGCGCATTCTGCAAGGACAAGACCGCGTACGTGGACTACAAGGACACGAACATGCTGCGGAAGTTCATTTCCGACCGCGGCAAGATCCGTGCCCGCCGCGTTACCGGCAACTGCACGCAGCACCAGCGTGACGTCGCCACGGCCGTCAAGAACAGCCGTGAGATGGCGCTGCTGCCCTACACGTCCACCGCGCGATAAGGAAAGGGTGACCGACTAATGAAGATCATCCTGACCCACGAGGTTTCTGGCCTCGGTGCCGCCGGCGATGTCGTCGACGTCAAGGACGGTTACGCTCGCAACTACCTGGTTCCGCGTGGTTTCGCGATCCGCTGGACCAAGGGTGGCGAGAAGGACGTGGCGCAGATCCGCCGCGCCCGCAAGATCCACGAGATCGCGACCATCGAGCAGGCCAACGAGGTCAAGGCCAAGCTCGAGGGTGTGAAGGTCCGTCTGGCCACCCGCGCGGGTGACGCCGGTCGTCTCTTCGGTTCCGTGACCCCGGCCGACATCGCCACGGCGATCGAGTCCTCGGGCGGCCCGAAGGTCGACAAGCGCCGCGTGGAGCTCGGCTCCCCGATCAAGACCCTCGGTTCGTACCAGGTCTCCGTGCGTCTGCACGCCGACGTGGCCGCGAACGTGGGCATCGAGGTCGTCGCCGCCTAAGGGCTGCGCTCGAAGGGCCGCACCCCACCGGGGTGCGGCCCTTCGTCGTTGTCGGGCCGTGTTTCACGTGAAACACTGCGGCGCCGCTCCGCCGTGTTTCACGTGAAACACGGCTGAGGTCCGGCCGCCCGCTACGAGCGGGTCGCTCCCGCGATCAGCCACCGGCCCGAGCCGGCACGCAGCCGGAGAGTGATCATCCGGACCACCATCATCAGCGTCATGGCCCACCAGAGCGCTGTGAGCCCGCCGCCGAGGACCGGCACGAGCAGTGCGGCCGGGGCGAAGACGGCCAGCGTCAGGAGCATGGCCCGCGCCAGGTAGCGGCCGTCGCCGGCGCCCATCAGCACCCCGTCGAGCACGAAGACGATGCCGGAGACGGGCTGGGAGAGGGCCACGACCAGCAGGGCCGGCAGCAGGGCCGCCTCGACGGCCGGGTCGCTGGTGAACAGCGGGATGAACACCGGGCGGGCCAGGACGACCAGGAGGCCGAGTACGACGCCCGAGGCGATCCCCCACTGCACCATGCGGCGGCAGACGGCCCTGGCCCCGTCGGTGTCGCCCGCGCCCAGGTAGCGGCCGATGATCGCCTGCCCGGCGATCGCTAGGGCGTCCAGGGCGAAGGCGAGCAGGCTCCACAGGGAGAGCAGGATCTGGTGGGCGGCGATGTCGGCGTCACCGAGCCGGGCGGCCACCGCGGTGGCGATCATCAGGATCGCGCGCAGCGACAGGGTGCGGACCAGCAGCGGAGCACCCGCCTGGGCGCAGGCCCGGATGCCCGCGAGGTCGGGGCGCAGCGAGGCACCGTGGCGCCGGCCTCCGCGCACGACCACGACGAGGTAGGCGGCGGCCATGGCGCACTGCGCGATGACCGTGCCCCAGGCGGAGCCCGCGATGCCGAGCCCCGCACCGTAGACCAGGGCGACGTTCAGGCCCGCGTTGAGGGCGAAGCCGCCGATGGCGACGTAGAGCGGCGTGCGGGTGTCCTGGAGGCCGCGGATGACCCCGGTGGCGGCCAGGACCATGAGCATGGCCGGGATGCCGAGGGCGGAGATCCTCAGATAGGTGATCGCGTACGGGGCGACGGTGTCGGAGGCCCCGAAGAGCGAGACCAGTGAAGGTGTCGCGGGAAGCACCACGGCGACGACGGCCGCGCCCAGCAGGAGGGCGAGCCAGATGCCGTCGACGCCCTGCCGGATGGCTGCCTGGAGGTCTCCTGCGCCGACACGGCGGGAGACGGCCGCGGTGGTGGCGTAGGCGAGGAAGACGAAGACGCTCACGGCGGTGGTGAGCACCGCGGCGGCGATGCCGAGGCCGGCCAGCTGGGGGGTTCCGAGGTGCCCCACGATGGCGCTGTCGGCCATCACGAAGAGGGGCTCGGCGACGAGTGCGCCGAAGGCAGGGAGAGCGAGTGCGAAGATCTCTCGGTCGTGCCGTCCCGGCCCTGCCTTGGGTGCTGCGAGAGCCTGTGTCATGCGCTCAATCTAATCTTCCACAGGTAATGGATGCAAGGGCCTTTGGATCCTTACTGACGCGCTGACCTGAGCGTTCCCCGCACCTCGTTGGGGGCGATCTTGAGACAGTGTCCAAGAATTTTCTCCACCGCCGCCCCTGGAATAGGAAAGCCCAGGTCAGATGGGGTAAGTGGGTGCCCCGGGTGATTTTGTCCACAGCGTCGTCCCCCGGTCCGTACACAGCTTCCGGCGAGTTACCCACAGCATTGGCGCGGTCATCCACATGTCATCCACACAGCCTGTGGATAACAAGATTGGCTGACGCCGCTCCCGGGCCTACCGTGGTTCGTTGCCCGACCTGCCGACAGCGGATTCGGGTGCCCCAAATGTCAGAGCCGTGTCGTAGAAAGAGTGACACGGCGAGGTCCGCGTTGCGGACGGGAGGAGGCGGCCCGGTGAGCATGCCCGAGCCCATGGACGACCTCTGGGCCGACAGCGGTCCAGGTGACCGTCTGCCCGCCCGTCCGCGCCGTAACAGCGAAGGCCGCGGCCGCGGGGACGAACAGCACGACCGGGGCCGCGAGGGCGGCTCCTGGGACTCCGGCGGTGGCGGCGGCTTCGAGCGCGTCCCTCCCCAGGACCTCGACGCCGAGCAGTCGGTGCTCGGCGGCATGCTGCTCTCCAAGGACGCCATCGCGGACGTCGTCGAGGTCCTCAAGGGCCACGACTTCTACCGGCCCTCGCACGAGACGATCTACCAGGCCATCCTCGACCTGTACGCCAAGGGCGAGCCGGCCGACCCCATCACCGTCGGCGCCGAGCTGACCCGGCGTGGCGAGATCAGCAAGGTGGGCGGGGCCTCGTACCTGCACACCCTGGTCCAGTCCGTGCCGACCGCGGCGAACGCCGAGTACTACGCGGAGATCGTCCACGAGCGGGCCGTCCTGCGCCGCCTGGTCGCCGCCGGTACGAAGATCACGCAGATGGGCTACGCGGCCGACGGCGACGTCGACGAGATCGTCAACAGCGCCCAGGCCGAGATCTACGCCGTCACCGAGCAGCGGACCTCCGAGGACTACCTGCCGCTCGGCGACATCATGGAAGGCGCCCTCGACGAGATCGAGGCGATCGGCTCCCGCAGCGGCCAGATGTCGGGCGTTCCCACCGGCTTCACGGATCTGGACTCGCTGACCAACGGCCTGCACCCGGGCCAGATGATCGTCATCGCGGCCCGCCCCGCCATGGGTAAGTCCACGCTCGCCCTGGACTTCGCCCGGGCCTGCTCCATCAAGAGCAACCTGCCGAGCGTGATCTTCTCCCTCGAAATGGGGCGCAACGAGATCGCCATGCGCCTGCTCTCGGCGGAGGCCAGGGTCGCGCTCCACCACATGCGCTCGGGCACGATGACGGACGACGACTGGACCCGGCTCGCCCGCCGGATGCCGGACGTCTCCGCCGCTCCGCTCTACATCGACGACTCCCCCAACCTGTCGATGATGGAGATCCGGGCCAAGTGCCGCCGGCTCAAGCAGCGCAACGACCTCTCGCTCGTGGTCATCGACTACCTCCAGCTGATGCAGTCGGGCGGCTCGCGCCGTCCCGAGAGCCGCCAGCAGGAGGTCTCGGACATGTCCCGAAACCTCAAGCTGCTGGCGAAGGAGCTGGAGGTCCCCGTGATCGCGCTCTCCCAGCTGAACCGAGGTCCGGAACAGCGCACCGACAAGAAGCCGATGGTCTCCGACCTGCGTGAGTCGGGTTCCATCGAGCAGGACGCGGACATGGTGATCCTGCTGCACCGCGAGGACGCGTACGAGAAGGAGTCCCCCCGTGCGGGTGAGGCGGACCTGATCGTGGCGAAGCACCGTAACGGCCCCACGGCCACGATCACGGTGGCCTTCCAGGGCCACTACTCCCGCTTCGTGGACATGGCCAACACGTAGCATCCGATCATGGATGAGCTTGCTGAGGACCTGGAACTTCTCCCTGCCACCCGGCGCGCGCTGAGGCACCGGATCGCCGTCGCGCAGAGCGAAGGGCGGGCGCCGTCCGTGGTGGCGGCCGTCCTGCGGGGCGGGGAGGTGGTCTGGGAAGGCTCCCGGACCTCGGTAGAGGGGCACGGTCCGGATGGTGACGTGCAGTACCGGATCGGTTCGATCACCAAGACGTTCACGGCCGTTCTCGTGATGCGGCTGCGGGACGAGGGCCTGATCTCGCTCGCCGATCCGCTGGAGAAGCACCTGCCGGGGACCGGCGCCGGTCAGGTGACCATCGCCCAACTGCTGTCCCACACCGGCGGTTTGGCTGCGGAGACGCCCGGCGAGTGGTGGGAGCGCACCCCCGGCGAACAGCGCCCCGAGCTCGGCGACGTGCTGGGGGAGGAACCCTTCAAGCTGGCACCGGGAACCAGGCACCACTACTCCAACCCGGGTTACACCCTGCTGGGTTCGCTGGTGGAGGCGGTGCGCGGAATGCCCTGGGAAGAGGCGCTGCGGGCCGAGGTACTGGAGCCGCTGGGGCTGGAGCGCACGGGCGGACAGCCGAAGGCCCCGCACGCGGGTGGCTGGGCGGTGCATCCCTGGGCGGACGTGATGATGCCCGAACCGCTGGAGGACCTGGGGCTGATGGCCGCGGCCGGCCGGCTGTGGTCCACGACCCGGGACCTGGCCCGGTTCGCCGACTTCCTGCTGCGCGGTGACGAGCGCGTCCTGTGCGCCGGGTCCGTACGGGAGATGCGCAGCGCGGCCTCGCCCCCGGAGCCCGGCCTCGCGGAGCTGGGCTACGGGCTCGGCATGCAGCTGGCGGCCGTCGGCGGGCGCAAGCTCGCGGGCCACAGCGGTTCGCTGCCCGGCTTCGTCGCGGGGCTGTGGCTGAGCGAGGCGGACGACGTGGCGGCGGTGGTGCTGGCGAACTGCACCTCGGGACTTCCGGCCTCGACGGTGGCCGCGGATCTCGTGGGGATCGTGGCGGACGCCGAACCGCGCTTCCCGCAACCGTGGCGGCCGTTCCTGGAGTCGGACCACGTGCCGCTCGAACTGTGCGGCCCCTGGTACTGGGGGACTTCGGCCCAGGTGGTGCGCCTGACCGCGGACGGGCTGCTGGAGCTGGGGCCGGTGGGCGGGAGCGGGCGCACGTCCCGCTTCCGGGCGGAGCCGGATGGCAGCTGGACCGGACTCTTCGGCTACTACGCCGGTGAGACGCTGCGGGCGGTGCGCCGTGCGGACGGCTCGGTGAGCCATCTCGACCTGGCGTCCTTCGTGTTCACCCGGGAGCCCTACGACGCCGACTCCCCGGTGCCCGGCGGGGTGGACCCGCGGGGCTGGCGGGGCATCGGCTGACAGCCCCGGCCCGGGCCGGATCAGGCGACGAGTTCACGCTCCAGCGGAGTACGGAAACGCGGGGTGATCCGGGCCTCTCCCACCCAGGCGGCGAGCCGCGCGGCCTCGGCGGTGATCGCCCGCTCGGCGGGCCGGCCGGGGCTGCCCAGCAGTCGCCAGACGATCTCACCGTCGGAGCGCTGCCCCCAGCCGCCGACGATCTGGCCGTTCCACCACACAGTGGGGCCGATGTTGCCGGCGTAGTCGAACAGGGCGCTCCTGTGGGCGGGGTCGAGGTGGAAACCGCGGTCGGCCCAGCCCATGCCGGTGGGGTCGAGGCCGGGCAGCAGCGCCGCCCAGGGCTCCGGCGCCGGTTCGGGCCCGGTGTCCCCGGGGCTGACCAGGGCGGTGGTGCCGTCTTCGAGACGGACCTGGTCGGGGCCCACTGCGGCGAGGGCCTTGCGGACGTCCGTGAGCGTCCAGCCGGTCCACCACTTCAGGTCGGCCTCGGTGGCGGGACCGTACGCGTGCAGCCATCGGCGGGCGATCTCGGCGCGGGCCTCGGCGGCGGGCAGCGCGGGCCAGGGCTCGGTGTGGACCCATCGGTACTGGCTGGAGGTCCATGAGCCGCGCGGCCGGTCACGGCGGATCCGGCCGTCGGCGGCGAGCAGCCGGATGACCCGGGTGGCTACCCCCTGCTCGGCTTCGTACTTCTTCCCGCGGCTGATGGTGATCTTCTGGCGCAGTGCGGGTACGGCCGCGGACAGCTGGCTGCCGGTGCAGGGGCCGTGGGCGTCGAGGGCGTCGAGCGCGGCGGCCTCCGCGCCGGCGAGCCAGGCGGCGTCGAGTCCCCGTCCGTCCTCGTCGAGGTGCTTGAGGAGGGTGCGGCGCTCCTTCGCGGCGATCGCGCGGGCGGTGGAGGCGTCGACGTGCGGGGCGAGTTCGGCGGAGACCGCGAAGAGCGTGTTGCGCATGCTGAGCAGGCGCACGAGGCTTACGTCCTCGTAGAGCGCCCGCTCGATCGCGTCCGGGCCGCCTTCGGCGAGCCGGGCCCGGGCCGAGAGGAAGACGGTCGCGGCGTCGGTGGCGTGCAGGGCGACGACGGAGTCAGCCGTCTCCGCGACGGTCGCGGCGCGGGCCGAGGGAGCCAGACGGTGGCGTCGGCCGAGCCGGTGGCGTCGCTCGGCCGTGGTGACGAGAGGGAGGCTCATCCTCCCGATCGTAGGCCGGGCCGCCGACACGGCGGCCCGGCTTGCCGGAACGTCCGGTCAGAGCTGGAGCTTGAACCCGACGTGCGAGGCGGTGAAGCCGAGCCGTTCGTAGAAGCGGTGGGCATCGGTCCGGGACACGTCCGAAGTCAACTGCACCAGCGCGCAGTTCTCGGCACGGGACTTCTCGACGGCCCATTCGATGAACCGGGTGCCCAGGCCGCCGCCGCGTTCGTCGGCATGTACGCGGACGCCCTCGATAATCGAACGGGTGGCTCCCTTACGGGAGAGTCCCGGGACGATCGTGAGCTGGAGGGTGCCCACCACACGGTCGGCACGGACGGCGACGACCAGGTGCTGGTTCGGGTCGTCGGTGAGCCGCTTCAGGGCTGCGAGGTAGGGGGCGAGGTCGTCCGGGGACTCCCGGGTGGCGCCGAGCGGGTCGTCGGCCAGCATGGCGACGATGGCGGGCACATCGGCCTCGGTGGCCGGCCGGATCGTCAGCTCGGGGGTGTCGGTCATGATGCGTTCTCCTCTCAGCCCGCGGCCACGGTGAGCGGTGCCCACCGGCGGGTCCAGTCGCCGGGCAGGCCGGGGATGTCCCGGGTCATGACGGCATTGAAGGCCACGGAGGCCAGGCCCCGGTCCCTCAGCCAGGCGAGGAATTCCTCGTGCCGCACGTCGACATCGGTGCGCAGAGCCCGGTCGGTGCCGAGCGCGAGCGCCGTCACCAGCGACTGGGCCGTCGCGGTGTCATGAGCGATCAGGGGGCCGATGACCTGGGTGTTCATGTTGGGCCACGCCGCGGCGTAGCCGGTGAGTGCGCCGGCTCGGGAGTGGTCCTCGGCGACGACCAGCCGGTCGGCGAAGGCGGGCAGCCGGGTGATCATGTGCGTGCGGTCGGTGCCGAAGACCTCGGCGTCCAGGCGCAGGATGCGGGGAAGGTCCTCGGCGGTCGCCGGCCGGACCCGGGAGGTGCCGTATGCGCCGGGGGTGCCCTCGTGGCGGAAGGTGCCCGTCAGCATCTCGGTGCGGCCGGTGGCCTCGAAGCCCAGCTCCTCGTAGAGGGGGCGCCCGTAGGGAGTGGCGTGCAGGGTGAGGGGGACGCCCTTGAGTACGTCGTCGCAGACGTGGGTCATCAGTCGGCGGCCCAGGCCCTGGCGGGCGAAGCGGTCGGCCACGAGAACCATCCCGATGGCGGCGAGCTCCGGTCCGGCATGGGTGTCGCCGTAGCGCGTGACGACGCAGGCGGCCGCGAGTCCCCGGCCATCCGGGGCGTCGACGCCGTAGCCGTTTCCGGCGGCGAGGAGCAGACGCCACTTGTGGTCCTCGCGGAGCCATCCGCGATCTTCGGACAGGTCGGCGCAGCGGTGGAGATCGTCCACGGTCAGCGCGCGGATCGGTAGATCGGTGATGTGTGGTGGTGTCACCTGGCCCAGACTGGATCATGGACTGGGAGCCGTCCAGAGGGTTTGGGGTCGGATGTTTCACGTGAAACACCAGGTGCCCCGGCGCGGGGCCGCCGGACGATGTTTCACGTGAAACACGGTGTTTCACGTGAAACGGACCGGCTAATCTCGTGGGCCATGACCCACCTGCACCTCTTCGACCTCGACGGGACGCTGATGTACGGCTCGGCGGCGCCGGTCGAGATTTCCCGCCAGCTCGGGCTGAGCGCCGAGATCGCCGAGCTGGAACGGGCCTTCGGTGCGCAGGAGATGGGGCCGCACCAGTTCTCCGTGGCCGCCCACGCCCTCTGGGCCGATCTGACACCCGCGCATGTCCGGGCGGCGTTCGACGGGGCTCCCTGGCTCACCGGGATCCGGGACGTGTGGCAGGAGATCAGGGACCGCGGGGACTACTGCGCGGTGATCTCCCTGTCACCCTCGTTCTTCGTGGAGCTGCTGCTGGAGTGGGGTGCGCATGCCGCGCACGGCTCGGTCTTCCCCGAGGTGCCGTTCACCCGTCCGGTGGAGGAATCCGGGATCCTGACGCCCGAGGGCAAGGTCAGGGTGGCGGACCGGCTCTGCGCTCAGTTCGGTGTGAGCCGGGCCGACTGCGTCGCCTACGGGGATTCGGTGACCGACGCGATGCTCTTCGAGGCGGTGCCGGTCTCGGTGGCGGTGAATGCGAGGCCCTATCTCGCCGAGCGTGCGACCCATGTCTACGAGGGCCGGGATCTGCGGGACGCATACCAGCTCGTTGGGCTGACGCGCCCGGGAGTTGACGCATCTTAGGAGGAAAGTGGGTTCGAAACGCGGATTTTCCGCGTTTTCCCGCAGGCCTCTGAGTCGGCTGGCACGCTGTGAAACCCGGAACCACGGATTCACAGGCCGTGGCGTGTGCAGACCGACCGAGATGCTCGAAGCGAGGCACCGCATGGACGCTCCGCCCACCAGATCGGCCAGACGCGAATCGGCCCGGATATCCGGCGAGGGCGGTGCGATCGAGCCCTCACCGGATGCCGTACTCATCCGCCGGACCCTCGCGGAGATCGCCCCCGTCGCCGACAAGGTGACCTCGTACTTCTACGCTCTGGTGTTCACCGGGCACCCGGAAGTACGCGGCATGTTCCCCGCCGCCATGGACGCGCAGCGGGACCGGCTGCTGAAGGCACTGCTGACCGCCGCCGAGCACATCGACAATCCCGCCGTCCTCGTCCCCTACCTGCGCCGACTGGGCGCCGGACATCGCAAGTACGGCACGATGGCCGGCCATTACCCGGCGGTCGGCGAAGCCCTTGTCGGGGCACTGGCCCGGTACGCGCACCACAGCTGGGGGCCCGAGACACAGGCCGCCTGGGTGCGGACGTACACCGCGATCTCCCAGATCATGATCGACGCGGCGGCGGAGGAGGAGGTGAAGGCCCCCGCGTGGTGGCACGCCGAGGTGGTCTCCCACGATCTGCGCACCCCGGACATCGCGGTACTGACGGTCCGCCCCGACCAGCCCTACGCCTTCCTCGCCGGCCAGTACGCGAGCCTGGAGACCCCGTGGTGGCCTCGGGTGTGGCGGCACTACTCCTTCGCGTCGGCACCGCGCGCCGACGGACTGCTGTCCTTCCATGTCAAGGCGGTCCCCGCGGGCTGGGTCTCCAACGCGCTGGTGCGCCACGCTCGCCCGGGAGACGTACTGCGCCTGGGACCGCCGGCCGGGTCGATGGTGGTGGACCACACCACGGACAACGGCATGCTGTGCCTGGGCGGAGGCACCGGGATCGCTCCGATCAAGGCGCTGATCGAGGACGTGGCCGAACACGGCGAGCGGCGGCCGGTGGAGGTGTTCTTCGGAGCCCGCAGCAACAGCGACCTCTACGACAAGGACACGCTGCTGGGGCTCCAGCGCTCGCACCCGTGGCTGTCGGTGCGCCCGGTGGTCGGCGACGGGCTGGCCGGACAGCTGCCGCACGCGGTGGGTGAACACGGGCCGTGGAGCTCGTACGACGCGTTCATCTCCGGCCCGCCCGCGATGATCCGCAACGGCGTGGACGAGCTCCTGCGGATCGGCATCCCCTGCGAGCGGATCCGGCACGACGCAGTGGAGGAGCTGGCCGGCGTCGCCGGCTGAGACCGGAGGCAGCCCGCCGGTCTCAGCCCGGCTTCAGCCCAGGTCGGGAGCGTGCATGGCGCGGACACCCTCGATGTTGCCGTCGAGATAGTGCCGCAGGGACAGCGGGACGAGATGGACGGCGGCGATGCCCACCCGGCTGAAGGGCACGCGGACGATCTCGTACTCGCCCTCGGGCTCGTCGACCTCGGGGCCGTGCCGCAGGTTCGGATCCATCGATTCGAGGCGGCAGACGAAGAAGTGCTGCACCTTCACGCCGGTCACCCCCCTGTCGGCGATGTGCTCGACGGTGTCGACGAAGCAGGGCACCACATCGGTGATCTTCGCGCCGAGTTCTTCGTGGACCTCCCGGTGGAGGGCGTCGACGACGGTGGAGTCCGAGGGCTCCACTCCCCCGCCGGGGGTGAGCCAGTACGGATCGACGCCGGGCCTGGTGCGTTTGATGAGGATCAGGTCGTCACCGTCGAGCAGGATCGCGCGGGCGGTGCGTTTGACCACGGGACGTTCGGTCATGGGAGAAGAGTGGCCCGCCACTCCGCTTCTGAAACGCGCCACAGGCCGGAAAAGGGCGGACTCACCAGTGGACTGCGGCATCCAGCAGCCGGCCGTGCGCCCGGGCGAGGTGGGCGAGGGCCAGGCTCCCGGTCCGCACGACCAGGAACCAGGTGCGCAGCGGTGGCACCGCAGGCTCCGCCAGCGCCACGATCCGACCGCTGTCGAGGGCGTCCTGGCACAGGTAGCGGGGCAGTACGGCGAGCCCGGCGCCGGCCCGGACGCATTCCAGTACGGCTCGCAGGTCAGGCACCACCACCGTGGCGGCCAGGGACCTGGCATCGGGCAGGGTGTCGAAGACGGCGGCCCAGTAGCGGGTGACGAGCGGCAGGCTCTCGTGGACCTCGACCAGCGGGATGCCGTCCAGCGCGGCGGAACCCTCCTCGCGCAGCCGGTCCATGTCGACGAGGGCGGCCCAGTAGGGCGCGGCGACCAGGACGTGCTCCTCGTCGCACAGGGCGGTGGCCCGGAAAAGCCCGCCCCGGGGGTGGGCGGTGGTGACGACGAGGTCGTGGTGGCCGGCGGCGAGCCCGTCGAGGGTCGCCTCGGCATCGGTCTGCGGGGTGGCGCGCAGGGTATGGCCCTGGCCGACCAGGAGGGCGAGGGCGGGGAGCACGCGCAGGCACAGGAACTCGGGAGGTCCGGCGACGTGGAGGGTGCGTAACGCGCCGGCGGCCTCCCCTTCGGCCTCGGTGATCCGCAGCAGGGCGTCGAGGTGCGGTGCGGCCTTGTGTGCCAGCTCGTCGCCGACGGCGGTGGGGGTGACGCCACGGGCCCGGCGGTGGAAGAGCGGCCGCCCCAACTGGCGCTCCAGGGTGCGGATCTGGGAGGTCACGGCGGGCTGGGACAGTCCGAGCAGGGCGGCCGCGCGCGTGAACGAGCCGGCCCGGTGGACGGCGACGAAGGTGCGCAGCAGGGTCAGGTCCATCGCTGCACCTCTCGGTGGGGGCCTTCAACTATAAATATGCAGATAGCTCCCTGTCGTTACCGTGATTGGACTCTGACGCAGAGTCAACTAGCCTTGTCGCGTGGTTCTTCGCGCGCGGAACCCGGGGCGGTCCGAGCCACCAGGGGGGAGGCTCGGACCGCTTCGCCCGGCGACGGCCGTCCCCGGTTCAGGGCGTGGCAACCGCGTGGTCGAGGGCTCGAAGCACGTCCGCGACCAGGTCCTCGGTGTCCTCGGCGCCGGCGGAGAAGCGGATGAAGCCCTCCGGCACTGCGTCGCCGCCCCAGCGTCCGCGCCGCTCGGCGGTGGACCGCACCCCGCCGAAACTCGTGGCGTCCTCGACCAGGCGCAGGGCGGCCATGAACCGCTCCGCGTGCGCGCGGTCGGGCAGGGTGAAGGAGACCACCGACCCGAAGCCCCGCATCTGCCGGGCGGCCGTCTTGTGGGAGGGGTCCGTGGCAAGCCCCGGGTAGCGCAGTCCGCTCACGTCCGTCCGGTGCGTCAGCGCCTCGGCGACGGCCAGTGCGTTGGCCCACTGGCGCTGCGCGCGCAGCTGGATCGTGGCCAGGGAGCGGTGGGCGAGCCAGGCCTCCATGGGACCCGGGATCGCACCGACGATCTTGCGCCAGCGCCGTACGCGGGCGGCGAGCTCCGGATCACGGCAGACGACGTATCCGAGCAGGACGTCGCCGTGGCCGGTGAGGCCCTTGGTGCCGCTCGCCACCGAGAAGTCCGCCCCCAGCTCCAGGGGCCGCTGCCCGAGTGGCGTGGCCAGGGTGTTGTCGACGGCGACCAGGGTCCGGCCTGCGTGCGCCGCGTCCACGAGGCGGCGTACGTCGCACACGTCGAGCCCGGGGTTGGAAGGGGTCTCGATCCACAGCAGCCGGGCCCCGTCGAGGACCGCGAGCTGGGCGTCGTCGCCGGTCGGAGCGGTGCGCACGTGGATCCCGTACGCCTCCAGCTGCTCGCGCAGCAGGGGCAGGGCCTGGTAGCCGTCGTCGGGCAGGACCACGGTGTCGCCGGTGTGTGCCTGGGAGAGGAGGACGGCGGAGACCGCCGCCATCCCGGAGGCGAAGACGATCGTATGCACGTCCTCGCCAGGGGCCTCCAGCTCCCCGATCGCCCGTTCCAGCAGCGTCCAGGTGGGGTTGGTGTCGCGGCCGTAGGCGTACGGGCCTTCGACGTCGCCCGGGAGGTGGAAGTGGGCGGCGAAGACCGGTCCGGGCAGGGGCGGTTCGTTCTTGACGACCTCGGGCAGTCCGGCCCGCACGGCCCGGGTGCCGTCGCCGAGCGCGGCAGATCCGGGCTCCTGCGTCTGCTGCGTCTGCTGCGTCTCCTGCGGGGCGTATTCGGTCACGCGGTGTGCTCCTTCACGGCGGCGCGTACGGCGTCCAGCAGGCCGGGGCTCGCGGCCTCGACCAGCTCCAGGCACTCCTCGAACCCGTCGAGCGGCCCGTAGTAGGGATCCGGTACGTCGGTCTCCGCGGCCGAGGCCGCCGGATCGTAGGACCGCAGCAGCCGCACCTTGGCGGCGTCCTGCGGAGTGGGCGCGAGGGCCCGGAGGTCCCGCAGATGCCCCGCGTCGAGCGCGATGACGAGGTCGAGGCGGGCGAACCAGGAGGCGCGGAATCGGCGGGCCCGGTGGTCCTGCTCGTAACCGGCCGCCTCCAGGACGGCGACGGTGCGCGGATCGGCGCCGTCCCCCTCGTGCCAGCCGCCGGTGCCGGCGCTGTCCACCTCGACCAGCGTGGAGAGGCCGTCGCCCGCCACATGGGCACGGAAGACCGACTCGGCGATGGGGGAGCGGCATATGTTGCCCGTGCAGACGAAGCAGACGCGGTACATGGCAGGCCTGTTCAGTTCTTGTCGGGCAGGACCATGTTCATGGCCCAGGAGACGATGGAGATGATCAGGCCGCCGAGGAGCGCGGTCCAGAAGCCGTCGACATGGAAGCTGAGATCGAGCTGCGTGGCCAGCCACGAGGTCAGCAGCAGCATCAGGGCATTCACGACAAGGGTGAACAGGCCGAGGGTGAGGATGAACAGCGGCAGCGAGAGCAGCTTCACCAACGGCTTGACGAGCAGGTTGACCAGGCCGAAGACCAGCGCGACCAGGATCAGGGTGAGCGCCCGTCGGCCCGTGCTGCTGCCGTCGTCGAGGGTGATGCCGGAAAGCAGCCAGATGGCGACGGCCAGGGCCGCCGCGTTGGCGAGCGTCTTGACTACGAAATTCGTCATGTGTCTGATCGTGGCAGAGAAGATCCCGGTGGGACATCCGCAGATCAGCGGATGCAAGGGAACGATCGAGTACAAGGGGCACAACGACGATGAAAGCCTTCCGGCTTGACGACCTCGAAGCGGAGCGGGCCGCGAACGACGGCGCTTATCTGCAGTTCCTGCGCGAGCGGAACATGTCGGTCGGGCTGTACGCGCTCGACGCCGGACAGACCGATCCGCAGCTGCCGCACCGGCAGGACGAGGTGTACTTCGTCGTCAGCGGCCGGGCCTCGATCACGGTCGGGGAGGAGACGACGACCGTGGCGCGCGGCAGCGTCGTCTACGTCCCGGCGGGTGCGGCGCACAAGTTTCACCACATCACCGAGGACCTGAAGGTGATGGTGGTGTTCTCCCCGCCGGAGGGCTGAGCGGCCCGCCCGGATGAGGGTCGCGGCTCTGATCCCCCTAAGGGGCGGATCAGGGGACTCCGAGGGCTCGCGGGCCCCTGTACGGGGCCCGGGACTCCTAGCATCGAGAGCAGGAAGCAGCGGACGAAGTCACGGACGAAGAAGAGGTCGAGGACATGGACGGCATCCGAGAGATATTCGCAGGCATGCCCTGGTGGGTTAAGTGGGTCGCGGTTCCGCTGCTGGCCCTCTTCGTCTTCGGCGGTGTGATCACCAGCATCCTGGGCGCGCTGATCGGGTTCGTCTTCAAGCTGCTCCTCTTCGTCGGCCTCGTCGGCGGCCTGATCTTCGTCGTGAAGAAGTTCAGCGGCGGCGGCTCGAAGTCCTCCGCCGGCGAGTGGTAGGCAGGAGCTGTCCGGGCGGATCCGGGATTGAGCCAGGCGAGGGAACATGACCCACTGAACGGCTCACATCCCCGGAATCGGTGGATAGAGTGGCAATCTATGCCGTTCCCTGGGCACCGAAAGCCGGTACCACCGCTCCGACCTGCCGCCCTGACCTGCGGCGAAGCAAAACGAGCTGCCGAGTACGACCCCCAGGAGCGACGGCACGCGCGGGGGCGGCCCCCGCAGGGCGGGTCTCCCCAAAGGCCCGCCGCCACGCCTGGGGGTGAGCTTTGTCTCCGGTTCGCAACGCCGGTGTGCCGACTCTGATCGGTTCGGTGCAGCGCGCGCTGAGGCTGCTCGAAGCGGCGGGGTCCCATAGCGGGGGAGCCCCGGCGAAACAGCTGGCGCGCGAGGCCGGGCTCCCGCTTCCCACCGCGTACCACCTGCTGCGCACACTGACCCACGAGGGCTACCTGCGCAGAGTGCGCGGAGTGTTCGTACTGGGCGAGGCCGCGGAGCGGCTCGCCCGTGGGGGACTCCAGCAGAAACGTCGCAGCATGATCCTCGACTCGCTCGCGCACTTCCGCGACGCGGTCGGGGCCCCTGTCTACTTCGCGGTCTACCGCGAGGGTGAGATCGAGGTCGTGGGTGTCTCGGACACTCCGGCCAACCCGGCCTGTGAGGAATGGGCCGACTTCCGTGAGACCGCCCATGCGCACGCCATCGGGCAGTGCCTGCTCGGGCAACTCGACGAGAAGACGCGCAGGGAGTACTACGACCGTCATCCGGTCGAGGCCATCACCCCCTATACCGTCCGCGATCTACGGGCCCTGGAAAACCGGATCGGGGCGCTCGGGCGAATGCAGCCGGTGATCGAACGCCAGGAATATGCCCTTGGCACGATCTGCGCCGCCATCCCCATTGCGGCCGGCGATACGGTCGCGACGATGGCCATTTCTCTACCCCTCCATCAAGAAGAGCGATTGCTCTATGTAGTCAATCGGCTACGGAGTGAAGTAGGCGCGCTGTTGAGCACCCTCTCGTTCTCTATCAGTATCTGAAAACTCACTCCTTGTGATCTGCTACCGCTTCCACCACTCTTGTCAAGTGGGTCCTGGGGGATCATTCCTGGCCACTTCAACTACAGCGGGGTAGTCCATGCGCGAGTCGGTACAGGCAGAGGTCATGATGAGCTTCCTCGTTTCCGAGGAGCTCTCGTTCCGGATTCCGGTGGAACTCCGGTACGACGCACGCGACCCCTACGCAGTCCGCCTGACCTTCCACCTTCCCGGAGACGCGCCCGTGACCTGGGCGTTCGGCCGGGAGCTCCTCCTCGACGGCATCAACAAGCCATGCGGTGACGGCGATGTGCACATCGCCCCGACCCACCCGGAGGACCTGTCCGACGTCCACATCCGCCTTCAGGTCGGCGGTGACCGGGCCCTGTTCCGGGCCAGCGCGGCGCCGCTCGTCGCGTTCCTCGACCGCACCGACCGGATCGTTCCGCTCGGACAGGAGCGCAATCTGGGCGACTTCGAGGAAAACCTCGACGAGGCGCTCGGCAAGATCCTCGCCGAATCGCAGCAGAACGAACAGAACGCCGGCTGACGGGCTGACGGGCTGACCGGACGACCGGACGACCGGCTGATCGGACCGGACTACCGGACGACCGGATCGGACGACCGGACGACGGGCCGGCGGGCCGACCCGCTGACGGCCAGGCCGATCGGCCGGCCGGACCACCGGCTGCTCAGCGCTTGCGCCGCCGGCCCCGGCCGCGGACCGGCCCCGTGGCCGGGACACCGGTCGGAGATCCCGGCCGGTCGGCAGAAACCACCAGCGCGGCCAGCGCCGTTGTCACGGGGACCGAGGCCACCAGGCCGATCGAGCCCACGAGGGTCCGTACGATCTCCTCGGCCACCAGCTCGCTGTTGGCCACCGAACCCATACTGCTGTTCGCGATCGAGAACAGCAGGAGAAGCGGCAGCGCGGCACCCGCGTAGGCCAGCACCAGAGTGTTGACCACCGACGCGATGTGGTCGCGGCCGATCCTGATGGCCGCCCGATAGAGGGAGCGCGGCCCCATCGAGGGGTCCGCGTGGTGGAGTTCCCACACCGCCGACGTCTGGGTGACCGTCACGTCGTCGAGCACGCCCAGCGATCCGATGATCACGCCTGCGAGCAGCAAACCGCTCATGTCGATGTCCGGGTACAGCCCGTGGATCAGCCCTGTGTTGTCGTCGGTGTTGCCGCTGAGGAACGCCCAGTCGATGAACCCCGAGCCGAGCAGCCCGATCAGCAACAGCGAGACGAGCGTGCCGAGGACGGCCACCGAGGTACGGGCGGTCAGCCCGTGGCACATGTAGAGCGCGATCAGCATGATGGCGCTCGCCCCGACCACCGCGACGACCAGCGGGTTCGAACCTTGCAGGATGGCCGGGAGGATGAAGAGGGTCAGCACGCCGAAGCTGACCACCAGGGCGACCAGCGCGAACAGCCCTCGCATCCGCCCGACGACGACGACCGCGACCGCGAAGATGCCGGCCAGCAGTGCCATCGGGAGCTTGCGGTTCACGTCGATCACCGAGTACTGGAGGTCGCGGGGGGCGTCCGGCGCGTACGCCACCACCACCTCCTGGCCGTCCTCCAACTGCCGTGGCGCGCCCGGCTGGACGACCTCCACGAAGGTGCGGCCCTTGTCCGGGCCGCTGGTGACCTCGACGGTGGCCTTCTTGCACTCGCCGGTCTGCTCGGCCTGCGCCTGGCGGCCCTCGGGAGTGGAGGGAGCCGCGGTCGTCGGCACCTGGGCGGCGTTCACGGATTTGCAGTCGACCTGGTCGAGCGAGGTGACCACGCCCTGCTGGGTCTGCCGGTCGAATCCCACCCCCGTGCGCTCGTGGCCCGGGGCGCCGCCCGGCCAGAGCACCACCATGCCCACGAAGACGGCCACGGCGAAGGGGATCAGTACGGCGGCGATGACCTTGCGCAGGTGCTTCGAGACGGGAGCCGCCGGGCCATGGCCATGGCCGTGGCCGTGGGACTGCCCCGGGAGGTGGCCGTCCGAGCCACCGCCGGAGCGGCCGTCGGACGGCCTGTCGGAGTGGCCGTCGGAATGCCCGTCGGACGGTCCGGGGCTCTCATGCGCGTGGCCGTTGTGGCCATGGGGCTCTGTGTGCTCGATGGGGGGCTGCGGCGAGGGCGTCACCAGCAGATCATCGCAAGAGATGAGGGGGCCCACTGTTCAGCACGCCATTGATGACGCTAGCGTGGGGGCACCTTTGCACAACGCGGGAGCTCGGAGCACCGGGCTGAGAGGACGCTGATCACCGTACGAGCATCACGGATGCGTACGGGAAGAGGCTGCGTCGACCGCCGAACCTGTTACCGGGTAATGCCGGCGTAGGGAGATCAGGTCTCATGACCATTCATGACGCACGCACGCCTGCCGTCAGCCAGGACGCCGACGGCCAGACCGAGCGCCAGCCCGGCTGGCACAAGGGATACCTGGCGGGCTCCCGCCCCGACCTCCGGGTGCCGGTCCGCCAGGTCCACCTCACCAACGGCAAGGACGTGACGCTCTACGACACGTCCGGTCCGTACACCGACCCGCAGATCGAGACCGACGTCCGCCGCGGCCTCGCGCCGCTCCGCGAGAACTGGATCATCAGCCGCGGGGACACCGAGGAGTACGCGGGCCGCCCCGTGCGCCCCGAGGACGACGGCATCAAGCACACCTCGCCGCGCGGCGGCCTCAAGAACCTCGACGCGGTCTTCCCGGGCCGGCCCCGCCAGCCCCGCCGCGGCCGGGGCGGCGCCGCCGTCACGCAGCTCGCGTACGCCCGCCGTGGCGAGATCACCCCGGAGATGGAGTACGTCGCGATCCGCGAGAACGTCTCCCCGGAGGTCGTCCGCGAGGAGATCGCCGCAGGTCGCGCCGTACTTCCGGCGAACGTGAACCACCCCGAGATCGAGCCGATGATCATCGGTAAGCGGTTCCTGGTGAAGGTCAACGCCAACATCGGCAACTCCGCGGTCACCTCCTCCATCGAGGAGGAGGTCGACAAGATGACCTGGGCGACGAAGTGGGGCGCCGACACGGTCATGGACCTCTCCACCGGTCGCAACATCCACACCACCCGCGAGTGGGTGCTGCGCAACTCCCCCGTCCCGATCGGCACCGTCCCGCTCTACCAGGCGCTGGAGAAGGTCGACGGCCGCGCCGAGGACCTGACCTGGGAGATCTACAAGGACACGGTCATCGAGCAGGCCGAGCAGGGCGTCGACTACATGACGGTCCACGCCGGCGTGCTGCTGCCCTACGTGCCGCTGACAGCCCGCCGCAAGACCGGCATCGTCTCGCGCGGTGGCTCGATCATGGCCGCCTGGTGCCTGGCGCACCACAAGGAGAACTTCCTCTACACGAACTTCGAGGAGCTCTGCGAGATCCTCGCGGCGTACGACGTCACGTACTCCCTCGGTGACGGCCTGCGCCCCGGCTCGATCGCGGACGCCAACGACGCGGCCCAGTTCGCCGAGCTGAAGACGCTGGGTGAGCTGAACACGATCGCCAAGCGGCACAACGTCCAGACGATGATCGAGGGCCCGGGCCACGTCCCGATGCACAAGATCAAGGAGAACATCGACCTTCAGCAGGAGATCTGCGAGGAGGCGCCGTTCTACACGCTCGGCCCGCTGACCACGGACGTCGCGCCCGCGTACGACCACATCACCTCGGGCATCGGCGCCGCGATGATCGCCTGGTGGGGCACCGCGATGCTCTGCTACGTCACGCCCAAGGAGCACCTGGGCCTGCCCAACCGCGACGACGTCAAGACCGGCGTCATCACGTACAAGATCGCGGCGCACGCCGCGGACCTGGCCAAGGGGCACCCGGGCGCGCAGGAGTGGGACGACGCCCTGTCCGACGCGCGGTTCGAGTTCCGCTGGGAGGACCAGTTCAACCTGGCCCTCGACCCGGACACGGCCCGCGAGTTCCACGACGAGACCCTGCCGGCGGAGCCGGCCAAGACCGCGCACTTCTGCTCCATGTGCGGTCCGAAGTTCTGCTCGATGAAGATCTCGCAGGACATCCGCCGTGAGCACGGCGGCGACCTGAAGGCGGAGGAGATCCGGGCGGGCATGGCGGAGAAGTCCGCCGAGTTCGCGGCCTCGGGCAACCGCGTTTACCTGCCGCTGGCCGACTGAGCGCGGGAAGCGCAGGAAGCACAAGTACGGCACGGGACGGACCCGCGACCCATGGGGGGAGCCGCGGGCCCGTCCCGTCGTGCGTGCCCGGGACCGGCTCGGTCCAGGCCCTGTCCCGGCCCCGCGCCGGTGGTCACTCCGGTGCGCGTTCCGGGCCGCCGAAGTCCGGGCTCGTGAAGTCCGGAGGCGTGTAGCCGGGCCGGGGGCTCTCCGACGGGGATCCCGGGCTGGTGAAGTCCGGACGGCTGTACCCCAGGTTGGGGATGCGGCCGGCCGCGGGTGTGCGGGGGGTGGGAAAGCCGGGGCCTGCGCTCGGGTCGGCCAGCGCGTCCCGGAGGAAGGGCATGATGCCGCGCTCCAGCAGGGCGTGCCGCCAGGCCTCGCGGGCCCGTGCGACCTCGTCGGGTATCGCCTCCGTCTCGTCCGCCGCCACCTCGGTCGCGCTGTTGCGGACGGCCGTCACCAGCAGTCCGATCACGGCGAAGAACAGGGCGGCCGCGGTGAGCCCGCCGAAGAGCCAACCCGCCGTCAGCATGGTTTCGGCGAAGGCCGGTTCGGGCTCGATCATCTTCAGGATGTAGCCCACGAGCAGGAAGATCAGCATGGCGGTGCCCGCCAGGACCGGCGCGAGGACCGCGACGACGGCGCTGATGCCCGCGCCGCTATCGCCGCCCTGGACTCCGTCCTCTTCCCCCGCCGTGCCGGGCGCGTTCAGTACCTCGTCGCGTCGTTCCTCGCGGACCTTCACGTAGTGGCCGTACTCGGCGGCGGCCGCGGCCGCCAGCAGGGCGCTGGCCCCCTGGGCCATGGTGCGCAGCTGTTCGGCATTCAGCCGTTCGCCGAGGGTGGCGAGTTCGGGCCGCTCGTGCGCGGCGCGCAGCGCCTCGTCGACGAGCCGATCGAACTCCGGTCGGTCTTCGGTCAGCAGGTGCGGAGCGCTGGTCATGTGCATCCCCCGATGCTCCGTAGAAGCCGGTATGCCCGCGTAGACCCGGGCGCCGGCACAAACGGAGGAGAGCCTGCTACGGATAGAGCGATGGTAGAGCGCCCACGCCACGCCGTGACAGGGGCTTTCCGGAAATACCCCTCTCCGTAAGCTCTCAGTCGCTCAGGGGGAGTTGTACGACAAGCAGTTTGCCCGCCATCGTCACCCCGCCGTCCATCGCGATGGCGAGACCCTCCGCGTACACGTGCGGGCCGTCCACCGCCTCGGGGCCGCGCGACTCGTCGCCGTCCTCGGTGCCCACTTCGCCGAGCAGGTACGGGATGGGGCTGTGTCCGTGGACGACGCGGCTGCCGCCGTAGGTGTCGAGGAGTTCGCGTACGGCCGCCGGGCCGGTTCCCTCGTCGCGGAAGGCGAACCGCTTGGTGAACTTGCGGAAGAGGTCCCAGGTGATGTCGGCGTCACCGCGGTTGAGGAGCTCGTGGATGGTGTCGTTGACGTCCTCGATGGAGTCGCCGTAGTCGAGGTAGGCCGTGGTGTCGGAGTGCAGCAGCAGGTGGCCCTCCTCCAGGACGGCCGCGTCCAGGCGGGACATCCACTGCAGGTGGACGTCCTGCAGGCGCTCCATGTCGGTGCGCTGGCCGCCGTTGAGGAGCCAGGCGGCCTGGAAGGTGGCGGTGCCGGCGCCGGAGACGACCGGGGTGTCACCGAACCGCTTGGCGCCGATGAGCAGGAGTTCGTGATTGCCCATCAGGGCCTTGCAGTAGCCGCCGGCGGCGGCGGCCTCGGCGGACAGCCGCATCACGAGGTCGATGACGCCGATGCCGTCGGGGCCGCGGTCGGTGAAGTCGCCGAGGAACCAGAGCCGGGCGTTGCCGGCGGACCAGCGGCGCTCCGCGTCGATCAGGCCCTGGGCTTGGAGTTCGGTGACGAGCTCGTCGAGGTAGCCGTGGACGTCGCCGACGACGTAGAGCGGGCCGGGGCCCGCGGCGTGGTCCTGGGGCACGTACTGGACCTGGACGGTGTCGCCGGGGCCGCCGAGCGCGCCGCGGCCGATGACGGGCAGGTCCCGGTAGGTCGGGGTGTAGCCCTCCAGGTCGTCCTCGTCGGGGCCCTGGGCCGCCGCGTGGGCCGGTTCGGCGTCGGGGTGTGCGTGGAGGCGCGTGTCGGGGTACGCAGGCTGCTGCGCGGGCGGCTGCGCGGGCGGCTGCGGTGCGGCCGGCTGGTGCGCGGGCGCCTGCGGCGCGTAGCCCGGCTGCGGGGGCACGTTCGGCGCGCCGTCCTCGTAGTACGCCGGGTACTCGCCGTACACCGGAGGCTCACCGGGCAGCCCGGTGGACGTGGATACGGCGTACAGGGCGGGTTCGGTGACGGGAACCCGGAAGTCCCGCAGCGTGTCCGTCCGCATCGCGGGTCCCTGACCGGCCCCCTGAGTCATCGACCCCTCCACCACCGTCGCGCTGCCGTACACCTGCGGACCCTCCTGACCTCCAGGGAGGAGGGTCCGTGATGTCGTGCGCCCATCATAGGAATGCGGCTCGCGCTCTGTGACGCACCAGGGGTGGTGAATCCTTTACGGAGCCGATCGTTCCTACCGTTTTCTCCCGATATCGGCGTTGCTGAAATCCTCGGCCGGTCCTTGGTCGGTGCTCGGATGGTCCTGGGTCGGTCCTTAGGCAGGCCGACCGGACGGTCTGTCGGTCAGTCCTGGGCCGGCGAACGGGGCGGGCTGACGGTCGTGCGGGGCTGCCTGCGCTGTGACGAGGTACGGATGATGAGCTCGGTCGGGACGACCTGCTCGACGGGGCGTCCGGTGTTCGCTCCCTCGATCGCGTCGATGAGGAGCTGCACGACGGCGGTGCCGATGCGGCGGGGTTTGAGGGACAGGGTGGTGATGGGCGGCTCGGTGTTGGCGTAGACGGTGGACTCGCTGCAGCACACGAGCAGCAGGTCCTCGGGGACGCGCAGGCCGTAGCGGCGGGCGGCGGCGAGCAGATCGGTGCCGTTGGGGTCGAAGAGCCCGTAGACCGCGTCGGGCCGGTCGGGGCGGGCGAGGAGCCGGTCGGCGGCGACGGCGCCCGCGCACGGGTCGTGGGCGGGGTAGGACTCGTAGACGGGGTCCTGGCCGACGCGCTCGCACCAGCTGAGGTAGGCGGTGGTGGAGAGCCGGGTGTAGGTGTCGGTGGTGGTCCCGGTCAGCAGTCCGATCCGGCGGGCGCCGGCGGCGGCGAGGTGGTCGAGCAGGCCGAGTACGGCGGCCTCGTGATCGTTGTCGACCCAGGCGGTGACGGGGAGGGAGCCTGCCGGGCGGCCGTCGGAGACCACGGGCAGACCTTGGCGGACCAGTTCGGTGACGACGGGATCGTGGTCGGAGGGGTCGATGACGACGGTGCCGTCGAGGGCGACGTTGGACCACACGTCGTGGCGGGAGGTGGCGGGGAGGATGACCAGGGCGTAGCCGCGGGCGAGCGCGGCGGAGGTGGCGGCCCTGGCCATCTCGGCGAAGTAGGCGAATTCGGTGAAGGTGAAAGGTTCATCCCCGTACGTCGTCACGGTCAGGCCGATGAGGCCGGACTTGCCGGTACGGAGGGTGCGGGCAGCGGCCGACGGGCGGTAGCCCAGCCGGTCGGCCACTTCGCGAACGTGGCGGCGGGTGGCGTCGGGCAGCCGTCCCTTGCCATTGAGCGCGTCGGAGACGGTCGTGATGGAGACGCCCGCCGCTGCGGCCACGTCCCTGATGCCGGCCCGGCCCTGTCGGCCGGCGGCCCGCCGGGTGGTCTCGGTCCGGCTCACCTGATGCTTCCCTGCTGCTGTCATGGCGAGCCGATAGTAGGGCTCGGCGGGGAGGGTGGTCTGGGTGCATATGCAGGCGTTGACAGGCACGTTTCTGCATGGTTCGCCACCCCCAATGACCTTGGAAATGAAGGTGTTTGATCGCTGAGGGCGAGTGTGGAGCTTGTCGTCGGGTCCGAGCATGCCAAAACGATGTGATCTCGGGCCGTTCTCAACTCACCTGCACGAGGGACGCGCGCCACGGCGCAGGCCACCGGCGCACGCATATATGCGTGCGCTCCCCCGCATTCCTGGCGCCCCCATTCTCGGAACGGCGGAATCCTCATAAGGTGAGCAGTATTGAGTCGACGGCGACGTCGTACGGGACGGTCGAGGAGGACCTGCGGTGAGCGAGAAGAGCCCGAAGCTGCGCGCCGAGCTGGACGGCATTCCGACATACAAGCCCGGCAAGCCGGCTGCCGCGGGAGGGCCTGTCGCGTACAAGCTGTCCTCGAACGAGAACCCGTACCCGCCGCTGTCGGGCGTGCTGGAGACCGCGGTCGCCGCGGCCGGGAACTTCAACCGGTACCCCGACATGGCCTGCACCGGCCTCGTGAACGAGCTCGCCGAGCGCTTCGGCGTGCCGGTCGAGCACATCGCCACGGGCACCGGCTCGGTCGGTGTGGCCCAGTCGCTGATCCAGTCGACCGCCGGCCCGGGCGACGAGGTGATCTACGCCTGGCGCTCCTTCGAGGCCTACCCGATCATCACGCAGATCTCGGGCGCGACCTCGGTGCGGGTCCCGCTGACCGACGGCGACGTGCACGACCTGGACGCGATGGCCGCGGCGATCACCGACCGGACCCGGCTGATCTTCGTCTGCAACCCGAACAACCCCACCGGTACGGCCGTGCGCCGCGCCGAGCTGGAGCGCTTCCTGGACCAGGTGCCCTCGGACATCCTGGTGGTCCTGGACGAGGCGTACCGCGAGTTCGTGCGCGACGTGGACGTACCGGACGGCATCGAGCTCTACCGCGACCGCCCGAACGTCGCCGTGCTGCGTACGTTCTCCAAGGCGTACGGGCTGGCCGGTCTGCGGGTCGGCTTCGCGGTGGCGCACGAGCCGGTGGCGGCTGCGCTGCGCAAGACGGCCGTGCCCTTCGGTGTGAGCCAGCTCGCGCAGGACGCGGCGGTGGCCTCGCTGCGTGCCGAGGACGAGCTGATGGGCCGTGTCGGGGCGCTGGTGAGCGAGCGCACGCGGGTGCACCAGACGCTGGTCGCCCAGGGCTGGACCGTGCCGGACACGCAGGCGAACTTCGTGTGGATGCGGCTGGGGGAGCGGACCGCCGAGTTCGCGGAGGTCTGCGAGAAGGCCGGTGTGGTGGTCCGGCCCTTCGCGGGCGAGGGCCTGCGGGTCACGATCGGTGAGACCGAGGCGAACGACCTCTTCCTGCACACGGCCGAGGCGTTCTTCAAGGAGCTCTAGGCGGTACGGAGCTCCGGGAGGCAGGGGGCCGAAAGGGCCGTCCCGTGGTGGCTCAGGCGAGTTCCACGCGGACGGGATCGCCGTCGCGGACGGTGGACAGCAGGCGGGGGTCGCCGTCGAAGGAGCCGAGCACGTTGCACGGGCTCGCGAGGCGGCTCTCGCCTCCACGTGAGATGGGCGTGGGGCCGTAGGGCAGCGCGAGGGCGTCGCCCTCGGTCCAGAACGCGACCGTGCCGGGGGCGACGACCTGCTGGGCGTCGTCCTCCAGGGCGACGGAGACCCCGGTGTCGAAGTAGACCTCCTCGCCCCAGGTGTTGGCGGAGGCGGAAATCGGAAGGGCCTCGGCCAGCGCCTTGCTGGTCGGGGTCTCGTCGAGGGTTGCGGTGAGCTGGCCCGCGGGCCAGGAGATTCGTATCTGCATGAGCCGCATTCAACAATCTGTTGAATCGATTGGCTAGAGGGGTACCCCGCTCGAAGGTGGCCGGGAGTGATGCGACATAATGCTTGTGAATGTGAACGCGTTCACAAGCGTGTCCTGCTTCCTCCCGGTATGGAGGGAACCCGCCAGGCAGACTGCGGCTGTGACCACGGCGACGACAAGGAGAAGACGACGTGGACCTAGCTTTGGCGCCGGAGACATTGGCGCGATGGCAGTTCGGCATTACGACCGTCTACCACTTCCTCTTCGTACCCCTGACGATCTCGCTCGCCGCCCTTACGGCGGGCTTGCAGACGGCGTGGGTGCGCACCGAGAAGGAGAAGTACCTCAGAGCCACGAAGTTCTGGGGAAAGCTCTTCTTGATCAATATTGCGATGGGTGTCGTCACCGGCATCGTCCAGGAGTTCCAGTTCGGCATGAACTGGTCCGACTACTCGCGATTCGTCGGCGACATCTTCGGGGCCCCCCTGGCCTTCGAGGCGCTGATCGCCTTCTTCTTCGAGTCGACCTTCATCGGTCTGTGGATCTTCGGCTGGGACAAGCTGCCGAAGAAGATCCACTTGGCGTGCATCTGGATGGTGTCCATGGGCACCGTCCTGTCCGCCTATTTCATCCTGGCGGCGAATTCCTGGATGCAGCACCCGGTCGGGTACCGCATCAACGAGGAGCGGGGCCGGGCCGAGCTCACCGACTTCTGGCTCGTGCTGACCCAGAACACCGCGCTCACCCAGTTCTTCCACACCATCACGGCCGCCTTCCTGGTCGGCGGCGCTTTCATGGCCGGAATATCCGCCTTCCACCTGGCGCGCAAGAAGCACGTCCCGGTGATGCGGAGCTCGCTGCGCCTCGGCCTGATCGTCATGATCATCGCCGGTATGGGCACGGCGATCAGCGGTGACCTGCTCGGCAAGGTGATGTACAAGCAGCAGCCCATGAAGATGGCCGCCGCGGAAGCGCTCTGGGACGGCGAGGCGCCCGCGCCCTTCTCCGTCTTCGCCTACGGAGACGTCGACAAGGGCCACAACAAGGTGGCGATAGAGATCCCCGGCCTGCTGTCCTTCCTGGCCAACGACGACTTCACTTCCTTCGTCCCGGGCATCAACGACGTCAACAAGGCCGAGCAGGAGAAGTACGGCCCCGGCGACTACCGGCCCAACATCCCGGTGGCCTACTGGGGCTTCCGCTGGATGATCGGTTTCGGCATGGCCTCCCTCGGCATCGGTGTGCTCGGCCTGTGGCTGACCCGCAAGCGGTTCATGCTGCCGGCGGAGCTGCGGACCGGGGAGGACGAGGTCCCCCACCTGGTGCTCTTCAAGAAGCCACTGAGCCCGAAGTTCGCCAACCTGTACTGGATCGTCGCGCTCTGGACGATGGGCTTCCCGCTCATCGCCAACTCCTGGGGCTGGATCTTCACCGAGATGGGCCGCCAGCCCTGGGTCGTCTACGGAGTCCTGCGCACCAGGGACGCGGTCTCGCCGAACGTGTCCCAGGGCGAGGTGCTCACCTCGATGATCGGGTTCACGCTCCTGTACGCGGTGCTGGCCGTGATCGAGGTCAAGCTCCTCGTCAAGTACGTCAAGGCCGGCCCCCCGGAACTCACCGAGGCAGACCTCAACCCACCCACCAAGATCGGTGGGGACGACAAGAACCCCGACCGGCCGATGGCCTTCTCGTACTGAGGCCGAGGAGCGCACACCATGCAACTCCACGATGTCTGGTTCATACTCATCGCCGTCCTGTGGACCGGCTACTTCTTCCTGGAGGGCTTCGACTTCGGAGTCGGCGTACTGACCAAGCTGCTCGCCCGTGACCGTACGGAGAAGAGGGTCCTGATCAACACGATCGGGCCCGTGTGGGACGGGAACGAGGTCTGGCTGCTCACCGCGGGCGGTGCCACCTTCGCCGCGTACCCCGACTGGTACGCCACCCTCTTCTCGGGTTTCTACCTGCCGCTGCTGCTCATCCTGATCTGCCTCATCATCCGTGGCGTCGCCTTCGAGTACCGGCACAAGCGCCCCGAGGACCGGTGGCAGACCAACTGGGAACACGCGATCTTCTGGACCTCGCTGATCCCCGCGTTCCTGTGGGGCGTCGCCTTCGCCAACATCGTGCGCGGCGTCAAGATCGACGAGAACAAGGAGTACGTCGGCGGCTTCCTGGACCTGCTGAACGTCTACTCGGTCCTCGGCGGCCTGGTCACCCTCACCCTGTTCACCTTCCACGGCACGGTCTTCACCTCGCTCAAGACCGTCGGCGAGATCCGGGACCGCTCGCGGAAGCTGGCGACCCGGCTGGGCGTGGTCACCGCCGTGCTGGCCCTGGTCTTCCTGATCTGGACCCAGGTCTCGCGCGGCGACGGTGCGAGCCTAATCGCGATGATCGTCGCGGTGCTGGCGCTGGTCGGGGCCCTCGGCTTCAACCTGGCCGGCCGCGAGGGCTGGTCGTTCGCACTGTCCGGGGTCACCATCGCGGCGGCCGTCGCGATGCTCTTCCTCACGCTGTTCCCGAACGTCATGCCGTCCTCGCTGAACGAGGCCTGGAACCTCACGGTCACCAACTCCTCGTCCAGTGCGTACACCTTGAAGATCATGACCTGGTGTGCGGCCGTGGCCACCCCGCTCGTCCTGCTCTACCAGGGCTGGACGTACTGGGTGTTCCGCAAGCGGATCGGGACGCAGCACATCGTCGACGTGCACTGAGCCCGGTACGGGGCTCTGTACCGAGCCCCGTACCGAGCTCTGCAGTCCCGTACCGAGTCCCCCGCGACGTATGACCCGCCCGTCCGGCTGACGACCTCCCCGAGGGGATGTTTCACGTGAAACCGATCGACCCGCGCCTGCTCCGGTACGCCCGTTCCACCCGCCTCTTCCTGGGGGCGGTGGTGGCTCTGGGTCTTGCCGGGGCGGGGCTGGTCGTCGGTCAGGCGATGCTGATCGCCGAGATCGTGGTCGGAGCGTTCGAGCGGGGGCTCGACGGCCAGGCACTCCGGACGCCACTGCTGCTGCTCGCTGCGGTGGCGCTCGGACGCGGTCTGATCACCTGGCTCACGGAGCTCGCCGCGCACCGTGCGGGTGCGGCGGTCAAGTCGGAGCTGCGGGGCAGGCTGCTGGACCGGGCCGCGGAGCTCGGGCCCGGTTGGCTGGCCGGGCAGCGGACCGGATCGCTGGTGTCACTGGCCACCCGGGGCGTGGACGCGCTCGACGACTACTTCTCCCGCTACCTGCCCCAGCTGGGGCTCGCGGTGGTCGTGCCGGTGGCCGTGCTGGCCCGCATCGTCACCGAGGACTGGGTGTCGGCGGCCATCATCGTGGTGACGCTGCCCTTGATCCCTGTGTTCATGATCCTCATCGGCATGGCCACCCAGTCCCGGATGGACCGCCAGTGGCGGCTGTTGTCCCGGCTCTCCGGGCACTTCCTCGACGTGGTGGCCGGGCTTCCCACCCTGAAGGTCTTCGGCCGGGCCAAGGCGCAGGCCGAGTCGATCCGCAAGATCACCGACGACTACCGGCGCGCGACGATGCGGACCCTGCGCATCGCCTTCCTTTCCTCCTTCGCACTGGAACTGCTGGCGACCCTGTCGGTGGCCCTGGTGGCCGTGACCATCGGCATGCGGCTGGTCCACGGCGAACTGGACCTCTACACCGGGCTGGTCATCCTGATCCTGGCGCCCGAGGCGTACCTGCCGCTGCGGCAGGTGGGGGCGCAGTACCACGCGGCCGCCGAAGGACTGGCGGCCGCCGAGGAGATCTTCGAGGTTCTGGAGACCCCCACCACCGGTACGGCCGGGAAGGCCGAGCTGCCGGGCGGTGCTCCCCTGCGGATCGAGATCGAGGGGATCGCCGTCCGCTACGAGGGCCGTGGCGAGGACTCGCCCCGGCCGGTTTCGCTCACGGTCGGGCCGGGGGAGTGCGTGGCCCTCACCGGTCCGAGCGGAGCGGGGAAGTCCACGCTGCTCCAGGTGCTGCTGGGATTCGTGACGCCGACCGCCGGGCGGGTCCGGGTCGCCGGCGTGGACCTGGCCGAGCTGTCGCCCGCGCAGTGGCGGCAGCAGATCGCCTGGGTGCCGCAGCGGCCGCACCTGTTCGCGGGAACGATCGACGAGAACGTGCGGCTGGCTCGCGCGGGGGCCTCCGACGCCGATGTGGCCCAGGCGCTGAAGGACGCCGGGGCCTGGGAGTTCGTGACCGCGCTGCCGCGCGGGGCGGAGACCGTGCTGGGCGAGGGCGGTGTGGGCCTGTCCGCCGGTCAGCGGCAGCGCCTGGCCCTGGCCCGCGCGTTCCTGGCGGACCGGCCCGTGCTGCTGCTGGACGAGCCGACGGCGGCGCTGGACGGCGAGACCGAGGCGGGGATCGTGGACGCGGTCCGGCGGCTCTCCGCGGGGCGGACCGTGCTGCTGGTCGTGCACCGGCCGGCGCTGCTCGCCGTCGCCGACCGGGTGGTGGCCATGGCGGCGGGTGACGGCCCCGAAGGGGCTGTCGCCGATGGGGCACTCCCCCGCCGCGCCGCTTTCCCCGCCGGCGCCGGGCTGCTGTCCTCCGATGCGGCCGGTGACCGCGGCGAACACGTCCCGGATTCCGGGGAGTGGATCCTCGGTGCGGCGCGCGAGCGGGCGGGGACCGGCAGCGGCTCGGGCCCGGTCGGTTCGAGCCAGGCCGGTTCTGCCGCTGCCGGTTCGGACGGGGCCGGTTCGGGCGGGGCCGGTTCGGGCGGGGCCGGGGATCCGCTGCGCCGGGTGCGGGCGGTCGCCAGAGCGTGGCAAGGACGGTTCAGGCTCGGGCTGTTGCTCGGGGCGCTGGCCGTCGGATGCAGCGTCGGCCTGATGGCGGTGTCGGGCTGGCTGATCTCGCGGGCCTCGGAACAGCCGCCCGTGCTCTACCTGATGGTGGCCGTCACGGCCACCCGGGCCTTCGGAATGGGCCGCGCCGTCTTCCGGTACGCCGAGCGGCTCGTCTCGCACGACGCCGTGCTGCGGATGCTCGCCGACCTGCGGGTCTCCGTCTACCGCCGACTGGAGCGCATCGCGCCCGCCGGGCTGCGCGAACACCGGCGTGGGGACCTGCTGGCCCGGCTGGTGGCCGACGCCGACGCACTGCAGGACTACTGGCTGCGCTGGCTGCTGCCGGTCGGTACGGCGGTGCTCGTCGGAACGGGCTCGGTCGCCTTCACCGCATGGCTGCTGCCCGAGGCCGGAGCCGTACTCGCCGTCGGACTGCTCGCCGCCGGCGTCGCGGTACCGCTGGTCAGCGGCGCCTGCGCCCGCCGGGCGGAGCGCAGGCTCGCGCCCGCCCGGGGCGAACTCGCCACTCGGGTGGCCGATCTGCTCACCGGGACCGCGGAGCTGACCGTGGCCGGTGCGCTGGAGGACCGCAAGGGCCGGACGCGCGAGAGCGACGGCCTGCTGACGGGCATCGCCGCACGGGGCTCGGCCGCGGCCGGGCTGGGCGGCGGCCTGTCGGCCCTGGTCTGCGGACTCACCGTCGTGGCCGCCGCAGCCGTTGCCGCGAACGCCGTCCACGACGGCCGGCTGTCCGGGGTGGCCATGGCCGTCGCGGTCCTGACGCCGCTGGCCGCCTTCGAGGCCGTGAACGGACTTCCGCTCGCCGTCCAGTACCGCCAGCGGGTACGCCGCAGCGCCGAGCGGGTCTACGAGGTCATCGACGCGCCGGTCCCGGTCGCCGAGCCGGAGCAGCCCGCCGCGGCCCCCGCTTCGCCGTTCCCGCTGCGGCTGACGGGGCTCACCGCCCGCCACCCCGGCCAGGAGCGTGCCGCGCTGCGGGACGTGGACCTGACCCTGGAGGCCGGCCGCCGCATCGCCGTCGTCGGTCCCTCGGGGTCGGGCAAGACCACCCTGGCCCAGGTCCTCCTCCGGTTCCTGGACCCGGCCGAAGGCACGTACAGCCTGGGCGGGAGTGACGCGCGCACGCTCCACGGCGACGACGTACGGGCTCTCGTGGGCCTGTGTGCCCAGGACGCGCACATCTTCGACAGCTCGGTCCGGGAGAATCTGCGTCTGGCCCGGACCGGGGCGAGCGAGGAGCAGCTGCGGCAGGCATTGGCCGCGGCCCGGTTGCTGGAGTGGGCCGACGGTCTTCCGGACGGACTGGACACGCTGGTCGGCGAGCACGGCGAGCGGATCTCGGGTGGTCAGCGCCAGCGGCTGGCTCTGGCCGGGGCGATGCTCGCGGACTTCCCCGTACTGGTCCTGGACGAGCCGGCCGAGCATCTGGACCTGGCCACGGCGGACGCCCTGACGGCGGATCTGCTGGCCGTGACCGAGGGCCGGACCACCGTGCTGATCACGCACCGCCTGGCCGGCCTGGAGGCGGTCGACGAGGTGCTCGTACTGGACCGCGGCGAGGTCGTGCAGCGCGGCCCGTACACGGAGCTGGCCGACGTCGACGGACCGCTGCGGCGGCTGCTGGAGCGCGAAAGGGCAGCGGACGGAACTTTGGCCAACTTTCCCCGCCAATAGGGACTAACTACGCTCAGGATCATGTCAGCGCAGCAGTCGCAGGAACCGCCGGATCCCTCACCGGGTCCCTTGCCGAATCCGTTGCCGGGAGCGCCGGGAGCGGAGGGAACGCCAGCAGCTGCGGGAGCTCCGGACCCGCTGGTGGCCGCCACCCAGGCCACCAGGAGTCTGCACGGGCTGTCCACCGAGCTCACGGCCCGCGTACCGCAACTGCTGGAGGCCATGAGGTCGGTCGGGACCGGGCTCGAGCTGCACACCACGCTGGACCGCATCTGCGAGACCGCGGCCGAGCTCGCGGACGCCCGCTACGCGGCGATCGGCGTCGTCGACACGGAGGGCCGCGGGCTCTCGGACTTCGTCACCCACGGGATCGGCTCCGCGCAGGCCCGGAAGATCGGACACCGCCCCGACGGGAAACGGGGTCTGCTCGGAGCGCTGATCTCGCACTCCGACACGGTGCGGCTCGCCGATCTGACGAAGGACCCGCGTGCGGCGGGGTTCCCGCCGCACCACCCGCCCATGAAGTCCTTCCTCGGAGTACCGATCCGGGTGCAGGGGGAGATCTTCGGCAATCTCTACCTCGCCGAGAAGAACGGCGGCGGCGAGTTCAGCGACTACGACCTCCACATGGTCCGGGTCCTGGCCACCGAGGCGGGCATCGCCATCGGCAACGCCCGGCTGTACGAGGCCGCCACCCAGCGCGAGCGCTGGATCGACGGCTCGGTGGCCGTCACCACCGCTCTCCTGTCCGGCGGGGACGCGGACGACGCGCTCGCGGTGGTCGCCGAACAGGCCCGCCGGCTGGCCGACTCCGCCGCCGGGATCGTCATGCTGCCGGCCGAGGAGGGCGGTATGGAGATCGTCGCCGTCTCCTCCGAGAACCCGGCCACCTCGCTCGGCGTGGTGATCCCGGCCGAGAGCCCGGTGGTGGACAGGCTGCTGGCGGGTGAGCCGGTCTTCGTGGACGACGCCGCGGCCGACCCCCGCATGACCAGCAAGCTCACCAGCCAGTACGGCCCGTGCATGCTGCTGCCGCTGCAGAGCGGCGGGCGGGTGCTGGGCGCGCTGGTGACCCCCCGGGCCCGCGGCGGGCGTCCTTTCACCGAGGCCGAGCGGACTCTTGCCAGCCAGTTCGCCTCACAGGCGGCGCTCGCCCTGATGATGGCCGAGGCACAGCGCGACCGCGAGCGGCTGGCGGTGTTCGAGGACCGTGACCGGATCGCCCGCGACCTGCACGACCTTGTCATCCAGCGGCTCTTCGCCACCGGGCTGATGCTGGAAGGCGCCCAGCGCCGGACCGTCGTCCCCGAGGTGCGCGACGGCGTGGGCAAGGCCGTGGACGAACTGGACGTGACGATCCAGGAGATCCGCACCGCGATCTTCGCCCTCCAACAGGGTCCGGCGGAGGCTCCGTCCGGGTTGCGTACCCGGGTGCTGCGGGAGATCAACATGGCTGCGGTGCCCCTGGGCTTCAAGCCCGCCCACCGTTTCCTCGGCCCGGTCGACACGGTTGTCGGTGAGCTGGTGGGCAAGAACCTGATCGCCGCCCTGCGCGAGGCCCTGTCGAACGCCTTCCGTCATGCCGAGGCGACCCGGATCGACGTGGTCATCGACTCCACCATCACGCTGGCCGACGGCCGCCCCGGTGTCCGGCTGGAGGTCGCCGACGACGGGGTGGGCATCCCGGAGGGCGGCCGCCGTAGCGGGCTGCGGAACCTGCGCCGACGGGCCGAGTCGCTGGGCGGCGCGAGCTCGTACGGTCCGGGCATCGGCGAGGACGGCGGCGGGACCACCGTGGTGTGGGAGGCCCCGCTCCAGCCCGTCGTCTAAGCCCTCTGCTGCTGCGCGGTCCGTTCGGCCAGGATGCGCTCGATGACGAGGGCGACCCCGTCCTCGTTGTTGGCGACCGTACGGCCCGACGCGGCCGCGATCACATCGGGGTGGGCGTTGCCCATGGCGTACGAGGTGCCCGCCCAGGTGAGCATCTCCACGTCGTTCGGCATGTCCCCGAAGGCGACGACCTCGGCGGGGGAGATGCCCCGCTCGTCGCAGCACAGCGCCAGGGTGCTCGCCTTGGACACGCCCGGGCCGCTGACCTCCAGCAGCGCGGTGGGACTGGACCGGGTGATCGACGCGTACTCGCCGGCGGCGGACCGAGCCAGCGCCAGGAACTCGTCCGGGGCCAGCTCGCCGTGGTGCGCCAGCAGCTTGAGCACGGGCGCGGAGCTCTCGTCCGTGTCCTCGTGCAGCAGCTTCTCGGCGGTGGCGACCCGGGCACCCGGGTCCTTGAAGAAGGGCGGGTACGTCGGCTCGTAGTTGATGCCGGTGGTCAGCTCGACCGCGAAGGAAGTGCCGGGTGCCGCGGCCCGCAGGGCATCGACGACAGCCAGCGCGGCCACCCGCGGAAGGGCTCGGACCTGCACGAACTCTCGTCCGGCATGCAGGTCGACCACCGCCGCGCCATTGGCGCAGATCGCCAGGCCGTGGCCGTGTACATGGTCGCTGACCACATCCATCCAGCGGGCCGGGCGGCCGGTGACGAAGAAGACCTCGATCCCGGCCTCCTCGGCCGCGGCGAGCGCGGCGACCGTGCGCGGCGAGACGGACTTGTCGTCGCGCAGCAGGGTGCCGTCGAGGTCGGTGGCGATCAGCCGGGGCGTGGGGGTTGGCCCGTCCGGGCACTGGGGAGCCGAGGTCACGGCTCCATCTTCGCCCATGGCCGAGGAGGTCCTGACCACGGGCGGGAGGCTGTCACCTCGGGCGATGTTTCACGTGAAACGCCGCCGTTTCACGTGAAACATCGGCTCGCCGTAGGCTCGAACCATGAGTCTGCGTCTGAGCACGGTGATCCTTCCGGTACGTCGATGGCACGAGGGAGGACGCGATCAGTGGCTTCGGGCCGAGCAGCTCGGGTTCCACACCGCCTACACCTACGACCACCTGTCCTGGCGGACGTTCCGCGACGGCCCGTGGTTCGGTGCGGTGCCCACCCTGACCGCGGCGGCAACCGCCACCGAGCGGCTGCGCCTGGGCACGCTGGTCACCTCCCCGAACTTCCGTCACCCGGTGACCCTCGCCAAGGACCTCATGAGCCTGGACGACATCTCCGGCGGGCGCATCACCCTCGGCGTCGGTGCGGGCGGCAACGGCTTCGACGCGACCGCGCTGGGCCAGGAGGCCTGGTCCCCGCGTGAGCGCGCCGACCGCTTCGCCGAGTTCGTGCCGCTGCTGGACCGGTTGCTGACCGAGGGCTCGGTGAGCCACGAGGGGACCTTCTACTCCGCCGAGGAGGCCCGCAACATCCCCGGCTGTGTGCAGCGGCCCCGGCTGCCGTTCGCGGTCGCCGCGAACGGACCGCGCGGCATGCGGCTCGCCGCCCGGCACGGCCAGGCCTGGGTGACCACGGGCGACCCGAAGCTCTTCGAGGAGGGCACGCCCGAGCAGTCGCGGGAGGCCCTGCGCGGGCAGCTCGAACGGCTCGGCGCGGCCTTCCTGGAGATCGGGCGGGACCTGGAGCCCGTGGAGAAGATCCTCCTGACCGGCTTCACGCCCGAGGCCAACACCGTGCTGCAGTCCGTGGACGCGTTCGTCGACTTCGCCGGCCGGCACCGCGATCTGGGATTCACCGAGCTGGTGATCCACGCCCCGATCCCGGACTCCGAGTTCGCCGCCGACGAGGCCGTGTTCGAGAAGATCGCCACCGAGGCCCTGGCCCAGCTCGACAGCTGACCCACCGGTCGTCGTCGCCGCTCGCACGAACGGCGACGACAACCGGGACGGCGAGCGTTACTCCGTGCCGTTCAGCTGCGTGAGCAGGCGCTCCGCGGACGGCAGGAGCCAGTCCGGCACGTCGTTACCGGGCAGCGCCCGGGCCTCGTCGATCAGCGCGGTCACGCGTGCGGCGCCCGCGGCCGCGTCGCCCCGCTCCTGCTCGGTCCAGGCCGCGTTGTTCACGCACTGGAACCGGTCCCGCAGATGGCCGGGGCCGAGCTCGGCGTAGATGCGGGCGGCCCGGTCCCACAGCTCGATCTCCTCCAGGCGCAGCCCGTCGACCTCTGCGGGGCTCAGCCGGGCCGCGGCCGCCGGCTCCGCCTCCGGGCCGGCGAGATCCTGCTCCCCGGCGTCCCCGGCGTCCCCGGTGTCCTTCTCGTCCTCGTCGGCGTCCTCGTAGGACTGCTCGTTCGTGTTGACGTGCCGGTCGAGCACCTGCGCCAGCTGGTGCCAGGTCTGGGCGAGTTCGGACCGCAGCTCAGGGGCGGCGGGATCCGCCGCCAGGGCCGCCTCCAGCACCTCGGCCGCCTCCTCCATCCGCTTCCGGGCCTCCGACACCGCCGTGGCGGTGACCTCCTCACGCAGCCCCAGCCAGGCCAGGGAGCGCAGGATCCGCGCCTCGGCGACCGGGACCCCGCCGGTCAGCCGGTGCAGCTCCAGGGCCCGCTCGTACGCGGCGGCCGCCTCCACGGCCAGTCCCGCGTCGCTCAGGGTGTCCGCGGCCGGATGTGCGAGGCCCGCCTGCGGACGCGGATCCTCCCAGCCCTTGGTGACCTCCGCAGCCAGCAGGTACTGCTCCGCCGCCGGCCGGGGCTCGTTCAGCCGGCGCAGCAGATCACCCAGGAATTCCCGTACGGACACCGCCTGCTGGTCGCCGTGCTCCAGCAGGTCCGCCAGCGCCGACTGCAGGACCTCCGCCGCCTCGGCGCTCCGGCCGTCCCGCGCATAGGCCCGGGCCAGCAGCAGCCGGGCCTGCGCACCGCCGTCGGCCGTGAGTCCGGCCTGGTCGAACCAGTGGGCCGCGGCCAGCGCGTGCTCCGCGCTCTCCGCGGCCGCTTCGCCCCGCTGCAGCAGGATGTCCGCGAGGGTCAGCCGTACGACGCCCTGTGTCTCGGCGTCGGTCACCTCGGTGGCGTGTTCCAGCGCGGAGCGCGCTGCGGCCTCCGCCTCCTCGGGCCGCTCCAGCGTCATCAGCACCCCGGCCCGCAGCACCAGCGGGTCCACGGCCCGCCACGGCCGGCCCGCCAGGGCAGCCCGCGCGGCGGACGCCGCGAGCAGCGGCACGGCCCGTTCCGGGTCGCCCTGCGTCAGGGCCACGCGGCCCAGCATCTCCTCGGCCTCCGACACCAGGTCCGCGAAAGTGCCCTCATGGGCGGCGACGAAGTCGGCCAGCTCGGCGGCCAGCTCCCCGTGGTGGTCGTGGTGGTCGTCACCGTCGGGCGTCTCCACCGAGCGCAGGTACGACTCCATCCGGATCGCCGACAGTTCCACGAGGGCGATGCGCCGGGCCCGCAGCGGCTCGGCGGCGTCCAGTGCCTCGGCGGACCGCAGGGCGACGCGCAGCAGTGCCCGGACCTCCGCCGGCGCGGCTCCGGACTGCGCTGCCACACCGGCCAGCCGCAGTTCCGCGAGCGCCGCGCGCTCGGCGACGCCGAGCGCCCGGTAGCCGTCCCGGACCGCGCTCAGCAGCTCCGGCGCCTCCTTGGCCCCACTCCGTCCTGCTGCCAGGGCCTGCTGGTCCGCGAGGTCGGCGCGGACCAGCGGATCGGCCTCCGGCAGCGCGTCCAGCCGTACCGCCACCTCGGCCCACAGCGCGTCCGTGCCCGGATGACCCAGGTCCCGGGCACGGCGGGCCCGCTCCACGAGCTCGGTGAAGGCGGCGGCCGTCAGGGCCGGCCCGGGCCCGTGGGCAGCGGGAGCGGGGGCCGAGGCGGTCTGCGGCAGCGCCGCACTGCGCACGCCCAGCGGCAGCTCGGCCAGCAGCGGCTCGCGACCGACCTGTGCGAGGAACCGGTCCGAGACCCGGGTCGTGCCGTTGCGCGCGTCGAACTGCCGGGCGATGTCCAGGCAGCCCGCATACAGCACCTCGTACAGCTCGTCGACGGTTCGCGGGCTTCCTTCGTAGGGCACGGCCGGGGTCCGCCCGTGCCCCAGCTCCCGCAGGCGGCGCAGCAGCACGAGGATGGCGCCGTGGAAGGCCAGCCGGTCGTCGAGGTTGGCGAGCGGAGCCACATGGGCGGCGTGTTCGGCCAGGATCTCCAGGCCGCGCGGTTCGTTGCCGGTGAGCGCGCAGAACTCGATGTGCTTGCCGACCGAGGGCAGGAGGCTCTCGTTGCCGCGGGCCATGCGGTAGCCGCGCAGGTGGTGGGAGCGCGCCTCGTCGGCCCGGCCGAGCCGCAGCAGCGGCAGCAGCGAGGTGGCGAGCAGCCGGTGGGGCTCCTCGGCGCAGGTCAGATCACCCTCGAGAACCGGCTTCCACAGCTCCAGCGCCTCGGCGTCGTTGCCGTGCAGGACGGCGTACTGGCCCTGGCCGTTGAGTTCGCAGGCCCGGCAGTCGCTCATGTCGTCGCGCTCGGCGGCCAGCCAGCGCCGGAAGGCCCGCTCGGCGCGCTCGTCCTCGCCGGTCGCGTCGGCGAGCCACAGCTCGGCCTCGCGAACGGGCCGCTCGCTGTAACCGGCGATCCGGTAGCGGCGTTCCATCTCGTCCAGCCAGCCGGTGGCCGACTCCAGCGGGATCCCGGGAGAGTCGGAGATGGCCGTGGCCACCCACTTGAACTGCCAGAACAGCGAATGCGTGTCCCAGTGCGAGAAGGCGCCCGGGTCTTTGTCGTATTCCTGGAGCAGCCGGGCGAAGGGGACCAGCATCCTGGACGACTCGGAGCTGTAGAGGTAGGCGTTGATCAGGTTGTCCAGGGCCTCGCGGAACAGGGCCCGGTCACCGCTCGTCTCTGCCGCGCCGGCCAGGGCCTCGGCGTGCGCGTTGCGCACGGCGCCGTTCGGCGTCTCGCGGTTCTCCGCCAGACCCCGCACGATCTCCTCGCGCGTCAGCGTCGTCACTTCTGGTCCTCCTGGGCGTCGCGGGAATCGGTGGAGTGGGTCGCCCATTCCAGGAGTCCGAGGAAGGCCCGGTTGAGCAGGGTGGAGTCGGCGGGGCGCAGCGGCCGCTGGGACATCAGCAGGGCCTGCCCGTAGAGCGATTCGACGGCGGTACCGGTCAGGGCCTCGTCGGGCAGCGCGGCGATCCGGCGGATCAGCGGGTTGTTGTGGTTGAGGACCAGCCGGGCGCGCGGTGCGGAGCCGCGCAGCGCGCCGAGGATGCCGCTCCACAGGGAGTCGGCGCTCTCCAGCGCGGCGGTGCGGTCGCGCTCCTGGCGGGCCTGCCGGTCGTCGAGGTACAGCGCGGGCACGGCGACGGGCTGGAAGGCGCGCAGCACCACGTCGCAGCCCTGGGCTTCCAGCCGGGTGCGCGCGGTGGCCAGGAAGGGGGCGAGCGCCAGTTCGGCTGCGGCCGGCACCGGGTCCAGCCGCTCGGTGACGGCCCCGGCGTCGAGTTCGGTGACCTTGAGCTCCGGCCGTACGGCGGGCAGCAGGGCCAGCAGGTCCGCGTCGTAGGTGTATCCGGCGTTGATGACGCCGAGCCCGTGGGCCGCGGCGATCGGTGCGATCTGCCGGAACTCCTCGACGGTGCGGGTGAAGTGGATGTCCGTGTGGGCGGCCGCGAACTCCTGGAGGCTCATCGAGCCGTCGCTGGTCTCGAACGGCAGCCACGGCAGCATCAGCCCGAGCAGCTCGGAGTCGTGCCGGGCCATGGACTTCACGCCGAGGTGGTGGACCTGCAGGAAAGCGGCCAGGCGGTCCGGATCGCTCGCCGCGAGCTCGGCGAGCCAGCCGCGGACCCGGCCGCCGAGGGCGTCCCGTACGGCGGCGAGGGTCTCGTCGTCGTACAGGTTCTCGCGGGAGGCGGTGGGGCGCAGGGTGTCCGTGTCGAGGACGGCGCGGACGAAGAACGCCCAGTCGGGCAGCAGGTTGTCGGCCCGGTCGGTCAGCAGCATGCCCTTGAGGTGGACGCGGTGTCCGGCCCGGTGGGCGGGGCTGGTCGGTTCGGGAAGGACGTATGCCACTCCGCGTACGCCGGCGACCGGCAGGTCGAGGTCGATGCTGTCGAGCGGGGTGAACCCGAAGAGCTGCGCACAGTGCCCGGCGAGCGCGACGCGACGGGCGGCCGGGGTGGGAAAGGGGCGGTCCCACACGGCGGGCCGGTCGGTGACGGGACGCGGCTCGCCGCCCTCGCCGTCGTCGAAGGTGATGTCGTACGGCAGCAGGGAGCCGTAGTCGCAGGCCAGCTCCTCGACCTTGGCCGGGACGGCCCATTCGGTGGCGCCCGGGCGGGCCTCCAGGACGACGGTGGTGCCGGGCTCCGGCCGTGCCTCATGGGGCAGTTCGCGCACGGTGTACGAGCCGTCGTCCGTGGCCAGCCATTCGACGGGCGCGGCCTGGGAGTCGCGGGCGGAGCGGGTGACGACGCGGATCTGACGGGCCACGACGAAGCACGCGAGTAGGCCGATGCCGAACTGGCCGAGGAACTCCTGGCGGGTCGCCTCCAGGCCCTGCTCGTTGAGATCGGCGCCTGCGCCACCGCGCTTGGAGCTGCGGCCGATGGTGGCGAGGAGGGAGTGGGCCTCGGCGGCGGTCAGGCCGATGCCGCTGTCCTCGATGGTCACGCGGCCGCCGGACGCCGAGAGCCGGATGCGGGCCTCCGCCGCCGGGTCGAGGGCGTGGCGCGCGGTGATCGCGTCCACCGCGTTCTGCAGGAGCTCGCGGACGTAGACGCGCGGGCTGGAGTAGAGGTGGTGGGAGAGGAGGTCCACCAGGCCGCGCAGATCGACCTGGAAGCTGTGGGGCGTCGACGGGGGCGTGGACGGGGATGTGGACGTGGACGTCATAGGGCGTCACCTCGCGTGCATACAGGGATGGTTCGGTGATCGCGAGGTCCCCCCCTCACAGATCCCGGAGTGGTTCACAGATTAGGGGGATGGTCGGACAATCTCTGCGTGAATTCCGGAGCCCTGGATGCCCGGCCCTGACGGCCGGCGCGGAACTACTGGAAGCGCAGGAACTGCGGCGGTACGGCGTCCACCAGCCACACCCCGTTGGCGCTGATCCGGAAGACGTGTCCGGCGGCTCGCATCGCCCCGGCGTCCACGCTGAGCACGACGGGCCGGCCGCGGCGCGCGCCGACCCGGGTGGCGGTCTCCCGGTCGGGGGACAGGTGCACATGGTGGCGGGCCATCGGGCGCAGGCCCTCGGCGCGGATCGGCTCCACGGCGGCGGCGACGGTGCCGTGGTAGAGGTACGCGGGCGGTTCGGCCTCCGGCAGATCCAGATCCACGGCGACGGTGTGCCCCTGGCTGGCCCGGATCCGGGTGCCCTCCACGGCGAACCGCTGCTTGTCGTTGGCGGCGACGACGTGGTCGAGCTCGGCCCGGCTGAAGTGGAAGCCGTGCGCGGCGGCCGCGCGCAGCAGGTCGTCGATCTCCACCCAGCCGTGGGGATCGAGCACCAGTCCGATCCGTTCCGGCTGGTGTCGCAGGTGTTTCGAGACGTACTTCGACACCTTCACGGTGCGTCTTTCATCCATGGCTCCAGCGTGCCCGGTCAGGCGGCCTCGCGGCACGGATTTTCCGGTGGCGGCCCGTGGTGACAGGTGGTGGACACCCTCTATCGCTCTTCCAAGATGCGGAATATATTTTCCGCTGTCACTTCTGTTCAGAGGGAGAAACCATGACAGCCCAACCCTCACTGTCACGCCGCGCCGCTGCTGAGCTGGTCGGTACCGCCGGCCTGCTCGTGGTCGTGATCGGCTCCGGCCTCAAGGCCGCCGAGCTCAGCCGCGACACCGGTGTCGCCCTCATCGCCAACTCGTTCGCCTCGGCCATCGGCCTCGGGCTGATCATCATGATCTTCGGACCGCTCTCCGGCGCCCACCTCAACCCGGTGGTCACCCTCACCTCCTGGTGGTCCCGCCGGACCGGCGGCGAGGGACTGGGCGGCCGCGAGGCGCTCGTCTACGCCGTGGCCCAGAGCTCCGGAGCCATCGGCGGCGCCCTCATCGCGGAAGTCATGTTCGGCCGGACCCCGGGCACCTTCGCCACCCAGGTGCGCGACGGCGGTCACCTGCTCATCGGTGAGGTGGTCGCCACCGCCGGTCTCGTCCTCCTGATCCAGGGCCTCGGCCGGATCGGGCGCTCCAGGCTCCTCCCGGCGGCGGTCGCCGCGTACATCGCGGCCGCGATCTGGTTCACCTCCTCCGGTTCCTTCGCCAATCCGGCGGGCACCCTCGGGCGCAGCTTCAGTGACTCCTTCACCGGCATAGCCCCCGAGTCGCTGCCCGGATTCGTCGGCGCCCAGCTGGTCGGCGGGATCCTCGGCCTGGCCCTGGCCGCCCTCCTCTACGGGACCGGGACCCGGACCAGGTCCCGGCCCCGGTTCGGACGGGGTGCGAAGCCGGAGCCGGTGGACGGAGCGAGCCCCGCCAAGGCGGCGTACGAGACCGTCGGGTGAGACGGCGGCTCAGTTGCCCACAGGAAAAGGGGACTTGTCCACAGCCGTTTGGGCGGGTTTTGACGGCAAACGCGTGATCCGCCCTGTGGAACCTGTGGACCGGACCGGACCGTACGGGACCGACCTGACCGACCTGACCGACCTGACCGACCTGACCGACCTGACCGACCGGGCCGACCTGACCGACCGGGCCGACCGGGCGTGACCGGGCCCTCCGCCGTGACCGCCCGCCCGGGCGTCACCGCTCGCCGCGGCGCGCCAGATCGTTCATCGTCCGGGCCTGGAGCTCCCGCTCCGTCGCGGCCCGGACGAACTCCGCCACATGGTCGGCACCGACCAGATCCTGCACCGCCCGTACCGTTCCGGCCGGCAGCGCCACCGGCGAGGGCCCCGTCGGCCCGGGTGCGCCCGCCGACCCCAGGTGCCGCTGGAGGTGCCGGGTCGCGAAGAGCCGCATCGCCCGCGCCAGCTCCGCGTCCACGGTCTGCTGGGCCAGCGGCCGCAGCCGCCGCACCATCGTCGCCGCCTCCGCCGCGTCCGCGTCCGTGGGCGGCACCTGCCCGAGGTAGCGCGCGAAGACGTGCTCGGTGGTGAACTCCAGGAACCGCGAGGCGATGTGCTCCACCTGTCCCCGCAGTTCCCGCAGGTGTCCGGTGATCGCCGGCAGCGGCACCCCGGCCGCGTACAGCTCGGCGGCCACGGCCAGCTCCTGCGGGGAGGGCACCAGGAACTGGTCCGGGCGCCCCGGGATCCGCTCCAGCACTCCGAGCTCGCACGCCTCGTCCACGGCGTCGTCGTCCGGGCGGCCGCCGAACCGCTCGTTCAACTCGTCCCGGCTGATCCGGGCCGCCTCCTCGTCGGTCCACGGCCCGTGCACTTCGGCGACCAGCCCGAGTACGCCGCCCAGACCGCGCCCCGCGTCCCAGGCTTCCAGCAGTTCCTTGATGGAGGCCAGGGTGTAGCCGCGATCCAGCAGGTCGGCGATCTGGCGCAGCCGCGCCAGATGCGTGTCCCGGTAGACATTGGAACGGCCCCGCCGCTCCGGTTTCGGCAGCAGGCCACGGTCCTGGTACGCCCGGATCGTGCGCACCGTCGCCCCGCTGTGATGTGCCAGATCCTCGATCCGGTACTCGGCTACCGCCTGATCGGACAATCCCGGCTCCCTACGACATCGCGGCTCGGCCGACCGCGCCCGCCGCGGCCCGGGCGGCAGGTGAAGCCGCAAGGTACTCGACCGCCCTGCGCAGCGAGCCCTCCTGCGAGGGATGGTACGACCGCCGGAAGTAGCGGGGTATGGCCATGGCGAGCTCTCTCCACGGAGGCAGCAGGCCCTTGGCCACCGCGCGGTTGTGCGCACCGAGCGAGTAGCGCAGCCGGCCGCCCAGCTCCGGGTCGTTGCGTATGAGGTACGAGGCCCCCCACACCCACAGCCACGCCAGCACGGGCGCGACCACGACCATCCCCTCGACGCGGCGCGCGTAGCGGGGCAGACCGGATCCCCCGCAGTGCTGGTACATGTCGAAGGCGACGGAGCGGTGCTCCACCTCCTCCGCCCCGTGCCAGCGCAGCAGGTCCAGCATGATCTCGTCCGCCCCGGCCCGGTCCAGCCCGTCGGCCCGCAGCACCCAGTCCCCGAGGACCGCCGTGAACTGCTCGATCGCGGCGACCACGGCCAGCCGGAAGCGCAGCCACTCCCGCGCTGTGACCGGCACCCCGAACGGCGGGGTCTCCCCGAGCAGTTTCTCGAAGAGGAAGTCCACGTGCCGCGTGTACGCCTCCGTCGGCAGCCGCTGCTCGGCGAGGTGGTCCAGAACGTACGAGTGCTGCACGCTGTGCGTGGCCTCCTGGCCCATGAACCCCTTGACGTCACTGCGCAGCTCGGGGTCGGTGACCAGGGGCAGGCCCTCCTTGAGGACCCTGACGAACCACCGCTCCCCGGCGGGCAGCAGCAGGTGCAGCACGTTGATGACGTGGGTGGCGGTGGGCTCGTCCGGTATCCAGTGCAGGGGGGTGGTCTTCCATTCGAAGGCCACCCGGCGCGGACCGATCGGGTGCCGGCCGATCCGGTCCGCAGCCCCGCTCACAGCTTTGGCTCCAGCCTCGCGATGCGCCGCAGGGCACGCGGGGCGAAACGGGACATCCACAGGGCGCCCTTGGACTCCGGCGTCACGGGCACGACGGCCTCGTTGCGCACCACCGCCCGCAGGATCGCGTCGGCGACCTTCTCCGGCGGGAAGTTGCGCAGCCCGTACAGCCGCGAGGAGCGCTCCTGGCGGCGCTTCTCCTCGGCCTCGTCCACCCCGGCGAAGCGCGAGGTGGCGGTGATGTTGGTGTTGACGATGCCCGGGCAGATCGCGGAGACGCCGATCGACTTCGAGGCCAGTTCCGCGCGCAGGCACTCCGACAACATCAGTACCGCGGCCTTCGAGGTGCTGTAGGCGGGCAGGGTCCTCGACGGCAGGTATGCGGCGGCGGAGGCGGTGTTGACGATGTGGCCGCCCTGGCCGCGCTCGGCCATCTGCTTCCCGAAGATCCGGCAGCCGTGTATGACGCCCCACAGGTTGACGTCCAGGACCTTCTTCCAGTCCTCGGCGGTGGTGTCGAGGAAGGCGCCGGACAGCCCGATCCCGGCGTTGTTGACCAGGACGTCGACGATTCCGTACTCGGCGGCGACCTTCGCCGCGAGCTTCTCCATCGCCTGCTCGTCGCTGACGTCCACGCACTCGGCCCAGGCCTCGGCGGCGCCGACGAGCCGTGCCATGTCGGCCGTGCGCGCCGCGCCTTCCGCATCGCGGTCGACGACGACCACCCGGGCCCCGGCCTCGGCGAAGGCGAAGGCGGTCGCCCGGCCGATGCCGCTGGCCGCGCCGGTCACCAGGACCAGCTGGCCTGCGAAGCGGTCGGCGTACCTGCCCGGAGCCTTCCGTTCCGGTGCCCGCGTCGCCGGCTCTTCCCGGTCGGTGACGAACTCGGTGATCCAGGCGGCCAGCTGGTCGGGCCGGGTCCGGGGCACCCAGTGCTTGGCGGGCAGGGTCCGCCGCAGCAGGTCGGGGGCCCACCGCTCCAGACCGTCGTAGAGCCGCTCGGACAGGAAGGCGTCCCCGGTCGGGGTGATCAACTGCACGGGTGCGTGGGCGTACGCGTCGGCGCGCGGCCGGCGCAGTCGCGGCCGCACGTTGTCGCGGTAGAGCCAGGCTCCGTGCGCCGCGTCCGAAGGCAGTGAGGCCGTCGGATAGGAGCCGGGCGGCACCTTCTCGATGCGCTGGAGCATCGCGGGCCACCGCTTGCCGAGCGGCCCGCGCCAGGCGAGCTCCGGCAGCACGGGGGTGTGCAGCATGTAGACGTACCAGGACTTGGCGCCCTGGCCGAGGAGCTGCGCCGCCGCCCGCGGGGTGGGCCGCGTCATCCGCTTCTTGATCCAGTGCCCGAAGTGGTCGAGGGACGGCCCCGACATCGAGGTGAAGGAGGCGATCCTGCCCTCGGTGCGGGCGACCGTGGCGAACTCCCAGCCCTGTACGGAGCCCCAGTCGTGGCCGACCAGGTGCACGGGCCGGTCCGGGCTGACCGCGTCCGCCACCGCCAGGAAGTCGTCGGTCAGCTTCTCCAGGGTGAAGCCCCCGCGCAGCGGCTGCGGCGCGGTGGAGCGCCCGTGGCCGCGTACGTCGTAGAGCACCACGTGGAAGCGGGTCGCGAGCCGCTCGGCGACCTCGGACCAGACCTCCTTGCTGTCCGGGTAGCCGTGCACCAGCAGCACCGTCGGCCGGCCCGTCTCACCGAGCTCGACGACGCACAGCTCGACCCCACCGGTGCTCACCCGGCGCTCGCGCGCACCCGCCAGACCCACCGCTTCCGCTCCCGCCATGTCGCTCATGCTGCCTTCTCCTCGGCCCAGCGCCGCACGTGCGGCAGATCGTCATCCAGCCAGAACGCGCTCTCCTCGGGGTCCCCGGAGTCGGTGACGACCAGGATCTCCTCGAACTTCGCGCCGGTACCCCGGAATCCGAGGTGTGGTTCCACCGCCCACAGGCCGGGCTGCGGCGGATGGTCGGAGAAGTGGTACGGGCTCCACAGCGGGGACCAGCCCTCACGGTGGCCGTGCAGGACATCACTGGCCAGTCCCTTGAGGGACTGGGTGCCGAAGCCGAATGCGGTCGGTGACCAGCGCCGCTCCTTGACCCGGTCGATCTTGTGTGCGATCACGCCGAAGGGATAGGCGCGGTGCCGGTTGGCGTACCCCTGCCGGGTCATCAGCCGTTCGACGTTCTCGTAGATCTCGCGCAGGGAGCGGCGCTCGCGCACCTGTTCCAGGATCAGCACGCGGTGCGCCTGGAGATCGGACATGAGCCGGTCCTGCACCGGGTTGAGCCCGAGGCTGCCCGAATAGCCGATGTCCGCCGAGTACCCCTTGTAGACCGGCGCCATGTCGAGGATGAACGGCATCCCCGGCTCCAGCTTCCGATTGGTCGGGAAGAACTGCAGCGGGATCCTGAAGTCCGCGAAGGCGGTGCGGTCCCCGAACCAGGCGAAGGGCAGGTGGAACCAGTCCCGTACCCCGCGCTCCCGCAGCCACTCGCGCTGCATCCGCGCGGCCTCGCGCTCGGTCACCCCGGGCCGCAGCTGGGCCGCGACGGCCTCGGCGCACTCGTAGGAGAGGCGCTGCACCTCTCTGAAGCCGCTCAGATCGGCGGATGGTCGTCTGGAGGGTCGCGCGGTGCGTTGCTTGGTGTCCCCAGCCATGTCAGCCCGTCCATCCGTGTAGCCGTACGCGCACGTAAGTTGACACTGATGAATGTGACAATGACCGGAGATCACGTCAAGGGTCGTGCACGGACCTGTGGACAAAGTTGTCGGGTCCACATCAGCCTCCAGTACGGGCATGTACGCCTGAAGGCTGAGACGGGATCCAGCTCCAGGTCTGACGTTTCGCGGGAGCGGCGCCACTAACGTCGAACCCGTGACTGTCATCGCGACCGAAAGCCTGAGCAAGCGGTACCCCCGAGTGACCGCCCTCGACCGGCTCTCCCTGGACATCGGGCCTGGTGTGACCGGCCTCGTTGGTGCCAATGGAGCCGGCAAGTCCACGCTGATCAAGATCCTGCTGGGACTGTCCCCCGCCACCGAGGGCAGCGCCGCCGTGCTCGGCCTCGACGTCCACACGCATGGCAGCGCCATCCGTGAACGCGTCGGCTACATGCCCGAGCACGACTGCCTGCCACCCGACGTCTCGGCCACCGAGTTCGTCGTCCACATGGCGCGCATGTCCGGGCTGCCGCCGACCGCGGCCCGCGAGCGCACCGCCGACACCCTGCGCCACGTCGGACTGTACGAGGAGCGCTACCGCCCCATCGGCGGCTACTCCACCGGCATGAAGCAGCGCGTCAAGCTCGCCCAGGCCCTCGTCCACGACCCCCAGCTGGTCCTCCTCGACGAGCCGACCAACGGCCTGGACCCGGTCGGCCGCGACGAGATGCTCGGCCTGATCCGCCGGATCTACACCGACTTCGGCATCTCCGTCCTGGTCACCTCCCACCTCCTCGGCGAGCTGGAGCGGACCTGCGACCACGTGGTCGTCGTCGACGGCGGCAAGCTGCTGCGCTCCAGTTCCACCAGCGACTTCACCCAGATCACCACGACCCTCGCGGTAGAGGTCACCGACTCCGACACCCACCCGGACGGCACCGCCGCCCTGCGCAAGGCGCTCACCGAGGTAGGCGTCACCCTGCACGTCGGAGAGGAGCAGGGCCTGCCCGGAGCCGGCCACATCCTCCTCGTCGAGGCCACCGGCGAGCAGACGTACGACACCGTCCGCGACACCGTCGCCGACCTGGGCATCGGCCTGGTCCGCATGGAGCAGCGCCGTCACCACATCGCGGAGGTCTTCCGCGACAACGACCAGCCCTCTTCCACCGTCCAGCAGAAGGGAGCCGGTTCCGATGGCGCCTGACACCTCGACCCAGATCCACAACATCGGCTACCGGTCCTACGACGGACCCCGGCTCGGCCGCGCCTACGCCCGCAAGTCGCTGTTCTCGCAGTCCTTGCGCGGCGCCTTCGGACTCGGCCGCTCCGCCAAGTCCAAGGTCCTCCCGATGATCCTCTTCGCGGTGATGTGCGTACCCGCGCTGATCATCGTCGCGGTCGCCATCGCGGTACCCGGCTCCACCGACCTGCCGATCAAGTACACGACGTACGCCCTGACCACGCAGGTGATCATCGGCCTCTTCCTCGCGTCTCAGGCGCCGCAGTCGGTCTCGCGGGACCTGCGCTTCAAGACGGTGCCGCTCTACTTCTCGCGGCCCATCGAGCGCGTCGACTACGTCGTGGCCAAGTACGCCGCCATGGCCTCGGCCCTGTTCATCCTCACCGCGACCCCGCTGCTGATCATGTGGATCGGCTCGCTCCTGGCGAAGTTCGACTTCGGCCACCAGACAGAAGGATTCGGGCAGGGACTCGTGTCGGTTCTGCTGCTGTCGCTGCTCTTCGCGGGCCTCGGCCTGGTCATGGCGGCGCTCACCCCGCGCCGCGGGTTCGGCGTCGCCGCGATCATCGCGGTCCTCCTGATCCCGTTCGGCGCGGTGACCGCGGTCCAGGGGATCGCCTACAGCACCGGGAACACGGGAGCCATCGAGTGGATGGGCCTGTTCTCCCCGATCACCCTCATCGACGGCGTGCAGACCGCGTTCCTGAACGCTACCTCCGCCTTCCCCGGCGGCGAGGGCCCCTCGGCCGGCACCGGCGTCGTCTACCTGCTCGTCGCCCTCGGCCTCATCGTCGGCTCCTACGCCGCCCTGATGGCCCGCTACCGGAAGGCCGGGCTGTGACCACCATCGACATCGACCACACCTCCCGCTGGTTCGGGAACGTCGTCGCCGTCAACGACGTGACCATGAGCATCGGCCCCGGCGTCACCGGGCTGCTCGGTCCCAACGGCGCCGGAAAGTCCACCCTCATCAACATGATGGGCGGCTTCCTCGCTCCCTCCACGGGCACCGTCACCCTCGACGGCGCACCGATCTGGCAGAACGAGCAGGTCTACAAGCAGATCGGCGTCGTGCCCGAGCGCGAGGCCATGTACGACTTCCTCACGGGCCGGGAGTTCGTCGTCGCCAACGCCGAACTCCACGGCCTCGACGACGCGGCCGCCCGGCGGGCGCTCGCCACCGTCGAGATGGAGTACGCCCAGGACCGCAAGATCTCCACGTACTCCAAGGGCATGCGCCAGCGCGTGAAGATGGCCTCGGCCCTCGTCCACGACCCGTCCGTACTGCTCCTCGACGAGCCGTTCAACGGCATGGACCCGCGCCAGCGCATGCAGCTCATGGACCTGCTGCGGCGCATGGGCGACGAAGGACGCACCGTCCTGTTCTCCTCCCACATCCTGGAGGAGGTCGAGCAGCTCGCCTCGCACATCGAGGTGGTCGTGGCCGGCCGGCACGCCGCCTCCGGCGACTTCCGCAAGATCCGCCGCCTGATGACGGACCGCCCGCACCGCTACCTCATCCGCTCCTCCGACGACCGGGCCCTCGCCGCGGCCCTGATCGCCGACCCCTCCACCGCGGGCATCGAGGTCGACCTCAAGGAAGGCGCGCTGCGCATCCAGGCCGTCGACTTCGGCCGCTTCACCGAGCTGCTGCCCCGCGTGGCCCGGGCACACGGCATCCGGCTGCTGACGGTCTCGCCCTCCGACGAGTCCCTCGAGTCGGTCTTCTCCTACCTCGTCGCGGCCTGAAAGGAGCTGGCACTCATGTACGAACCCACCGTCGCCCGGCTCACCTACCGGGCCCTGCTCGGCCGGCGCCGCGCGCTGATCCTCTTCGCGCTGCCCGCCCTGCTGATCGTCATCGCCCTCGTCGTCCGCGCCTTCGTCGGCGTGGACGACAAGGTGGCGGCCGACCTCCTCGGCGGCTTCGCCCTCGCCACCATGGTTCCGCTGATCGGTGTCATCGCCGGCACCGGAGCCATCGGACCCGAGATCGACGACGGCTCCATCGTCTACCTGCTCGCCAAGCCGGTGAAGCGTCCGACGATCATCATGACCAAGCTGACCGTGGCGATCGCCGTCACGATGGTCTTCTCGGCGATCCCCACCCTGATCGCCGGATTCATCCTCAACGGCAACGGCCAGCAGATCGCCGTCGCGTACACGATCGCCGCCCTCGTGGCCTCGATCGCCTACAGCGCGCTGTTCCTGCTGCTCGGCACCGTCAGCCGGCACGCCGTCGTCTTCGGCCTGGTCTACGCCCTGATCTGGGAGTCGCTCTTCGGCAGCCTGGTCTCCGGAGCCAAGACCCTCAGCGTCCAGCAGTGGGCCCTGTCCGTCGCCGAGAAGGTCGCCGGGAACGGGTACGTCGACGCCACCGTCGGCCTTCCCACCGCCGTGATCCTGCTCTGCGCGGTCACCGTCGGCGCCACCGTCTACGCGGGCCAGAAGCTTCGCCGCCTCACCCTGGCGGGCGAGGAGTAAGTCCGCCGCACCACACGCGAACCTGTGCCCCGCCCGGCCCACCGGCCGGGCGGGGCACAGGTTCGCGCGGCATCATCGGTGCATGGTCGCGCACACCGAGCCGGAGCCGTCCAGGCCACTGCGGTCCTGGATACGCTCCTCGCCCGGAACGCACATGTGGCTGCTGATCATCGCGGTCACCAGCATCATCGTCGCGATCGCCCCCGACCAGGTCGACAAGGTCCTGCTCCACCGCAACAGCAGCAACATCAACCAGCTCGTCAAATACCCCGTCCGGGCACTCGTCAGCAGTGCCTTCTGGATCGCGAACCCGGCCTCTCTCGCCCTCTACGCCGTGCTCTTCGAGCTGTTCCACGCCCCCGTCGAACGCTGGCTCGGCACCCTGCGCTGGCTCCTGATCGTCGCGACCGCCCACGTCGTCGCCACCTTGATCAGCCAGAAGATCCTCCTGACGGCCATCCAGGACCACCGGGCCCCGCACAGCATGACCCACGTCGTCGACATCGGCGTCAGCTACGGGCTCGCGGCGTCCGTCGGTGTCCTCACCTACCGGCTCCCCGGTCCCTGGAGATGGTTCTACCTGGCCGGAGCGGTCGCCTTCTTCGGGATGCCCCTGGTCACCGGCGGCACCTTCACGGACCTCGGCCACGCCATCGCACTCTCCGTCGGCCTGCTCGCCTGGCCGCTCACCCGCAACGTCGTTTCACGTGAAACATGAACAGCGTCGTTTCACGTGAAACATGACGAGGATCCAGGGTGTGCCACAGCACTAGCCGGCCTCAGTCTCCGGCTCCGCTGGGGCGACACCGTGCTCCCAGGCCCAGGCGGCGATTCCCACCCGGTTGCGGGCCCCCAGCTTGGCCTGGACGTTCGCGATGTGGGTCTTGGCCGTCCCCGCGCTGATGAACAATTCCGCGCCGATCTCGGCGTTGGTGAGCCCCCGCGCCACCAGGCGCACGATCTCCACCTCCCGCGCCGTCAGCGGATGTGCCACCGGACGGGCGACCTGCCCCGCCTGCGTCAGCCGACTCAGCAGCCGCACCGTGATCTGAGGACTGATCAGCGTGTCCCCCGCCATCGCCGCCCGCACCCCCTCGATGAGCAGCGCAGGCCCGGACCGCTTCAGCAGAAAGCCGCAGGCGCCGTTGCGCAGCGCGGTGTGCACGTACTCGTCCAGGTCGAAGGTGGTCACCACCACCACCCGCGTCTGCGGCGCCAGCAGTCGGGTCACCTCCAGCCCGTCGAGCCGCGGCATCCGGATGTCCGCCAGCACCACATCGGGCCGCAGCTCCCGGGCCAGCGCCACCGCGCTCTCCCCGTCCGCAGCCTCCCCCACCACGGTCATGTCCGGCTGTGAATCGAGGATCAGCCGGAAACCGCTGCGAATGTCCTCTTGGTCGTCGGCTATCAGGATGCGTGTGGTCACGCCGCCATGATCACCCGAGGGTGCGCTCCTGCGCCGGGAAGACGGCACAAACCCGCCATCCGCCGTCGGCGCTCGCGCCGGCCTGCAGCGTCCCGCCCGCCGCCTCCACCCTGCCGCGCAGACCGGCCAGCCCGGTTCCGCCCCGCCGCCGCAGCCCCAGCCCCCTCAGGCCGCCCGCGCCACGGGGCGGCGCGGAGTTGGCCACGCTCAGCTCGACCCCTCCTGCGGTCCGGTGCAGGCGTACCCGCACGACCGCCGCCCCGGGCGCGTGCCGGCGTACGTTCGTCAAGGCCTCCACGGCCACCCGGTAGGCCGTGGTGTCCGCCTCCCGTGACAACTCCCTCACCACCGCCGGATCGGCCTGCAGTACCCCGCCCTCGAACCGCTCCACCAGCTCCGGCAGTTCCGCGGTCCCGGGGACCGAGGCGGACCGCGCACCGGCCGCCTCCCGCAGCGCGTGCACCGTGCGGTCCATCGAGGCGAGAGCCCCGAGCCCCGCCGCCTCGATCCGCTCCAGCGCGCGGACCGCTTGCTCGGGGTCCTTGTCCGCCACGAACCTGGCCGCCTGGGCCTGCACCACGATGGCGCTCACGTCGTGCGCCACGAAGTCGTGCAGATCCCGGGCCAGTTCCAGCTGCTGGTCACGCCGGCCGTCACGGACGGCCTGGCGCATCCGGCTCGCCTGACGGCGCAGATATCCCCCGGCCGCCAGGGCCCCGAGCGCGGGCACCGCCCAGAACGCCGCCGCCCCGCAGGCCTCCAGCCACGAAGCCGTCCCCCACATCAGCGGTACCGGCCACACCGCGACGGCCGTCACCCCCAGCGAGGCCGCGACGGCCCCCGAACGCACCGGGGACCAGCGGGCCACCAGGGCCAGCAGCGGCAGCAGCAGACCCACCCAGATCAGCAACCACGCCGGGGGCGCACCCAGGAACACCGCGAGGAGACCGACGACGCCGGCAAGGGCCAGTAACGGGGCATACGCGGCACGGAGGTTGACGGTCATGACCCGACCTTACGAGCGCACCCCGGAGACCTGCCATCTGCCGATCGGCAGAGCAGCGCCGACGTCATGGGACCCGCCGGCCTGCTGATCGGCGGATGGTTCCGAAGGCCTCGTCCGACCAGGCTCGAGTCACCAACCAGTAGCCCCTGAAAAGGACTTGGCAGATGACCTCCAACACCGCCGCTCGCGCCTCGCAGACCGTACCCGGAGTCTCCCCGCGGCTCCGCCGGCTCGCCAGGCTCACCTCGCTGACCGTGCTTCCCAGCTGCGTGTGGCGGCTCGCGATCGCGGTCGGCATTCCCATGGGCTGGGGCCCGGGCAGCGATCTGCACCACTCGTACTACCCGGGGCCCGCGTCCCTGGTCCTCATCTTCGTCTGCGTCCTGCAGGAGTGCCTGGGCCTGCTGAGCCTCGGTCTGGTCCAGCGCTGGGGCGAGGAGGTGCCCGGCTGGATCCCCGTGCTGGGCGGACGCCGGATCCACCCCCTGGTGGCGGTGGTTCCCGCGACGCTGGGCGTGATCGCGCTCACCGGCATCACGGTCCTGGGCGCCTGGACCTGGAGCGAGACCAACGCCGCGAATCCCGATGCCCCCACCGGCCTCGCCCTGCGGATCTTCGACCTGTCCTACGCGCCGCTGCTGCTCTGGGGCCCGCTGCTGGGCATCCTCACCGTCGCCTACTGGCGCCGCCGCCGGTTCCACGGCTGATGCGCGGAAATTCGCTGGTAAGGGACCTGCGCCGGGTGCAGAGTGAGTCGTGCGGGGAGCAACAAAAGGTCCGGGACAGCCACTTCGAGCGCGCCTCGCGGCGCGGGCTGTCCCGGACCTTCTCCTACGTCGTGCGCTCTACCCGGCGCCCAGCAGACGCTCCAGCACCACCGCGATGCCGTCCTCCTCGTTGGAGGTCGTCACCTCGTCGGCCACGGCCTTGAGCTCGGCATGGGCATTGGCCATCGCCACCCCGTGCGCGGCCCAGCCGAACATCGGGATGTCGTTGGGCATGTCACCGAAGGCGATCGTCTGCGCCGCCTTCACCCCCAGCCGGCGCGCGGCCAGCGACAGGCCCGTGGCCTTGGTCAGCCCCAGCGGCAGGATCTCGACTATGCCGGGACCCGCCATGACGATGTCGACCAGGCTGCCCACGGTCTCCCGGGCCACCTTGACGAGGGCGTCGTCGTCCAGCTCGGGGTGCTGGATGTAGAGCTTGTTCAGCGGAGCCGTCCAGAGCGCCTTGGTGTCGTCCAGGTAGATGGCCGGAAGGCCCTCCTGCACCTGGTACCCGGGCCCGAACAGGACCTCGCCGTCCACCCCGTCCCGGCTGGCCGCGAGGGCCAGCGGACCGATCTCGGCCTCCAGCTTCGACAGCGCCAGACCGGCCAGCTGCCGGTCCAGAGTCACCGACGTCAGCAGCCGGTGCGCACCCGCGTCGTAGACCTGTGCGCCCTGCCCGCAGACGGCGATCCCCTTGTAGCCGAGATCGTCCAGTACGTGCCGGGTCCAGGGCACGGCCCGACCGGTGACGATGATGTGCGCCGCGCCCGCCGCGGTGGCCGCGACGAGCGCTTCACGGGTGCGTTCCGAGACGGTGTCGTCGCCACGCAGCAGCGTGCCGTCGAGATCGGTCGCGACGAGCTTGTACGGGAACGGGGCCGGGCTCACTTGGTGATCGGCTCCAGGACCTCGCGGCCGCCGAGGTAGGGACGGAGCACCGGGGGCACGCGTACCGAACCATCGGCCTGCTGGTGGTTCTCGAGGATGGCGACGATCGTGCGCGGTACGGCGCACAGGGTGCCGTTCAGCGTGGACAGCGGCTGGGTCTTCTTGCCGTCGCGGTAGCGGATCGACAGGCGGCGGGCCTGGAAGCTGTCGCAGTTCGAGGCGGAGGTCAGCTCGCGGTACTTGCCCTGGGTGGGAATCCACGCCTCGCAGTCGAACTTGCGCGAGGCGGAGGCGCCCAGGTCACCGGTGGCGACGTCGATCACCTGGAACGGCAGCTCCAGGCTGGTCAGCCACTGCTTCTCCCATTCCAGGAGCCGCTGGTGCTCGGCCTCGGCCTCCTCCGGCGCGACGTACGAGAACATCTCGACCTTGTCGAACTGGTGGACGCGGAAGATGCCGCGGGTGTCCTTGCCGTACGTACCGGCCTCGCGGCGGAAGCACGGGGAGAAGCCGGCGTACCGCAGCGGCAGCTTCTCGGCGTCGATGATCTCGTCCATGTGGTACGCGGCGAGGGGGACCTCGGAGGTGCCGACCAGGTAGAAGTCGTCCTTCTCCAGGTGGTACACGTTCTCGGCGGCCTGGCCGAGGAAGCCGGTGCCCTCCATGGCGCGGGGGCGGACCAGCGCCGGGGTCAGCATCGGGATGAAGCCGGCCTCGGTGGCCTGGGCGATGGCCGCGTTGACCAGCGCCAGCTCCAGCAGGGCGCCCACACCGGTCAGGTAGTAGAAGCGCGAGCCGGAGACCTTGGCTCCGCGCTCGACGTCGATGGCGCCCAGCAGCTCGCCGAGCTCCAGGTGGTCCTTGGGTTCGAAGCCCTCGGTGGCGAAGTCCCGGATGGTGCCGTGCGTCTCCAGGACCGTGAAGTCCTCTTCACCGCCGACCGGCACGTCCTCGTGGACGATGTTGCCGAGCTGGAGGAGAAGCTGCTTGGCGGCTTCGTCGGCCTCGTTCTGCTCGGCCTCGGCGGACTTGACGTCCTGCTTGAGCTGTTCGGCCTTCTTCAGCAGCTCGGCCCGCTCCTCGGGAGAGGCCTTGGGGATGAGCTTGCCGAGGGTCTTCTGCTCATTGCGCAGTTCGTCGAAGCGCATGCCGGAGGACCTGCGGCGCTCGTCGGCGGAGAGCAGCGCGTCGACGAGTTCGACGTCCTCTCCACGGGCGCGCTGCGAGGCGCGGACACGGTCAGGGTCTTCACGGAGCAGCCGGAGGTCAATCACCCCTCCAGGCTACCGGGCTGGGCTTCCTGGGATCACACCGATATCACGCTGCGTGTCGCTATGTCCTAATTGCAACGAATGGATAAGTCTTGACGGCTGACCGGAAGTGACCCTTCTGGGAGCGTCAATAAAAGCGGTCCCATTCCCTGAAAAGGGACAGAATGCCGGCGGTCGGGCGGGCCCTGAGCTGGCCTGGAGGGGCTTCTTGTCCACAGGAATTGCTGGGACCCGGATCTTATCCACAGGCTGTGTGCCGTCTCTGTGGACACAGGAATAGATCATTCCTGATCGGTGGATGGCCGGGACGAATCAGGGCTCAAACCACCCTCACACACTCATTCGGGTGGGAATGACTCGCCCCAAAGAGTTGATCGGCGATACGGGGGTGACACCGTTCACCTCCCGCTCCCCAGAGCGAAACCTGAGCCACCCGGGCGATTTGTCGACCTTGTCGCGCCGTTCTGTCGACTTGTCCCCAGGTCCCCATCTCCGCCTGTGGATAACTCTGTGGACAGTGGACGGCGGCCTACGCCCGCCCGTCGAGGCAACGCCCCAGCCAGTCGGAGGCGGCCGTGAAGTCACCGTCGGAGGTTCCGGGCCGAGGAGCCCGGACATCACTCTGAGCGACGCCGGCCCGCGGATAGGACCCGAGGAAGCGGACCTGGGGACAGGTCCGCTTGAGGCCCATGAGCGCCTCGCTGACCCGCCGGTCGGAGATGTGGCCCTCGGCGTCGACGGCGAAGCAGTAGTTGCCGATGCCCTGCCCGGTCGGACGGGACTGGATCAGCATCAGGTTCACCCCGCGGACCGCGAACTCCTGAAGGAGCTCCAGCAGCGCACCGGGGTGGTCGTCGCCGAGCCACAGCACGACGGAAGTCTTGTCCGCACCGGTCGGTGCGGCCGGCCGGGCCGGGCGTCCCACCAGTACGAACCGGGTCTCGGCGTTCTCCGCGTCGTGGATCTCGGTCACCAGCGGCACGAGCCCGTAGGTGGCGGCGGCGAACTCGCCCGCGAAGGCGGCGTCGAAGCGGCCCTCCTGGACCAGCCGGGCGCCGTCGGCGTTCGAGGCGGCCGACTCCCACACCGCGTCGGGCAGGTTCGCCCGCAGCCAGTTGCGCACCTGCGGCTGGGCGACCGGGTGTCCGGTGACGGTCTTGACGTCCGACAGGGCGGTCCCGGGCCGCACGAGCAGCGCGAAGGTGATGGGCAGCAGCACCTCGCGGTAGATCATCAGCGGTTCGCCCGAGGCCAGCTCGTCGAGGGTGGCGGTGACCCCGCCCTCCACCGAGTTCTCGATCGGGACGAGGGCGGCGGCCGCCTCACCGTTGCGCACGGCGTCCAGGGCGGCCGGGACCGACACCATCGGGACGAGTTCCCGGGTCGCGGCTTCCGGCAGGGTGCGCAGGGCGGCCTCGGTGAAGGTGCCCTCGGGACCGAGATACGTGAAGCGGGTGGCTGACATGCGATCAGCCTAATGCCGGGCCGCCGCCCGCCGGGTTGCTGTTCATCCTTCGAGCAGCCGCTGCCCCACGTACTCGCCGCTGCGGGGGCCGGGCGGAACCGCGTACAGCCCGCTGGACTCGTGCCGGATGAACACCGACAGCGCGTCGCCGCGGTCGAGCTTGCGCTGTACGGGTACGAATCCGCGCAGCGGATCGGCCTGCCAGCAGACGAAGAGGAGCCCCGCGTCGGGAGCGCCGTCTGGGCCGATCCCGTCGTGGAAGGAGAAGGGCCGCCGCAGCATGGCGGCCCCGCCGTTCTGCTCGGGGGCGGAGATCCGTGCGTGGGCGTTGGACGGGATGACGGGCTTCCCGTCGGCGCCGAGCTTGTCGAGCGCCATCTCGGTGGTCTCGCTGCCGCCGGTCAGGGGGGCGCCGGTGGCCTTCGTGCGGCCGATGACCTGCTCCTGCTGGGTGAGGGACTGCTTGTCCCAGTCGTCGAGGAGCATGCGGATGCGCCGGACGACGGCGTACGAGCCTCCGGCCATCCAGGCGTGCTCGGCCGGGCCGGGGCCCGCGCCCGGAACGAAGATCCGCTTGTCGAAGTCGGGCTCCGAGGGCTTCGGGTTGCCGGTGCCGTCGACCTGGCCCATCAGGTTGCGGGCGGTCATGGGGGTGCGGGTGGCGCCGGGAGACCGGTTGAAGCCGTTCATCTGCCAGCGGACTCGGGCGGCCTCTCCGGCGTCCTTCTGCAGGGCACGCAGGGCATGGAAGGCGACGAGGCCGTCGTCGGCGCCGATCTGGACCCACAGGTCGCCGTTGCTGCGCTGGGCGTCCAGCCGGTCCGAGGAGAAGTCCGGCAGCGGGTCGAGGGCGGCGGGACGGCGGGCGGTGAGGCCGGTGCGCTCGAAGAAGGAGTGGCCGAAGCCGAAGGTGACGGTGAGGGAGGACGGACCGGCGTCCAGGGCGATCCCGCTGTCGGAGGCCGAGGCCGGCTCGCCCGCCATCAGCCGCCGGGCGGTGTCGGACCAGCGCCGCAGCAGCGCGGCAGCCTCCGTACGGCCCGCCCCGGCGGTGAGGTCGAAGGCGACCAGGTGTCCCTTGGCCTGCAGCGGGGTGGTGATTCCGGCCTGGTGGTCTCCGTGGAAGGCCACCTGGGTGGCGCCCAGGGAGGCCGGACTGCCGGCCGCACCGGGGGCGGAGCCGCTCCCGGAGTCCTCCAGCGCGGAGTGCGCCAGGGCGCCGCCGGTCGCTCCGAGGGCGATTCCGACAGCGCCTGCGGCGCCGACGGTACCCAGCAGCCTGCGCCGGGAGATCTCGATGTCGGGGTTGCTCTCGGTCACGCTGGTCAGCCGATCTTCACGGTCTTCTGGACGGTGGTCTGGTCGATGTCGGAGGTACGGACGGTCACGTCGATACGCCATTCACCGGTGAGCGGCAGCTGGACACCGGACGCGGTCCAGTGTCCGGGGGCCGCCTGCTCGGGGACGAGCGGCAGGGGGCCGATGTCCTTGGCGGGAAGGGTGAAGGCGACCTTGATCTCGGGAAGGTCCAAGGGGGTGCCGTCGGCGGAGTCGGACCAGAGGTGCAGGGTGTTCGCGCCGACCCGTCCGGGGTCGAGTTCGAGCCGGACGGAGCCCTTGCCGTTCGGACCGCCGGTGTCGAAGGGCAGGCTGATCTTGACGGCCCGGTCGGGGACGGCGGTGGCGGTGGAGCCGCGGCCCGTCTCCCGCTCCACGGTCCGCCCGGGCTCGGTGCTGGTGAGCACGGTGGTGACGGCGAGCAGGATCACGGCGATGGCGGCCTCGGCGAGGACGGAGCGGCGCAGGCCGGCGCGGTCCGGGTCCGCGTCCCGCACCCGCTTCTCCAGCGCGCTCTCGCGTGCGGCTCGCTGCCGGGCGAGCTGGGCGGCGCGCTCCGGGTCCGCGGGCACGGGCACGGGCTCTGTTTCACGTGAAACACCGGAGCCTTCCGAGCCCGCGCCGGGGGCCGTTTCACGTGAAACATCGTCCGAGGTCCGCCCGGCGGCGACGACGGCGGGCGTGCCGTCGGCGGCGTCCGCCGGGGCATCGGCGAGCCGCGACGTCCACTTGCGGGACACGAAGGCGATGCCGAGGAGGACGGCGACCAGGCCTATCTTCAGGAGCAGCAGCTGCCCGTAGTCGGTGCCGGTGAGGGCGGACCAGCTGCCGAGCTGGCGCCAGGACTGGTAGACGCCGGTGACGGCGAGCACCAGGACGCTGACGAAGGCGACCCGGGAGAAGCGGCGGACGGCCGCGCGCTCGATCCCGGGGACCTTGTGGAGGGCGACGAGCAGCGCGGCGAGACCACCGAGCCATGTGGCGACGGCCATCAGGTGCAGGATGTCGGCCGGCATGGCGATACCGGGCTGGATTCCGGTGGAGGCGTGCTCCGAAAGGGCCCAGGTGGCGGCGATACCGCCGGACACGACGGCGCCGCCGATGGCCAGCCCGAAGGTGAGATCGCTGGTGTCGTCCGGCTTCTCGGCGTCCTCGGGCTCATCTGACCCGTCGGCCCGGCCGGACCCGTCGCTCTCCCCCTCGGCCCGGTCGGCCTCATCGGGTCCGAGGGCCGCCACTCGGCGGGCGTACACGCCGAAGAGGACCGCGACGAAGAGGGCGGCCGCGCCCAGCAGGAGCAGCCTGGAGACGAGCGAGGCCCCGGTCTTGGTCTGCAGGACGGCCCGGAGCCCGTCGAGATCGAAGACGTCGGAGAAGTTGCCGGACCCCGTGTACGGGGTCCGCAGCACCAGCATGGCGAGGGTGGCGGCGGTCAGGGTGACCCAGGCGCGCACGACGAGCTTCTGGAGCGGCCGTTCGGCGGCGCCCCTGCGCCAGCACAACAGGATGAAGGCGGCGCCGCCCACGAGGACGGTGAACCCGGCGTAGGCGGCGTAGCGGGCGATCCCGTACGCGATCCCGACGGGCCCGCCGCCCGCCCGCGCGGTGGGCAGGGTGACATCGGTGGCCGAGGGCGCGCCGATGGAGAAGGTGAAGGCGCCGGAGATCGGGTGGCTGTCGGCCGAGACGGCCTGCCAGGCGACGGTGTAGGTGCCGTCCGGCAGCCCGGTGTGCAGCGCGGTGCCGTAGCGGACGGTGTTCCCGCTGCACATGTCACGGAGTTCACCGGTGTCCACGCGTTTGCCCTGGGGGTCGAGCACGCGGATGGAGTCGTCGCCCATGGCGACCTGCTCCGAGAAGGAGAGCGTGACCTGGGCGGGCGCCGTGGCGACCACCGCCCCGTCCTTGGGGTCGCTCGCGGTGAGTGCGGCGTGCGCCGTGGCCGGTGAGGCCGCGGTGAACAGGGTTGCCAGCAGAGCTGCGAGGACCAGCGCGAGCCGCGGCAGGACTGCCGTGGCAAGGGCGCGGGCCGTGGATGGGGCGGGGGCGGTGGCCGTCATGGCGTGTCAGCTCCTCGGTCCGTCAGTGGGCGTTGCCGGACGGGTTGTACGTCCGGTCCTTCACGTCCAGCTCGACCTTGACCGGAGAGGCCTTCTCGAAGCGGAGCTCGACGGTGACCTTGTCGCCGACCTTGGGAGTGCTCTTGAGCCCCATGAACATGATGTGGTTGCCGCCGCGCTCCAGCCGGAGCTCGCCGTTCGCCGGCACGTCCATCGACTGGACCTGCTGCATCTTCTGGTCCTTGGTCTCGTGGATCTGGAGATCGTCGGAGAGCGAGGAGGTGACGCCGGTGAGCTTGTCGGCGGTCTCGGAGCCGTTCTTGATGACCATGAACGCGCCGGCCATCTTGTCGTTCACGGGCTGGGGCATGAAGGCGCCGCTGACGGCCATCTTCGGCTCGGCCTCGCCGGAGCAGCCGGATATGGCGAGTACTGCCGTCAGGGAGAGGGCGGAGGCGAGAGTGCGGGTGGTGCGGGCGTTCACGGGTTCTCCCCCTTGATGATCTTCGGCAGGTCCTTGGTGTAGTCGTCGACGGTGGTGCTCTCGCCGTAGAGGACGTACCCCTCGTCGGTCTTGGGCGAGAACGCGATGACCTGGGCGCCGTGCATGGAGACGGGCTTGCCGTCGGGCCCCGTCGTGGCGGCCTCGATGCCGATGCCGAGCGTGCGGGCGGCGGCCTGGATGGCCGCGAAGTTCCCGGTGAGTCCGATGAAGGACGGGTCCTGCGACTTGAGCCACGCGCCGAGGGACTCGGGAGTGTCCCTCTCGGGGTCGGTGGTGACGAACACGACCCGGAGGTTGTCCTGGTCGGCCTTGGGGAGTGCCTTCTTGGCGACGGCGATGTTGCTCATCGTCAGCGGGCACACATCAGGGCAGTTGGTGTAGCCGAAGTAGATGAGGGTCGGCTTGCCCTTGGTCTGCTCACGCAGGTTCCAGGGGTTGCCGGTGGTGTCCGTGAGGACGAGCTCCGGCTTGGTGAAGGGGCGGTCCAGGAGGGTCGCGGCCTTGGTGATGCTCTGACCGCCGGAGATCTGGGTGACTCCGCCGGTGGTCTTGGCGGGCTCACCGCCGCAGGCGGTGAGGGTGAGTGCGGCCGCCGCGAGCAGCGCGGCGACCGTCACACGTGTGGTGCGCATGAAGAAATGTCCCTGGGATCGGGGATGCTACGGACGTTTCGGAACGGCGGCGCCCATGGGCGCGGCAGGTCAGGCGGAGCGGCGGCGCGAGGCGATGCCGAAGGCGACACCGCCGAGTCCGACGACGATGCCGGCGATGCCGAGGGCGCGCGCGGTGGTGTCGGAGCCGTGATCGGCGGCGGCCTTGTCGTGGCCGTGCTCGGCGTCCTTGTCGGCGTTCTTCGGCTCGTCGGCCTTCGCACCGCTGTCGTGGTGGTCGTCGCCCTTGGGGGCGGTCAGCTTCAGGACGGGCGCGGGGTTCTGCGGCTCCGCGGCGCCTTCCTTGGCCTCCTCGATCCAGCGGACGACCTCGCCGTTGTCGTACGTCTGGATGGACTTGAAGACCATCTGGTCGGCGCTCTCGGGCAGCTTGCCCACGGAGAGCGGGAACTGCTGGAACTTCCCGGGCTCGATCTTGCCGCCGGACCAGGTCACCTTGGTGACGGCCTCGTTGATCTGCTTGCCGTGCACGGTGAGCGGCTTGTCGAGCTTGCTCTTCTCGACCGTCACGGTCCAGCCGGGTACGTCCTGCGGCATCACGGAGCTGAGCGGCTGGTCGACCGGGAAGTTGACCTCCAGCTGGGTGGTCGACGCGTTGTCCCGCTCGTTGGGGACCTTGAAGTTGATCGTCGCGTAGCCGCCCTTGGCCGCCTCGCCCGCGGGCTGCACGCCGACGTGCGCGAAGGCGGGGCCAGAGAGGACGAGGACGGAACCGGCGGCGATGGCGGCGGCGATGGAGACGCGAGAGGTCTTCATGGCAGGAACACTCCACGGAAGCAGTGGTGGCGGTGGCTCCGCGCACGGGCGCGCGCGGAGTTCGCGGCACCGGTGTCCCGGTCTGTGTCCGGGAAGGAGGGTGCCGCGTCAGGCTGCGAGGGCGAGTGCCACGGGTGGACCGCGCCGGATCACCGTGTGCTGGAGTGCTTCCCGCCCCGTGCACAGGGCGGGGTCGGACCCGGTCCGCAGGGCCTGCGGGGTACGGGTGGCCGAGCCCGTGAGCCAGGCCCCGAGGGCGCGTACGAAGGCCAGTGCGGCGCGCAGCGGGCGCATCGGGGCGGCTTCGGCGGAGCGGCGGGACAGCTCGACCAGCCGGAAGAGCGCGGCGTCGCCGCGGCCGAGCAGCCAGCCCGCGGCGAGTGCCGCCAGCAGGTGGCCGGCCAGCATGGCCGGGCTGAACAGGCCGGTCGCGGGTGCGTCGGTGACGGCCTGGGCCACGTGCACGTGCGCGCCGTGCCCCTGCGCCACGACCTGCCCGGCCTGTGCCGCCTGCCCCGCCAGGGCGGCCGGGTCCAGGCCTGCGGCCTCCAGGATCTGCCGGGCGTCGGCCGGGCTGAGCGGTACGGAGTTGCCCCCGCACACCAGCCGCGCGGCGAGCTCGGCGAGCGAGGCGTCGGCGGATCCGGCCGGTGCCTGCGCGGCCGCGGTGCTGTGCTGGCCGAAGCCGAACATCGCGTGCAGGCCGAGTTGTCCGGCGGCGAGCCCGGCGGCGATGCCGGGCAGCGACCGCCGGCGGCCCGCGAGCGGGGCGGCGACCGCGAAGACGGCGAGGAAGCCGAGACAGAGTGACCACCAGGGCACGGTGGCGCAGGACGCCAGGGCGTGACCGGTCGCGGACAGCACGACACAGACCGCGGTGAACACCGCGGCCCGGATCAGCCGGAAGCCGGCTCCGGCGTGCGTCGCGTGGGGGTCAGACATGGCCGGGCCATCATCGCACTGCGCTCATGCCCTTCATACGGCAGGTCCGGAAGGTCCGTATGAGTCCTCTGTGCGAGGACCGTCCGGGCCCGCCGCGGACAGCCGCATACACCCCTCCCGGGGAGAGCCGCATCGGCCGGACGGGTGTATTGAGGTCCCGGACGGCCGCAGGGCGCTTATGCCCCCTCGCGGGCGGCAATACGTAACCGTATGAGCATCTGGTGGTCTCTCCACTTGAGGCGCGAAGCCGCGAGCGTGCCGCTCGCCAGGCGACTGCTGCTGGGGACGATGGAGACCGCGGGGGTGGACCCGGACATCTCCTTCGATCTCTCGGTGGCGCTGACCGAGGCGTGCGCGAACGCGGTGGAGCACGGCGGGGGTGGCGAAATCCCGGACGATACCGAGGCGTACCACGTCACGGCCTATCTGGACGGGGACTGCTGCCGTATCGAGGTGACCGATTCCGGTCCGGGGTTCCCGCCCGCGACGGTGGCTCGCCGCAGACCCTCCCTGGCCGAACACGGCCGGGGCCTGCACCTGATCGCCGAACTCGCCGACCACGTCCGCTTCCGCAACCGGCCGGGCCGCGGCGCGGTGGTGAGCTTCGACAAGATGCTGAAGTGGCGCGACGACGCCCTGCTGGAGGTGTCGTAGGCCCCGTCGGCCCCGCAGCCGGCACAGGCGTGGGCGTCGTAGGTGTCCCGGGAACGCCGGTGGGCGGGACCCCGTACAGGAATCCCGCCCACCGATGCGCAAGGCGCAGGCGTCAGCCCTTCAGGCGTGCCATCCGTGCCATCCAGGCCTCGACCTCGGTCGAGGTGCGGGGCAGCCCGGCGGACAGGTTCCGGTTGCCGTCCTCGGTGACGAGGATGTCGTCCTCGATCCGGACGCCGATGCCGCGGTACTCCTCGGGCACGGTCAGGTCGTCGGCCTGGAAGTAGAGACCCGGCTCCACGGTCAGGCACATGCCCGGCTCCAGCGTGCCGTCGACGTACGCCTCGGTGCGCGCGGCCGCGCAGTCGTGGACGTCCATGCCGAGCATGTGGCCGGTGCCGTGCAGGGTCCAGCGGCGCTGCAGGCCCAGCTCCAGGACCCGCTCGACCGGGCCTTCCAGCAGGCCCCACTCGACGAGCTTCTCGGCCAGCACGTGCTGGGAGGCGTCGTGGAAGTCGCGGAACTTCGCACCCGGCTTCACCGCGGCGATGCCGGCTTCCTGGGACTCGTAGACCGCGTCGTAGATCTTGCGCTGGATGTCGGTGTACGTGCCGTTGATCGGCAGCGTCCGCGTGACATCGGCGGTGTAGAGGGAGTGGGTCTCCACACCGGCGTCGAGCAGCAGCAGGTCACCGGAGCGGACGTCGCCGTCGTTGCGGACCCAGTGCAGGGTGCAGGCGTGCGGGCCGGCGGCGCAGATGGAGCCGTAGCCGACGTCGTTGCCCTCGACCCGGGCGCGCAGGAAGAAGGTGCCCTCGATGTAGCGCTCGGACGTGGCCTCGGCCTTGTCCAGCACCTTCACGACGTCCTCGAAGCCGCGGACGGTGGAGTCGACGGCCTTCTGCAGCTCGCCGATCTCGAACGCGTCCTTCACGGCGCGGGCCTCGGAGAGGTAGACGCGCAGTTCCTCGTCGCGCTCCTTGGTCACCTTGTCGGTGAGGGCGGACTCGATCACCGAGTCGTGGCCGCGCACGGCGCGGACCGGTCCCTCGGCCTCGGTGAGGGCCTCGGCGAGCTTGCGGACGTCCTGCGCGGGGATGCCCAGGAGCTGCTCGGCCTCGGTGAGGGAGTGTCGGCGGCCGACCCACAGCTCGCCCTGGCCGGACAGCCAGAACTCGCCGTTCTCCCGGTCGGAGCGCGGCAGCAGGTACACGGTCGCGGTGTGACCGGTCGGACCGGTGGGCTCCAGGACCAGGACGCCGTTCTCGGTCTGGTCGCCGGTGAGGTACGCGTACTCGGTCGAGGCCCTGAAGGGGTACTCGGTGTCGTTCGAGCGGGTCTTCAGGCGGCCGGCCGGGATGACGAGGCGCTCGCCCGGGAAGCGCCGGGACAGCGCGTCGCGGCGGGCGAGGGTGTGGGCGGCCTGGGCGATGGGCTCCAGCCCGTGCAGCTCGGTGTCGGCCCAGCCGCTGCGCATGTTCTCCGCGAGTTCGTCGCTGACGCCCGGGTACAGACCGTTCTTGCGCTGCTTGTGCGTCTTCTTGGGCTGCTCTTCTTCCGGGGTCTCCGGGGTGAGCTCGTCAGCCACGTCTTCTCCTCAGCTACGACGGTACGGACCTGGGTGTGGACCGCATCCATCGTATGCGTGTGCGGAGAGAACACGTTCCGAATCGTGCCGTCCGTCACGATTCGGAACATGCTCCGGGCTCATTCGAACCGGGCCGCGAGCAGCACGATGTCCTCGGGGGCGTCGGTCGGCTCCCCGCCGGGCAGTACGGTCCGCAGGATGTGCTCGCACAGGGCCGCCGGGTCCTCGCGGACGCTGCGGGGGACCCCCGCGGCCGCGGCGTGCAGCCGGGCGTAGGCCCGGTCCATCGGGTCGCCCGTGTGGTGCAGCAGCCCGTCGGTGTAGAGAAGCACCGTTTCTCCGGGTGCGGGTTCGATCTCCACGCTCGGCGCCTCCCAGCAGGACAGCATGCCCAGGGGCGCGGAGAGCGAGGTCTCCACGTACTCGGTGCGGTGCTCGCCGATCAGCAGCGGCGGGGTGTGCCCGGCACCAGCCAGAATGATCTTGCTGCCCTGGCCCCCGGAATTCGGCCCCCCGGCGGGTTCGCAGTAGGCGAAGAGCGCGGTGGCGGCGCGGGCGGGCTCGGTGAGGCGCAGCAGCAGCTCCAGGTCGGACAGGACCGCCACGGGGTCCTCGCCCTCCATGACGGCGTAGGCGCGCAGCGATGCGCGCAGCCGCCCCATCGCGGCGACGGCGCTCGGCCCGGATCCGGTGACCGAGCCGACGGCCAGTCCCAGGGCTCCCTCGGGCAGTGGCAGGGCGTCGTACCAGTCGCCCCCGCCGAGCGGCCCCGCGTGGTGGCGGGCCGCGAGCTGGACCCCGGGGATCCGGGGGAGCCGGCTCGGCAGCAGTTCCTCGGAGACGGTGGCCAGCTGTGTGCGGGAGCGTTCCACCTCCAGCATCCGGGCCAGGTGCTCGGCGGCGTGCCGCACGTACAGCCCGGCGAGGTCGCGCTGGCGGTCGCTCGGCTCGGCCTGCTCGTCGTAGAGCCAGACGGCCGCGCCGAGTCGGCCGGTGGCCTCGGCGGTGAGGGGGAGCGAGTAGCTGGCGGCGTAGCCGAGACGGGCGGCGACCTCACGGTGGCGAGGATCGACGGGGGCGGCGAAACCCCCGGTTCCGGGGGGCGCACCTGGTTCGGGGAGGAACTCGGAGCCTCCCTGGGCATCGGGCAGGCCGTCGAGGATCCGCCCGTAAGAGGTGGCGCTGCGCGGCACGGTCTCGATGTGGCCGAGCTCCGCGTGGCCGAGCCCGAGACCGATCGTGCTGGTCGGGCCGAGTCCGTCGGAAGGCTCCAGGACGATCAGACCGCGGCGGGCGCCGACGAGCGCGGCTCCGGCGCGCAGGAATTCGCGCAGCGAGGTGTCGAGGTCACTGGCGCGGGCGAGGCGCTCGGTGAGTTCGTGCAGGGTGGTGAGGTCCGAGACCATGCCCGCCAGCCGGTCCTGGATGACACTGCCCGGGCCGCCGGGCGGCGGGGCCGGTGCGGGGGTGGTCCGGACGGGCGCGGGCGCCGCAGTGTGCGGCGACGCGGTTGCTGCTGGATCGATTCCAGCCACTTTCGGCAGATGCGGGGCGCTCATGGCGTCCGCCTTTCCACCTGGTGCGATTCGCCAAATAGCATCGCAAACCCCCAGATCGTGCTGCGCCGCCATCAAGGAATCCACATCTACACGCACACGTGGATGCATGTCCAGCATTGCCCAGGTGGGAATCCTGGTGTCCGTGGGACGGCAACTCACTGTCGAGCCAAGGCTAGAACTTGGCCTGAAAAAGCTGGAAGCAGTCGGTTTTTGCGATCGACTGAGCGGGCTCCGCAGGGGCCTCGGGTACGTACTCGGTGATGTGCGCGGCCAGTTGGTGCCACCGGGAACCACCCGGCGCGGGCCGTCGTCCTTAGCGGCGGCCGCCGGTCTCGGTGGCCGGCGCGGGTCGCGCTCCACCCTCGCGGGACGTTTGATGGACCTGTAAGAAAACTGCACGAACCGTGTGAACCTGCTTCTGGCGGACAGTGACGCGAAACCTGTACGTGTGGTGAGACACCGGTTACATGGTGTGATGTGGCCCTCGGCGTTCAACGGAAAGGAACGAGCGCACATGCGCGAGATCCTCGGAAGGCGTCTCCAGCGGCTCCGCGATCGCTTTCAATCCCTGCGCCCCGACCCGGGACAGAGCGGCAGCACGTCCGCTCTCCTCGACGCGGCGCTCGTCTGCGCCACCACCTGGCAGTGGCCCGTCCTGCCCGGCGTCGGCCGGTCCGGCACCGACGGCAAGCGATGTGCCTGCCCCGACCCCGACTGCGCCGTCCCCGGCGCCCATCCCTTCGACCCCGGACTGCTCGCCGCCACCACAGACCCCCGGATGGTGGCCTGGTGGTGGACCAACCGGCCCTCCGCCCCGGTTCTGATGGCCACCGGCGGGACCGCCCCGTGCGCGGTGAGCCTGCCGGCCGGTGCGGCCGCGCGTGCTCTCGTACGACTGGACGCGCAAGGCATGCGGCTCGGCCCGGTCGTGGCGACGCCCACCCGCTGGGCGTTGCTGGTGGCGCCCTACTCGCTGGAGCGGCTCGGCGAACTCCTCTACGCGAAGGACCACGTGCCCTCCTCCCTGCGGTTCCACGGGGAGGGCGGCTACCTGTTGCTGCCCCCTTCCGCCGCGTCCAGCGGTGGCCAGGTGCGCTGGGAACGGGAGCCGCGGGCGCAGTCGGTGGCGCAGCAGCCGCGGGCACGGTCTGCGCAGGCGCGGTCTGCGCGGGCACGGTCTGTGCAGGCGCAGACGGGAAACCTCTGGCTGCCCGAGATCGAGGCGGTCGTGGACGCGCTGGTCGAGGCCAGCAGCGGTGCGTCCGGCGGCGGCAGCAGGCTCGCGTACTGACCTGCCGGGCCTGCGGGGATCACTCGTACGGGTGTCGGCGGGACGAGTTTCCAAGGGAATTGGGCGCGGGGATCTCCGTGGCCCATTCCCTCCTCGCTATCTTCGGCGAATGAATCTCCGCCTGATCGGTATCGGCGCCGGTGTGCTGATCATCTTGTCGCTCCCGCTCGCCGGGGCGATCGCCGGACCGGACTTTGCCGGCCAGGACGACGGAAAGGGCGGCGGCCTGCTCTCGGCGCTCGGGCTTTCGGACTCCTCCCGCACATCCCCCGCGGGGCCCGCGCGCTCGGCGCCGACGGCCGGCCCGCAGCAGCCCGGCCCGGCCGAGCAGCCCCGTACGGATTCCCGCTGCGGCCCCGAACTGTCCTCGCCGCACGGCGTGGAGGCACAGACCTGCGTGCTGGTCGGTGAAGGCCAGACGTGGGGCCGGAGTTACTACCGGAACACAAGTGGTCGCGCGCTGGACGCCGTGCTGACGCTGATGGGTCCGGCCGGGCGCACGGTCCAGATCCGGTGCGCGGTGGGCGCGGGCGACGAGCCGGGCCTGTGCGAGACGCCGAGGGAGGCCTCTGCGGGCGATCCGGAGAGTTACTCGGCCGTAGCGGAGTTTGCAGTTCCGGATGATGAAGGGGAACTGCTCTTGAGGTCCGGGAGCAACTCACCGGCACCGGGTGACGGTTGATCGCACCCTGAAAATCAAGGGCCCGGTCGCTGGCGACGGGGGATGCACCAGCGACCGGGCTACAAGAACGGTAACAAGAGATCGCCTGTTCGCAAATTCGATCTCCGATATTCAGACACCGATTTGCAGACGATTAGCGGGAGTTGTGACTCCGGTCACCGTCTCCACGCGGGCGCTGCGTCAGCTGAGCGTCACCTGGCGGTTGGTGAGTCCGCCGCGTGCCCGGCGCTCCTCCGTGGTCAGCGGGGCGTCCGTGGCCAGAGCCCCTGCCAGCCGCTCCGCGAACTCCGCCGCGGGCTTTTCGACGTCGTCGGCCGTGACCCCGGTGGGCAGGTCCCAGACGGGGACCATCAGACCGTGGGCGCGGAAGGAGCCGACGAGCTTCGTGCCCTCGCCGAGCGAGGACGTGCCGGCCGCGTGCAGCCGCGCGAGGGCGTCGAGCAGCTTCTCCTCGGGGTGCGGCATGACCCAGCGCAGGTGGTTCTTGTCCGGCGTCTCGCACCAGTAGGCGGCGTCCACCCCGGTCAGCTTGACGGTGGGAATGGCGGCCGCGTTGGCGCGCTCCAGCGAGGCGGCGATCTCCGGCGAGGCGTTCTGGGCGCTCTCGGATTCCGGAATCCAGAATTCGAACCCGGTGTGCACAACCGGCTCGAAACCGCCGTCGGTGTCCAGGAGATCCTGAAGTCGGGGACCCTCTGCGGGAACCCGGCGGGCGGCGACCGGCGTACCGGGCTCTGCTACGAGTGCGCGTTCCAGGGTGTCGGCCATGTCGCGGCCGAGGTCCCCGGAGGACGAGTCGTTCTGCAGGCCGAGGAGGACGGACCCGTCCTCACGGCGCAGGGCCGGCCACGCCATGGGCAGAACGGTCACCAGCGTGACGGAGGGAACGCCCTCGGGCAGGCCGCCCTTGAGGGACAGCGGGACGGTGGCGGCGGGCACCAGTTCGCGCAGCGCGACCCAGTCGCACTCGCCCGGCAGTCCCTCGAAGGGACGCCGCACGTGCTCGGTGACGGCGTGCGCGGCGGCTGCGCCGTGGCAGGCCTTGTAGCGGCGGCCGGATCCGCAGGGACAGGGCTCGCGGGCGCCCACGACGGGGATCTCACCGTTGTTGAGCTGCGGCTTTGCAGTCTTGGCTGCGGGGCGCTTCTTGGCCATCGTGCGTGTCTCCCGGTTGCGGCGGTACGGCGTCGTGTCTGGGCGCGAGCCTAGCCGTTCGTACCGCCGGAACCGGTTGGGTGCGGCCGGGAGCACGGTCGGCGTGCGCTCCCGGACGGCCGCCTGTGCGGATGACCGGTACTGCTGTGCTGCTGTCGTGCTGTCGTGCGGTCGGGATCCCGGGTTCAGGGATCGAGGTCGTCGAATGCCGTACCGAAGTCGATCGCCGGGGGCGCAACGCGCGTAGCGAAATCCTCGTGCCGGGGCCCACAGGCAACGATCACCCACACGGTGACCTCACCCGCCGCTCCGTCCCGGACACCCCAGTCCTGGGCCAGGGCGCTGATGATGTTCAGCCCCCGGCCGCCCCGTGCGGTGACCGAGGGCGTGGCGGGAACCGGGCGGGTGGGCCCGCCTCCGTCCGTGACCTCGACCGTCAACCGTCCCGCTCTGTCGACGCGCCATGCGGCGCGTATCTCCCCGTCCCCGACTTCCCGAGCGCCGAGCGGCCTGCCATGTCGACAGGCATTGCTGAGCAGTTCGGAAAGGATCAGTACGGCATCGTCCACGACCGATTCGGGCACCCCGCTGATACGCAGTTGCTCGCGCATCCGGTGTCGCGCCTCGCCCACGCCCGCAGGACCATGGCGTACGTCCATGCACGACGACGTGGGCACTTCTTGTGCCACCACCAACGCCACCCCCGGAACCTCCTTAGCCCCACGCATGGTCTGGATGCCCCAATGGCCTGGACCGGAAACCGCCGAAGGAGCCCGAAGCGGGCCCCTCTGACGCATTCATGCGGACCGAATGCGGAGCGGATGCGCCGGAGCACACCCTGTAACGAAAGAGTTGGGGGTGACGGGTGCGCAAAAAGGGACTTCAGCGCCCGAGTTGGGACAGAACTTGGCGGGGTCTGTTCGTGATGATTGCCTCCACGCCCAGATCAGCGCAGAGCTGAACGTCTTCCGGTTCGTTCACTGTCCATACATGTACGGAGTGGCCCGCGCCCTGGAGCTTGTGGATGAAGCCGGGGTGGTTGCGCACGATCCGCATCCCGGGGCCGGCGATCGTCACGCCGGCCGGCAGCCGACCGTCCCGCATCCGGGGTGAGATGAACTGCATCAGGTACACGGTCGGGATCGTCGGCGCGGACGCCCGGATCCGGTGCAGGGAGCGCGCGGAGAAGCTCATGACCCGCACCGGGTGCGGACCCTCGGGGGGCGGGGCATCCAGGCCGAAGCGCTTGAGGAGGACGAGGAGGCGCTCCTCCACCTGTCCGGCCCAGCGGGTCGGGTGCTTCGTCTCGATCGCGAGCTGCACCGGCCGTCCGGCGTCGGAGACCAGCTCCAGCAGACGCTCCAGGGTGAGGACGGAGGTGCGCTCGGGGTCCGCGTCCCAGTCGGGGGACTCCTCGCGGTCCTTCCAGGAGCCGAAGTCGAGGGCGGCGAGATCGGCCAGCTCCAGGGCGGAGACGGCGCCGCGGCCGTTCGAGGTGCGGTTCACCCGGCGGTCGTGGACCAGGACCAGATGGCCGTCCGCGGTCAGCCGGACATCGCATTCGAGGCCGTCGGCGCCGTCCTCGATGGCCTTGCGGTAGGCGGCCAGGGTGTGCTCGGGGGCATCCTCCGAGGCGCCGCGGTGGGCGACGACCTGGATGGTGCGAGGCATTGCGTGGGTCACCGGGTCATGGTGCCACCGAGAGGTGCCCGGGCGTAGGGGTCGGGCCCCGAGAGTGCATCCGAAATGTCGGATATAAAGAATGGGGAGAGATGCACAGGTCCGGCTTACAGTGCTCTGACGGGTCATGGGAAAGGCTTTGCCCAGGAACTTGTGCGGCACGTCGAACGTTCAGTCGGACCGATATCGCCAGAGAATTTTCCGAAGCCGTGTGTGACGAGGAGAGAGCGCTGTGAGCACCGAGAACGAGGGCACCGCGGCCCCGACACCCCCCGCGGCCCCGTCCGTACCCCCTGCTCCGGCCTCCGAGACGCAGGATGCGGCCCCCGCGCCCGCCGTCGGCGAGCCGGTGACCCAGCAGCTGCCGCCGACCCCGGCGCCCGGCACCGAGCCCACCCAGCAGATCCCGCCCGCACAGACGCCCCCGGCCTACGGCCAGGCTCCCGCGCACACGCCCCCCGCCTACGGCCAGCCTCCCGCCCAGGCCGCGCACGGAGCCGAGGGCTGGCCGCCCCCGCCGCCCACGGTGCCGGCGTACGGAGCGGGCGGTCACGGCGGCGTCGCCTGGGGCGCTCCCCTGACCACCGACGGTGCCCCCGCGCCCAAGCCGAAGGGCAGGGGCGGCCTGATCGCGGGCGTGCTCGTGGCGGCCCTCCTCGCGGGCGGCATCGGCGGCGGCGTCGGCTACTGGGCCGCCCAGCGCAGCGACGACGGCACCGGCTCCACCACGATCAGCGCCGCGAACACCCCCAAGGACCTGAGGCGCGAGGCCGGCTCCATCGCCGGTCTGGCTGCGGGTGCCCTGCCCAGCGTGGTCACCATCGAGGCCTCGGCCGGCGACGGCGAGGGCGGCACCGGCACCGGGTTCGTCTACGACCAGCAGGGCCACATCCTCACCAACAACCACGTCGTGGCCTCCGCCGCGAACGGCGGCAAGCTCTTCGCGACGTTCTCCGACGGCAAGCGGTACGACGCCGAGGTCGTGGGCCGTGCCCAGGGCTACGACGTCGCCGTCCTCAAGCTGAAGAGCCAGCCCGCCGGCCTCAAGCCGCTGCCCCTCGGCGACTCCGACAAGGTCGCGGTCGGCGACTCGACCATCGCGATCGGCGCCCCCTTCGGCCTGTCCAACACGGTCACCACCGGCATCGTGAGCGCCAAGAACCGCCCGGTCGCCTCCGGCGACGGCAGCGGCAGCAAGAACTCGTACATGAGCGCCCTCCAGACGGACGCCTCGATCAACCCCGGCAACTCGGGCGGTCCGCTGCTCGACGGACGCGGCGCGGTCATCGGCATCAACTCCGCGATCCAGTCGGCGGGCAACGGCGGCTTCGGCGGCGGCCAGGCCGGCTCCATCGGCCTCGGCTTCGCCATCCCGATCAACCAGGCGAAGAACGTCGCAGAATCGCTGATCAAGACGGGCAAGCCGGTCTACCCGGTGATCTCGGTTTCGGTCGACCTCCAGGCCAAGTCCGAGGGCGCCAAGATCTCCGAGCAGGGCGGGGCCGCCAACGAACTGGTCGACCCGAACGGTCCGGCCGGCAAGGCGGGCCTCAAGCCCGGCGACGTCATCACCGAGTTCGGCGGCAAGCCGGTCGACAGCGGCCCGACCCTGATCAGCATGATCTGGACGTACAAGCCCGGCGACACCGTGAAGCTGACCTACCTGCGCGGCGGCAAGCCGACCACGGTCGACATCACGCTCGGCTCGCGGGTCGGGGACAAGTAGCAGCACCCGAGTACCACCGGTCGCGGCGGCGGCCCGATGAGGAGGGGCCGTAGGCGGGATTCCGCCTACGGCCCCTCCAACGTCCGCTTATGCTTCGCTGGTGTTCGATTCTCGGCACATACGGACCTTTCACGCGGTGGTCGCCTCCGGGTCGTACTCGGCCGCCGCCCGCGTGCTGGGGTACACCCAGCCCGCCATCACCCAGCAGATGAAGGCGCTCGAACGCGCCGTCGGCACCCCGCTGTTCACCCGCGTGGGCCGCAAGATGCAGCTCACCGAGGCCGGGGAGTCCCTGTCCCGGCACGCCGAGACCATCCTCGGCAACCTCTCCGCCGCCGAGGCCCAGCTGAGGGCGTACGCCCGGCTGCGTACCGGCCGGGTCAGGCTCTGCGGCTTCCCCAGCGCCAATGTCACCCTCGTCCCCGAGGCCCTGAGCGGCCTGGCCAAGGACCATCCAGGCATACAGGTGGAACTGCTGGAGGGCGAGCCGCCCGATTCGCTGCGCCGGCTGGAGCGCGGGGAGTGCGACATCACCCTGGCCTTCACCTATCCCGGCCTGCACGAGGAGATCCCGGAGGAGGTCGCCGAGGTCAGGCTGCTGGAGGACCAGCTGACGGTGCTGCTCCCGACCGGGCATCCGCTGGCCCGCCGCCGCGCCGTGCACCTGGCCGACCTCGCCGAGGAACGGTGGATCGCGGGCTGCCCGCGCTGCCGGGCGAACCTGCTGCACGAGTGCGCGGAGCTGGGCTTCGTGCCCGACATCCGCTTCGCCACCGACGACAACCTGGTCGTGCAGAGCCTGGTCGCACAGGGACTGGGTGTGGCGATGATGCCCGCGCTGGTGCTGCCCTCCCTCTCGCTGAGCCGGGTCTGCGGGCGGGCCCTCCAGCCCGCCGCGCGCCGGCACATCGCCGCGTACGTCTACCGCGATCACCTGCGGATCCCGGCGACGGCAGTGGTGCTCGACGCGCTGAAACAGGTGGCGGCGAACCGGGTCGGCTGCTGACCAACCCATAAGCACTGCTTGGGATTTCAGGTCATAACTGTCGTTGGACGTGATGGAAAGTCGGCAGCACGCTGCCGATATGACCACCACCACGCCGGCCCGTACCACCACGAGGATGGCCGCCCTCGTCAGTGAGATCCGTACGGTCGTGGAGCGGGGGCTGGCTCCCGACCTGACCGCGTACCTGGTGGGCGAACGGCTCGCCCCGCACCTGGGCGCGCCCGACCTGCTGACCCCGGCGCAGCGCGAAGGTGACCCGGAGCGGTACCGCCAGCACATCCTGCACGCCGAGTCCGACGGCAGCTTCTCCGTGGTGGCACTGGTGTGGCTGCCCGGGCAGGAGACCTGCATCCACGACCACGTGTCCTGGTGCGTGGCCGGGGTGCACCAGGGTGAGGAGAGCGAACGCCGCTTCCGGCTCGCGCCGGGCGCGGGCCCCGCCCGGCTGGTGGCCACCGAGGACGTGGTCAACGCCCAGGGCGAGGTCTGCGGGTTCGCCCCGCCCGGCGACATCCACAAGGTGCGCAACTCCTGCACGAACAAGGCGATATCGGTGCACGTGTACGGCGCCGACGTCTCCCGGCTGGGCACCAGCATCCGTCGCGTCTACACGCTTCCCGTCGACTGATGGCCCTCCTCCACCGCCCTCAGGGCACGGCGGTCCGGCATGCTTCACGTGAAACACCCACTCCGTGGCCCGGGTTGGCGATGGCTGCGGGCGGCGCGCTGACGGCCTGGTGCATCCACCGCCTCGCGCCCGCCGTGCCGATGCTGACCGCATCGGTGGTGCTGGGCATCGCGGTGGCGCACCTGCCGCGCCTGCGCACGTTCGTACGCGCGGCCGCGCGCCCGGGACTCTCCCTGGCCGGCCGCCGGCTCATGCGGATGGGCATTGTCCTGCTGGGCCTCGGCCTGGGGCTGGACCAGGTGCTCCGGCTGGGCTGGGCCACCGTGGCCATGGTGGTCGGCGTGGTCGGGGCCACCTTCCTCGGCACCCTCTGGCTGGGCCGCCGGCTGGGACTACCGGGCGACCAGCCGCTGCTGATCGCCACCGGGTACTCGATCTGCGGTGCCTCGGCGATCGGAGCGGTGAGCGAGGTGTCCGGCAGTGACGAGGAGGACGTGGCCGCCTCCGTGGCACTGGTCACCCTCTGCGGGACCCTCGCCATAGGGATACTCCCGCTCCTTCAGGGGCCGTTGGGGCTCTCCGACCCCGCCTTCGGGCGGTGGGTCGGCGCGGGGGTACACGACGTCGGCCAGGTCGTGGCGACCGCGCAGACCGCGGGCCCCGCCGCCCTGGGCGAGGCGGTCCTCGTCAAGCTGATGCGCGTGGCGCTGCTCGCCCCGCTGGTGGCGGCCGTGGCCTTCTCGGTACGAGCCCGGCGCCGCGGGGTGCGCACCGCCTCGGGCCGCCGGCCGGCGCCGGTGCCGCTGTTCGTCCTCGGGTTCCTGGCCGCGGCCGCGCTGCGTGCCACCGGGGTGCTGCCCGACGTGGCGCTGGAGTGGGCGCACAGCGCGCAGGAGGCGCTGCTGGCGGCGGCCCTGTTCGGCCTGGGGAGCGCGGTGCACCTGCCGACGCTGGCCCGGACCGGCGGGCGGGCCGCGGCACTGGGGCTGGGGGCGTGGGTGGTCGTGGCGGGGGTTTCGTACGTGGGCGTGATGCTCACCGCATGACGCCGTTGCCCCGCCGTACGGCGGTGCAACGGCGGGGAGTTGGCCATTTCCTGGCCGAAACCGACCGAACGTTCTGACCGCCCGCTGACATTGCGACGCGCCCGTGCCACTCTGCCCGGTAATCCGCACGACGCACGAATGCACCACGCAGCACGCACCACGAACCGCGCACAGCCGATCCGCACCGACCGCTCTTCACCCCCACCCTGCCCGGCTTCGCCACCCGGCCCGGGCACGGCAGAAGGAGTCATGCGTGAATCGTCATCGCACGGCCTTGTCCGTCCTGCTCGCGGCCGGCGCCCTCGTCGCGGGCGCCCTGACGGCAGCCACCCCCTCGATCGCCGCGGATGCCCCCGCGTCCTTCCGGCAACAGCACACCCACGGCTTCTGGACCGCCGAGCGGATGCGCGGCGCCACCCCGCTCGACGTGACGGCGGTGCCCGGCGTGGCCCGCACCCCGGTCGCCACATCGGCGGCCCCCACGACCATCGCCCCGACGGCGGCGGCGTCCCCCACGGCGTTCCCGCAGGCGGGCGGCGCCTGGATGGGCGGCGGCGCCGTGGTGAAGACCTCGGGGCGAGTCTTCTTCACGATGGGCGACCGGACCGCATCCTGCTCCGGCGACTCGGTCACCAGCGCCAACGGCAGCACCGTCATCACGGCCGGTCACTGCGTGAAGTACCAGGGAGCCTGGCACACGAACTGGGTCTTCGTACCCGCGTACAACAACGGCTCCGCCCCCTACGGCCAGTGGTCGGCCACCAAGACCTTCGCCACCGACCAGTGGGCCGCGAGCGAGGACATGAACATGGACGTCGGCCTCGCCGTCGTCGCCCCGCTGAACGGACAGACCCTCAGCCAGGCCGTCGGGGCCCAGGGCATCGCCTTTAACGGCGGCTACAACAAGAAGATGTACTCCTTCGGCTTCCCCGCGGCGGCTCCGTACGACGGCACCAAACTGGTCTACTGCAGCGGCAACAGCGGCAAGGACTTCCTGCTGACCAAGGACCACGGCCTGGGCTGCAACATGACCGGCGGTTCCAGCGGCGGCCCCTGGTTCCAGGACTTCAACGAGGCCACGGGCCTGGGCACCCAGGTCTCGGTGAACAGCTTCGGCTACACCTTCCTGCCGAACCGGATGTACGGCCCGTACTTCGGCAACGAGGCGAAGGCGGCCTACGACAAGGCCCAGACCTCCTGACCTCTTATGCCGCTCCCGCCACCCCCACCTGGCCGGTACTCTGTACCGGCCAGGTGGGTTGCCCGAGCGGCCTAAGGGAACGGTCTTGAAAACCGTCGTGGCGCGAGTCACCGTGGGTTCAAATCCCACACCCACCGCCAAGCGGGCCGAGGCCCAGCTCAGAAGGGGTGCCAACCATCCGGTGGCACCCCTTCTGCATGCGAAGCCGGCCATCGGGCCCAGCTGTGGCGGAGTCAGCCGTCGAACCAGGCGACCAGGCGGACGCCCTCGTCGCCGTGCAGGCCCGCCAAGGTCCGCATGACCGACCACACAGCACCCCAGTCGCTGTCAGGCACGGCGTGCTTCCGTCGGAGGCGCCCGATGCGGAAGAGACGATCGCCGTCGGGCCACTCGGTGCCCTCCGGGTAGGCGCGGCCCGCGCGGTAGAGAGCGTGCGGATCGGTGACGCCGGCGAGCACGGCAAAGCGGTCGAGGCCGGTGTTCCGGCCGTGCAGCACCCAGGTCCCGTCTGGGCTGCGGCGGTACTCGTGGACGCACTCGTCGACCGCGTTCGCTGCCTCGTCCCAGTCCGTTGCCGCCAGCTCCGCCCAGGTGATCCACGACGCACCGGTTGCGTCCGAGCTCCAGGCCTCAAAGCCGGCCAGGGTCTCCTGCGACACGTCAGGGGGCAGGCCGCGGTAGTCGGCGAGAGGGCGGAATGACGTGGTGTCGCGGACGCCGAACAGGGCCCCGAAGGCGACGTACGAGCGCCCGTTGTAGAGGTGATCGAGGTAGATGGCACCGTCCCAGCTGCGGTCGTCCTCGTCCAGCAGGCGATCCCGGCGGCACTCGATGAAGCCGTGTATGTCTGTCCCCATACCCGGGATTGTTCTCCGTCTGGGCAGAGCGGGGCGACGGTATTTCCGGCTTGCCGGTCGGTCGGCGCCGTGCTGAAGCAAATATGCAGGTCAGGGTGGGTCCGGATGCAGGTTTTCCGGTGGCTCCGGGGACGGCGGCCGGGGGCTTGGGGCACCTTCTTGGGCCGTCCGAGTGGTGTTTGTCGGAAGATCGGCGCGGGTCGTGGGGATGGTGCGGTTGCGGCCACATCATGACGAATGTATTCAGATCCGCCCGTCCGAACATCGTGAATCGAGGCACCCCGTCATGACTCACCGCAGCATCATCACGTCGATCTGGACCTCCGTCCTCGCTGCCCTGGTGGCCATCCTGTCCGGCTTCGGCCTCGTGGCGAAGTCGGCTCCGGCCGTCGCCTCCGTCCCCGCCCCCGCCGCTGCGGGCAACGCGGCCACCGCCGTACGCCGGCCGGCCGTCGCGGCCCGGCGGACCTGGCGGGCGATGATGCGGGGCGGTTCGCTGCCGCCGACCATCAAGCAGCGGATCCACGCCGAGGCGCACGGCAAGACCCCTTCCGTACGGCGTTCCACCACCGCAGCGGCCATGGGTGCCGGTTCCGGGACCGCTTCCCGGACGCTGACCTCGGCCGCCGCACCCGCCGCAGCGCACACCGCAGTACCTGCCGCCGCAGTCGCGGCGCCCGCTGCGGAATCCGCAGTACCCGCGGTCGCCACCGGTGCCGCCCGGGACGCGCTCGCCCTCGCCGCGTAGCCCTGTAGTTCCGTAGTCCCGTAGTCCCGTCGTCCCGCAGTCCGAAAGCGGCAGTCAGGGCGGTCGTCGGAGCAGCAGTACGAGGACCAGCGCGAGGACCAGTACGAGGACCAGCGCGCGGACCAGCAGGAACGAGAGCAGCAGGCCCGGTAACAGGCGCTGGAGCCCGGTCGGTCGTGACCGTGGATCGCGCTACGTGGGTGCCCCCAGGGCAGGGCACGGATGGAACACCCCGGCTTGCGCCGGGACGCGCAGGGGGCGTGAAGCTTGGCATTGCAGGGCCGCAGGCCCGGGAGACGGTGGGGTTCCCGGACGGCGCGGCCCTTTTCGACATGTCCGGGACAGGCGGTTTGGGGGAACGCTTCATCCCTTGTGTGGCGTGGGGTTCAGCTGCTTCCAGGGTGCTGAACTGGGGCTTCGGGGGCGTGAATGAGGTTGATCCGATGTCGGTCATATTTGAGGGGGAATCGGGGACTCCGGGGTGGTTCGCCGGGGATTCGATGGGCAACTCTGGTCTCGCGACGTCGTCACCACGCGGAACGAACGACCGAGGCGGCCGGCCAACTGCCTTGGACCAAGTCCCACTTCGGTTTTCTGGAGGATAAAGACCTGGCAAGCATCCGTACCGCCCGCGTCATCGCTGCCGTCGCCGCGCTTCCCCTCGCCGTCGCTCTCTTCGGCGGGGCGTCGGCCGACAACGGCTCCTTCGCGAACGACGGATCGAATGCGAGCGTCGCCAGCGTCATCGGCAGCGGCGTGGGCGGCGACAACAACGGCAACTCGTCCACGTCGCAGCAGGTGGCCACCGGTTCCGGCGCGTCCAACCAGAACAACACCGCTCAGGTGAACGGCTCGGCCCTCACCGCGATCGACCAGTCGAATTCGACCGTCGCGGTCAGCTTCTACCCCCTGGTGGTAGCCGCGGCCTGAGCCGCTCAGATCCTTGAGGCCGCCCGTGCGACCGGACCGGCTGGGGTCCGGTAGCGCGGGCGCCCTCGCGCATGTCCCTCCGACCTTGACATCGCGGGTGAATGTGACGGACAGTCAGGTTCCCTCGATGATGTGATGCCGGGAGGCCAGCGCCGTGCACCTCGCTCCGACCGAAGGCCAGTTGCGGCTCCGCGCCGAACTGCGCGCGTACTTCAAGGACCTGCTGCCGGACGGCCTCCCCGACGACCCGGGCCGCCAGCGCGAACTCCTGCGCCGCATAGGCACCGACGGGCTCCTCGGCCTCGGCTGGCCCGTCGAGTACGGCGGCCAGGGCCGCGGCGCCGACGAGCAGTTCGTCTTCTTCGACGAGGCCTACCGGGCCGGCGCCCCCGTCTCCATGGTCACGCTGAACACCGTGGGCCCGACCCTGATGAAGTACGGGACCGACGAGCAGAAGGACTATTTCCTCCCCCGGATCCTCGCGGGCGACATCGTCTTCGCCATCGGCTACTCCGAACCCGAGGCCGGCACCGACCTCGCCGCCCTGCGCACGCGCGCGGTCCGCGACGGATCCGACTGGCTGATCGACGGGCAGAAGATCTTCACCTCCAACGCCCAGAACGCGGACTGGATCTGGCTCGCCTGCCGCACGGATCCCGCGGCCCCCAAGCACAAGGGCATCTCGATCATCCTGGTGCCCACCGACACCCCGGGTTTCTCCTGGACCCCCATCGACACCGTCGGCGGGCTCACCACCACGGCCACGTACTACGACCGCGTCCGCGTGCCCGCCGGCCATCTCGTCGGCCCCGAGCACGGCGGCTGGGGCCTGATCACCAACCAGCTCAACCACGAGCGCGTCGCACTCGCCGCCATCGGCATGCAGGCCGAGGACTTCTACGCGTACGCGCTCGACCACGCCCGCGCCCCCGACCCGGTCACCGGCGACCGGCCCGCCGACCTCCCCTGGGTGCAGTCCCGGCTCGCCGAGGCGCATGCACGCCTGGCCGCCGTACGCCTCCTCAACTGGCGTCTCGTCCAGGACGTGGGCAGCGGCGCCCTGGCCCCCGGTGACGCCAGCGGGGTGAAGTTCCTCGGCACCGAGTCCACCGTCGAGGTGTACCGGATGTGCCAGGAGGTGGTGGGCGAGGAGGCGCTGATCCGCGGGCCCGCGGCCTTCGCGGGCGGCGAGCTCGAACGGATGAACCGGGCCGCCCAGATCAACACGTTCGGCGGCGGGGTCAGCGAGGTCCAGCGGGAGATCGTCGCCATGATGCGGCTCGGCATGAAGGGGAGGAAGCGATGACGGCGGACGCGGACGTGGACGACGTGGACGCGGCCGGGGTCGCGGCCGAGGCCGAGGAGGCAGCCCGGTTCCACACCCTGCTGGCGGCCTTCGAGGGGCAGCCGGCCGCCACCGCGGGCCGGGGCAAGGACGTGATCAACGAGCCGATGATCCGCCACTGGTGCGAGGCGATGGGCGATGCCAACCCCGCCTACACCGGCCCAGACGCCATCGCGCCGCCCACCATGCTCCAGGCCTGGACCATGGGCGGTCTCTCCGGCCACGCGGACCGCTCCTCCGCCTACGACGAGCTCCTCACGTTCCTCGACGGCGCCGGCTTCACCTCCGTGGTCGCCACCGACTGCGAGCAGGAGTACCACCGCCCCCTGCGCCCCGGTGCCGCGATCACCTTCGACGCCGTCATCGAGACCGTGTCGCCCCGCAAGACGACCAAGCTGGGCACCGGCCACTTCGTGACCACCCGCATGGACGTCCAGGCGGACGGGGAGCTCGCCGGCACCCACCGCTTCCGCATCCTCAAGTACGCTCCCGCCGCCGGTCCGGTGAAGCGGCCCCCGGCACAGCGGCCCCCGTCGCAGCGCCCCCGCCCGGTGATCAACCGCGACAACCAGGGATTCTGGGACGGCGTGCGCGACCACAAGCTGCTGATCCAGCGCTGCACCTCCTGCGCCACCCTCCGCTTCCCGTGGCTCCCCGGCTGCAACGCCTGCGCGAGCCCCGACTGGGACACGGTCGAGGCCACCGGCGCCGGTACGGTGTTCAGCTACGTCGTCATGCACCACCCGCCCTTCCCGGCCTTCGACCCGCCCTACGCGGTCGCCCTCGTCGAGCTCGCCGAAGGAGTCCGGATGATCAGCAACATCACCGGCGTGCCCTACGACAAGGTGCGCATCGGCCTCCCCGTCCAGCTGGAGTTCCTGCGCGTCGACGCCGGCCTCGAACTCCCCGTCTTCCGCGGGAGCGAGGGCTGATGGACTTCCACCCCACCGAGGAGCAGGCCGCCGCGGCCGGACTCGCCGCCCGGATCCTCTCCGATCTCGCCACCCACGAGCGCCTCGCCGCAGCCGGCACCGGCAGCGACGCCGAGCTGTGGAAGGCCCTCACCACGGCCGGACTGATCGCCGCGGTCGAGGAGGTCGGCCTGCTCGGTCTGGTCCTGCTGCTGGAGGAACAGGGCCGCACCACCGCGCAGGTCCCGTACGCCGCCACCTGCGTGTACGGGATCCTCCCCGTGGCCGCCCACGGCAGCCCCGACCAGCGCGCCCGCCTGCTGCCCGCCCTCGGCGCGGGCGAGGCCGTGGCCACCGGGGCGTTCCCGGCGCGCGGCCGGATCACCGCCGAGGGCGGCCGGCTCACCGGGACCGCCCCCGCCGTGCCGTGGCTGCGCGACGCCACGCACGTACTGGTCCCGGACGCGGACCGGGCGCTGTGGCTCGTACGGACCGGCGCGCCCGGTGTGCGGACCTCCCCGGTGGAGACCACCGCCCCCTGGTCGGCGGGCCGGCTGACGCTGACCGCGGCCGAGGGAGAGCGCCTCGGCTCCGACGGCGCGTACGAGAACACACTCGCCGCCGCCCGCACCGCCTTCGCCGGGCTCCAGGCCGGCGTCTGCGCGGGCTCTCTCGCCCGCGCGGTGGAATACACCTCCACCCGGGAGCAGTTCGGCAGGCCGCTCTCCACCAACCAGGGGGTCATGCTGCGCGCGGCCGACGCGTACATGGACACCGAGGCGATCCGGGTCACCACGTACGAGGCGGCCTGGCGCATCGACCAGGGTCTGCCGGCACACGAGCACGCCCTGACGGCTGCCTGGTGGGCCTCGGAGGCGGGCAAGAGGGTCGTGCACGCGGGCCAGCACCTGCACGGCGGCATGGGCGCCGACCTGGACCACCCCGTCCACCGGCACTTCCTGTGGGGACGCCAACTGGACGCCTACCTGGGCTGCGGCAGCGAGCTGCTGGCCGAGCTGGGGGCCTCGATCGCGGCGTCCCCCGTATGTGCTTCGAGCGCCGAGGGAGAGCAGGTATGAACGTCGGCGACACGCTGCCGCCGCTGGAGATACCGGTCACCCGCACGCTGATCGTCGCGGGCGCCATCGCCTCCCGCGACTACCAGGACGTGCATCATGACGCGGCGCTCGCGCAGGAGAAGGGCTCCCCGGACATCTTCATGAACATCCTGACCACGAACGGCCTGGTCGGCCGGTACATCACCGACCACCTCGGCCCGCGCGCCGTCCTGCGCAAGGTGGCCATCCGCCTCGGCGCCCCCAACTACCCGGGCGACACGATGACCCTCACCGGAACCGTCACCGCTGTCTCCGAGGCCGCCGTCTCCGGGACGACCGGCCCCGGGACCACCATCGAGATCCGGGTCGTCGGCGCCAACGGCATCGGCCACCACGTCACGGGAACGGTCACCGCGGAGGTGCCGGCATGAGCGTCCGCGCCCGCGACGAGCTCGGCGGCCGCGCCGCCATCGCCGGCATCGGGGCGACCGAGTTCTCCAAGGACTCCGGCCGCAGCGAGCTCAAGCTCGCCGTCGAGGCCGTGCACGCCGCCCTCGAAGACGCCGGACTCACCCCCGCCGATGTCGACGGCATGGTCACCTTCACCATGGACACCAGTCCCGAGATCACCGTCGCCCAGGCGGCCGGCATGGGGGACCTGTCCTTCTTCTCCCGTATCCACTACGGCGGCGGCGCGGCCTGCGCCACCGTCCAGCAGGCCGCCCTCGCCGTCGCCACCGGGGTCGCGGAGGTCGTCGTCTGCTACCGCGCCTTCAACGAGCGCTCCGGGCGCCGCTTCGGGTCCGGGGTCCAGCAGCGGGAGCCCTCGGCGGAGGGGGCGGCGCTCGGCTGGTCGCTGCCCTGGGGGCTGCTGACCCCCGCCTCCTGGGTGGCCATGACCGCCCAGCGCTACCTGCACACCTACCAGCTCACCCCGGAGGCATTCGGGCACGTCGCGGTCACCGGCCGCCGGCACGCCGCGAACAACCCCGCCGCCTACTTCCACGGCAAGCCCATCACCCTCGCCGACCACGCCGCATCGCGCTGGATCGTGGAGCCGCTGCGGCTGCTGGACTGCTGCCAGGAGACGGACGGCGGCCAGGCCGTCGTCGTCACCACGACCGAACGCGCCCGGGACCTGAGACAGGCGCCCGCCGTGATCACCGCGGCCGCGCAGGGCGCAGGGCGCCGCCAGGAGGGCATGACCTCCTTCTACCGTGACGGCCTCACCGGGCTGCCGGAGATGGACGTGGTCGCCCGCCAGCTGTGGCGGACCAGCGGGCTGAGGTCCTCGGACATCGACGTCGGCATCCTCTACGACCACTTCACGCCCTTCGTCCTGATGCAGCTGGAGGAGTTCGGCTTCTGCGCGCCGGGCGAGGCGGCGGACTTCGTGGCCGCGGACGCGCTGCCGCTCAACACGCACGGCGGCCAGCTCGGAGAGGCATACCTGCACGGGATGAACGGCATCGCCGAGGCCGTCCGCCAGCTGCGCGGCACCTCCGTCAACCAGGTCGCGGGGGCGGCGCACGCTCTCGTCACGGCCGGTACCGGGGTTCCGACCTCCGGTCTGATCCTCGGTGCCGACAGCTGAGATCCGGGACCCGCGGCCCCTGCCCCCTCCACCTTCAGGGGGTAGGGGCCGCCCTGTTCCTACAACCTGAGGTGGATCCACCATCGGCACCTGCGGCCGATCCCAGGGAGGGCGGGCGCTCCTAGCGTGGAGACATGACCACGCCTGTGTGCACGCTCGCCTCGAATCCGACGCCGTACCCGTCGTTCTCGGCGTACGTCCGGACCCGCGGCACGGTCCTGATGCGCACCGCGCGCTCCCTCACCGCCAACCCGTGCGATGCGGAGGACCTGCTCCAGACGGCCCTCGCGAAGACGTACGTGGCCTGGGACCGGATCGAGGACCACCGCGCCCTGGACGGCTACGTCCGCCGGACCCTCGTCAACACCCGGACCTCCCAGTGGCGCAAGCGCAAGGTGGACGAGTTCGTGTGCGACGAGCTTCCGGAGACCGAGGCGGTTGCGGCCTGCGACCCCGCCGAGGCGCAGGCCCTGCGCGACGCGATGTGGCGAGCGGTGACCCGGCTGCCCGACCGGCAGCGGGCCATGGTCGTCCTGCGGTACTACGAGGATCTGAGCGAGGCGCAGACGGCGGAGCTGCTCGGGGTCTCGGTCGGCACGGTCAAGAGCGCGGTCTCCCGCGCGCTGGGCAAGCTCCGCGAGGACCCGGAGCTGCTGCCGGTCCGCTGAGACGAAGGATGTTCCACGTGAAACGTGAGGACGCCCGGGGATGTTTCACGTGAAACACGGCCTGGTTTCTACCCCCGGGTAGTGACATGCCGACCGGTACGTGCGCAGAATCGGCAGCATCCGTAGCCGCCGCAGCGCCGCAGCGCTCACCGGGAGGACGCTTTGCTCAGCACCATGCAGGACGTACCGCTCCTCGTCACCCGCATACTCCGACACGGGATGACGATCCACGGAAAGTCCCAGGTCACGACCTGGACCGGGGAGGCCGAGCCGCACCGCCGCAGCTTCGCCGAGATCGGCAACCGCGCCACCCGTCTCGCCGGCGCCCTGCGCGACGAGCTCGGAGTGCAGCAGGACGAGCGGGTCGCCACCCTCATGTGGAACAACGCCGAGCACGTCGAGGCGTACTTCGCGATCCCCTCCATGGGCGCGGTCCTGCACACTCTCAACCTCCGGCTCCCCCCTGAGCAGCTGGTCTTCATCGTCAACCACGCCGCCGACCGGGTGGTGCTGGTCAACGGCACGCTGCTGCCCCTGCTCGCGCCGCTGCTGCCGCACCTGCCGACCATCGAACACGTGGTGGTCAGCGGCATCGGCGACCGCTCCGTGCTCGAAGGCCTGAACGTGCGGGTGCACGAGTACGAGGAGCTCCTCGCGGGCAGCTCCGACAGCTACGCATGGCCCGAGCTGGACGAGCGCCAGGCGGCCGCGATGTGCTACACCTCCGGCACCACCGGGGACCCCAAGGGTGTCGTCTACTCCCACCGCTCGCTCTACCTGCACTCGATGCAGGTCAACATGACCGAGTCGATGGGGCTGACCGACAGGGACACCACCCTCGTCGTGGTCCCGCAGTTCCACGTGAACGCGTGGGGGCTGCCGCACGCCACCTTCATGACCGGTATCAACATGCTGATGCCGGACCGGTTCCTGCAGCCCGCCCCGCTCGCCGAGATGATCGAGCGGGAGAAGCCCACGCACGCCGCGGCGGTTCCCACCATCTGGCAGGGACTGCTGGCCGAGGTCACCGCCAACCCGCGCGACCTGACCTCGATGAAGCAGGTCACCATCGGCGGCGCGGCCTGTCCGCCCTCCCTGATGGAGGCGTACGACAAGCTCGGCGTCCGCGTCTGCCACGCCTGGGGCATGACCGAGACCTCGCCGCTGGGCACGATGGCGCACCCGCCGGCCGGCCTGAGCGCCGAGGAGGAGTGGCCCTACCGGATCACCCAGGGCCGCTTCCCGGCGGGCGTCGAGGCCCGCCTGATCGGCCCCGCCGGTGATCTCCTGCCCTGGGACGGACAGTCGGCGGGCGAGCTGGAGGTGCGCGGCAACTGGATCGCCGCCTCCTACTACGGCGGCGCGTCCGGCGAACCCTTCCGGCCCGAGGACAAGTTCAGCGCCGACGGCTGGCTCAAGACCGGCGATGTCGGCGTGATCAGCGCCGACGGCTTCCTCACCCTCACCGACCGCGCGAAGGACGTCATCAAGTCCGGCGGCGAGTGGATCTCCAGCGTGGACCTGGAGAACGCGCTGATGGCGCACCCCGAAGTCGCCGAGGCCGCGGTCGTCGCCGTCCCCGACGAGAAGTGGGGCGAGCGCCCGCTGGCCACGGTCGTCCTCAAGGAGGGCGCGAGCGTGAACTACACGGGGCTGCGCGAGTTCCTCGCCCTGACCGTCGCCAAGTGGCAGCTGCCGGAGCGCTGGACGTTCATCGAGTCGGTGCCGAAGACCAGTGTCGGCAAGTTCGACAAGAAGGTGATCCGCAAGCAGTACGCCGACGGAGTGCTGGCCGTCACCCGGCTCGACTGACGACCGCAGGGCCTAACCCCGGGTGAGCCACGGCCGCAGCAGTCGGCTGACCGCGGGCATGGCCACGTAGGTCATCAGGGTGCTGAACACGACGGCGAAGGCGGCCGTGCGCAGCACGAAGGGCAGATCCACCAGGTACGGCCCGAGCACCGCGTTGCCGATCAGCGAGATCGGGAAGATGGCCAGCCCCGAGCTGATGGCCATCTTCCACCGGGGCGGCGCGGGCCGGGTCGCACCCGGCTTGGCGAACCAGGTCTCCATGCCGTGCAGTTCCCGGCGTGCTATCTCCGTGTGGTGGTGGCCGAGGCAGTTGGAGAACCACTGCGCCCGCTCCGGGGAGTCCTGCCAGCGCTGGAACGCGGCCTGATTGCGGAAGCGGTGGACCAGGAACCACGGCCCGCCCTCGGCCGCCGGACGGAAGAGCCCGTACCCGAGGTGGTCCGGGAAGCCCGCGGCCGTCTCCAGGATGCCGTGGGCCCAGGCCTCGAAGGTCTCCTCGTGGCCGGGCTCCACCTGCCGTGCGATGAGCAGATTCACCTCCCCGTTGTCGGCGGGGACGGTGTGCTCGCTCGTGTTGGTGATGGCCATCGGCCCAGGATTACTAGTTGGTGCCGATCTTGGCCAGCAGGTCCACGATGCGGCCCTGGACGTCCGCCGTGGTGGACCGTTCCGCGAGGAAGAGGACGCTCTCGCCGGAGGCGAGCCGCGGCAGTTCGGCCGGGTCGATGCCGGTCGCGGTGTAGACGACCAGGGGGGTGCGGTTCAGCTGCCCGTTGGCGCGCAGCCAGTCCACGATCCCTGCCCGCCGACGCCGCACCTGCATCAGGTCCATGACCACCAGGTTGGGCCGCATCCGCGCCGCCAGTTCCACGGCGTCGGTGTCGGCGCCCGCCCGTGCGACCTGCATGCCGCGCCGCTCCAAGGCGGCGGTCAGCGCGGTCGCGAGCTCGTCGCGCTCCTCGATCAGCAGCACCCGTGAGGGGTGCTGTTCGCTGTCACGCGGCGCCAGCGCCTTCAGCAGCACGGCCGGGTCGGCACCGTACGCCGCCTCCCGCGTGGCATGCCCCAGCCCGGCCGTGACCAGCACGGGGACCTCCGCGGCCACCGCGGCCTGGCGCAGGGACTGCAGGGCCGTCCGGGTGATCGGGCCGGTCAGCGGGTCGACGAACAGCGCGGCGGGGAACGCGGCGATCTGCGCGTCCACCTCCTCGCGGGAGTGCACGATCACCGGCCGGTAGCCGCGGTCGCTCAGCGCCTGCTGCGTCTGCACATCGGGCGCGGGCCACACCAGGAGCCGGCGCGGGTTGTCCAAGGGCTCCGGCGGCAGCTCGTCGTCCATGGGCAGCGGCACGGGCCGGTTGACGACCTCGACGGCGCCGCCCGGGCCGTCCAGCGGCTCGGGGCCCTCGTCGGAGCCTGCTTCGGGCGCCCCTATGGCGAAGGCGCGGCCCTGCGGGGCGGGATCGGCGAGCCGGCGACGGCGGCCGGAGCCGGAGGCCGCATCGGCCCCGGAGGCCGGGCCGGAGCCGCCCGGATCGACGGAGATGCCCTGGCCGAGGGTGCCGAGGGCGCGCACGCTGATCGGCTGCGCGGCCCGGCCCTCCGCCGGGGTGTCCTGCGGCCGACGCGCACCGGGGAGCGCGACCTGGCCGGAGGCCTTGTCCTCCTCAGGAGCGGTACGGGCCGCCGGAACGGGCCACGCCGGGGCGCCGGCCAGCGCGCGGCGCCGCCCGGTCGGGTTCTCGGCGGACTCGTCGGGCTGCGCGGCGGAGCCGGCGGCAGCGGCCTCGGGCTCGGCGGGCGGGGCGCCCAGCACCCGGCGGCCACGCCGCCCTGCCGGGGCGTCACCGTCGGAGTCGGCTGGGGCGGGAGCCGGTGTCGGGCCGGCGGGCAGCGCGAAGCCGCCCTCAGGGGCGATGGGCCGCGCGGGAGCGGGCGCCGGCCCGAGCCCGGTCGCGGGGACGGGGCCGCCGGGCTGAGCCGGACCGGCCGGACCCAGTGCCCGGCGCCGCCCTGCGGGGTGCTCGGTCACCGGCACCGGGGGCACCGCGGGTACGGGCGGGAGCGCGGGCATGGCGGTGCCCTGCGGGGGCACGGGCCGCCCGGGGCCGTCGGGCCCGCCGATGCCCTCGGCCCCGTCGCTGCCGTCACCGGCCCGGCCGCGCCTGCGTCCGGTGCCCAGTCCCGCCGGGTTCACCGGGGACTGCGCGAGTTCTGGGCCCGTCTCGGGAGCGTCGCCGGCCTCGCCCGCGCGCCGCCGCCCGGAAGGCAGCGCCAGCGCGCCACCCCCCTGTGCGGCCTGTGCGGCCTGCGCCGCCTCGGGGCCGGGGGTCTCGTCGTCCAGGAAGGCGTCCACCCCGCGCCGGCCACGCCGGCCGCCGGAGACCTTGCCGGGAGCCGCGCCCCCGGCCGTCCCCGCGCCGTCCGTGGTCGGACCGGCCGGAGGCTCCTCCGCCGGCTCCGGCAGGGTCACCGTCCCGGCACCCGAGCCGAGCGGGAGCTCCAGCACGTACGCCCCGCCGGGCGCGCCCGGAACCTCCACCGTCTGCAGCACACCGCCGTGCGCGGCCACGATCCCCCGCACGATCGGCTCGTGGACCGGGTTCCCGCCCTCGTACGGCCCGCGCACCTCGATCCGTACGACATCACCGCGCTGCGCGGCGGCCACCACGATCGTCGAATCGCTGTAGCCGCTGCCCTGGCGGGTCTTGCCGGTCGCGTCCACCCCGGCCACGTCCGCGATCAGGTGGGCGAGCGCGGTCGAGATCCGGTCCCCGTCCACCTCGGCCTCGATGGTCGGCGCGTGGACGGCGAACTGCGCGCGGCCCGGACCGATCAGCTCGACGGCCCCGTCGACGCCCGCCGTGACGACGGTGTTGATCAGGACCTTCTTCTTCGCGAGCCGGTCCCGGCCGGTGTCCAGGCGCTGGTAGCCGAGGACGTTGTCCACCAGCGTGGTCATCCGTGAGTACCCGGCGGCCAGGTGGTGCAGCAGCTGGTTGGCCTCGGGCCACAGCTGTCCTGCGTCGTCGGCGGCCAGCGTCGCCAGCTCACCGCGCAGCTCGTCCAGAGGCCCGCGCAGGGATTCGCCGAGGACGGCCATCAGCTGCGCGTGGCGCGCGGCGAGGGCGTCGTAGGGCCGCCGGTCGGTGAAGGTCATGACGGCGCCGACGAGCTGCTCCCCGTCCCGTACGGGCGAGGTGGTCAGGTCGACGGCGACCGGCTGCCCGGCCTTGTTCCACAGCACCTGCCCGCGGACGCGGTGCTTGCGCCCGCTGCGCAGGGTGTCGGCGAGCGGGGACTCCTCGAAGGGGAAGGGGGAGCCGTCGGCCCGGGAGTGCTGGATGAGGCCGTGCAGTTCGCGGTTGCCGAGGTCGGTGGCGCGGTAGCCGAGGATCTGGGCGGCGGCCGGGTTGACCAGCACCACCCGTCCGTCGGTGTCGGTGCCCACGACGCCCTCGGCGGCGGCGCGCAGGATCATCTCGGTCTGCCGCTGCGAGCGGGCCAGCTCGGCCTCGGTGTCCACGGTCTGCGAGAGGTCACGGACCACGAGCATCAGCAGCTCGTCGCCCGTGTACGAGGGTTGCGGCTCGCGGTAGGCGTCGCGTCCGTCGAGATGGGCGCTGGTGAGCTCGACGGGGAACTCGGAGCCGTCGGTACGCCGAGCGATCATGCGCTTGGGTTTGGCGCGGCCGCCGTCGTCCTCGCCGGGCCGGCGCATGGAGCCGGGGATCAGCTTGGAGTCGAACTCGGGCAGGAGGTCGAGCACGCCCCGGCCGACGAGCCCGGTACCGGGGCTCTCCATGATCTCGAGCGCGATCGAATTGGCGTTGACGACCGTGCCGTTGGCGTTGACGAGCAACAGCGCGTCCGGAAGAGCGTCGAGTATTGCTGCGAGGCGAGCAGCGCCTCGGGATGGCCTGCTGCTCACGACGAGCTTCCTCCCTGACCACAACTACCGGCAAGTCACGGGAGGAGTCTAAGGCCACAGGCCCGCGATGGGGTGGCCGATGTGTGGCGGATACCGCCCATCCCGCGCATCCTCCCAGGTCAGGAACGCCCACTCGGAAGCAGAGGTTCCAACTCGTCCCAGCGGCGGATCTCGCATCCGTTGGTCCGCCGGAAGGTGGCGTCCACCTTGTGGCCGTTCCAGGTTCCGGTGATCCGGGCGGTGGCGGGGCCCCCGTGCTGCATGGTGCAGATCTGCCGCTTGGAGACGGGGGCGAAGGGGTCCTTCCCCTCACGGGCGAACTGATCCAGCCGGGCGCAGGCACCTTCCGCCTCCGGGTGATCGCCGCCGGCGGGGCCGCATTCGAGCCGGTACTCCCGGTCCAACCGGTGGTTTCCGGTGTCGGCCATGGCGATGGTGAGGCGGTCGGGTGTCGCCAGCAGCCGGCCCAGCGGGAGCGGGGGCAGTGGCCCGGCCACCGTGGCGGCCAGGGCGGAGGTGACGGCGAAGGCGGCGAGACGCAGCATGGGGCACTCCAGGTCGTCCGTACGTCGTACGCCTGACCAACGACGCGGGCGCGCTGACGTTGCGTGCCGCGGCCGCTTTAAGGCTTTGCCCTCCGCCCGTCCCGCCTAGTACCGTGGGAGCGGATTGGTGAGGGGCCCTGCGCCTGTGTCATCATCTGCACGCACCCTCGTACACGGGGGTGTGCTGGAGGCGTCGCCTAGTCCGGTCTATGGCGCCGCACTGCTAATGCGGTTTGGGTCTTACCGCCCATCGAGGGTTCAAATCCCTCCGCCTCCGCACCTCATCGAAGCCCCGGTCCTGACGGACCGGGGCTTCGATGCATTCCGGGGCGATCCGGCCTGCTCCGCCCTCTCCGCGAACCCATCCGGATGATCTCCGTCCGGCTCGTTTTCGCAGGTCAGAAGCGGTTTGGGTAATGGATTTCGCGTCCCGGCGAGGTCCATGTATTGTTGTTCTCGCAAGGCCAACGGGGCGCAAAACCCCGGGAAGCCCAAGCACTCGTAGCTTAACGGATAGAGCATCTGACTACGGATCAGAAGGTTGCAGGTTCGAATCCTGCCGAGTGCACAGCAGGTCAGAAGCCCCAGACGAAAGTCTGGGGCTTCTGCCGTTTCAGGCCGTACAGCAGCGAAGTACAGCAACCGCCTCAGCCGCTGCCACCCATCGCCGCGGACAGCTGGTCCAGGGCCGAGCGCACATCCTCGTCACCCGCCGCCGAGTAGACCTCCATCGTCATGGCGATCTGCGAGTGCCGAAGAATTCGCTGAGCCACCTTCGGGTGGACCTTGAGCACGACCAGGAGCGCGGCGCACGTGTGCCGAGTGTTCCGCAGCGGGATCACCCGCAATCCGGCCCGCCGGGCCCGCAGCCCGAACATCCGGGTCAGGTTCCCCGGCTCGATCGGGGTCCCGTACTTCGTCGTGAAGATCAGCCCGTGGCTGTCCTGCCACAGCTCGCCAGCCGCTTTTCGATCACCGATCTGCTGGGCGCGCCGCATCCGGAGCGCCTTCAGGCAGAGCGCTGGCAGCGGTAGGAAGTCCTCCGACTCCTCCGTCTTGGTCTCCCGGTGGAGGATCTCCCGCCCGGCCCGCTGGATCTGGTGGTCGACGTACAGCTCACCGGCGTCCAGGTCGACGGACTTCCACGTCAGGCCCAGCACCTCCCCGCGCCGCAGCCCGAGGCAGAGCACGAGCACCCAGGCCGCGAAAAGGTGATCGTCCCGGGCAGCAGCGTCGGCGAGGAACTGGCCGGCTTCGGCCACCGACCACGGCTTGATCCGGCGGCGCCGGGGCTTGGGGACCTTCACGAGCGAGGCGACGTTCTTCCCGATCTCCTCCTCGGTGACGGCGTGGGTCAGAGCGGCCCGCAAGGCATCCCGCGAGCCCTGGATCACCCGCCGGGACGGGTACGACTCGCAGCAGTCCCCGACGGCGCAGCATCGGCGGCTTTCGGGGGTGCGCTTCGCGTCCTTGCCCTGGGCACAGCACTGGCAGACGGCCGCCAGCTTGGTCAGCCACTCGCGTACGTCGCGGACGGTGAGCTTGTCCAACCGCTTGGGACCGAGGTGCGGAGCGATGTAGAGGCGGACGTAGCCCTCGTAGGAGACGTAGGAGAGCGGGGCCAGGTTCGGCTTCACGATTGAGTCCAGCCAGTACGAGAGGAAGGCCGCCGTCGTCCGGTGCCGGGTGGCCACGGGTCCCTTCTTGGCTTCCGCGTGGAGGTTGAGCCACTTCTCGTGGACCTCCTCGCGGGTCTTTCCGTAGGCGTACTTCCGGGCCCGCTTGCCGTCCGGCTTCGTGACCCAGACGTAGGCGGCGTAGCCGTTCTTGTACGGGTAGATCGAGCCCTCGCCGTTGCCGCGCTTCCCGCTCATGCCACCCACCCTTCGACGCCGGTAGTGATGCGCTCGACGTACTCGTCGACCCAGGCCGGGAGGATGCGGCGGTTGCGTCCGACCTTGACCGAACGGATCTCCCCGGTGAGCACGAGCATCTTGGTCTTCGACAGGCCGAAGCCGAGCATCTCGGCGACCTCGGCGGTGGTGTGCCACTTCCGCTGGATGACTACGGCAGCCATGCGGTTTCTCCTTCCACGTCGGACAGTTCGGCCCGCATTTCGCGGGAGAGTTCACGGGTGTGTTGGAGGTCCCGGCGGATGTTGGCGGCGAGCCAGGATTCGCCGGGGGTGGAGCCGTGGCCGGCGTAGGACCAGTGGGCGACGACGAGGAGGGTGGCCTCGGGGTGGTCGTCCGGGTCGGGCAGGCCGAGCGAGGCGCGTTGCTGGGCGGCGCGGTAGTCGGCGCGGACCTGGCGTAAGGCGCCGAGGGTGGTCGAGTAGCTGCGGGATTTGGTGGAGAAGTGGCCGCGGAAGCCGAGCATGTGGGCCCAGGCCCGCAACCGCCGGTCGGGGTAGGCCCGATCGAGGTCCATGCAGGCTTCCATGAGCCGCCGGGGGTGATCGGGCACACCGAGCAGGACGAGTGCTTCCTTGTTGCCGACCGGGTGGTCCACGGTGCCGGTCGTCTCCGCGGCTTTGGTCGCGTACTTGGCGACGTAGGAGGCGACTGCCTGTTCCGTCAGGTCCTCGCCGTTGCCGAAGGATCCGATGGGCTGCACGTCGATCTGCTCGCCCCACTGGAGCACCCAGTCGTGGTTGAAGCCGTGCTCCGGGCTCGCGGGCACGACGAGGCTGACGCGGGCGGCAGCAGCATGGATGGCGTCGGTGAGCAGGTCGAGGGTGGCCCACGCGGGCGGTGAGCTGTCGGGCCCGTCCGGTCCGTCGAAGCGGATCACGGCGTGGAAGTGGACGGCACCGCGTTTCTGGTACTCGGCGACCTTGCCGAAGGAGACGCGGGATTGTTCGCGGGCGGCTTTCTGGGTGAGGCCGGCGCGGGCGGCGATCTCTCGGCGGAGGTAGATCGTGAAGTAGCGCCAGAGTTCGGACGCGTGGTTGTTCCAGAGCACGGCGCCCGCGTAGTCGTACGTGGACGGGTCGAGCGGGGTGCCCAGGTCCTCGGCGTCCTCGGGGTGCCGGATGCCGCAGCGGCAGGGGCGGGTGCCGGGTCGGTTGTGGACGGGGCCGAAGGACGGGGCGGTCAGGGTGGCGAAGACGCGGGGGTGATCGCGGATCGTCTCGGGGGTGCCCTTGGCGGGATCTCCGACGAGGCCAGCGCGGATCAGGTGGTAGGTGTCTCCGGCGTAGGTCCAGGCGCAGGCGGGGCAGCGGGAGGCGCGGCGGTTGCCGCAGGCGACGCGGAGGACGCCGCCGGGTTCAGTGTCGGTGTTGTAGGCGTGGATCACGGTGCGGGTGGCCGGGTCGATGAGCTTGGTGCCGCCGGCGAGGCAGATCGGGGCGGCGCATCCGCCGGTGCGGCGGATCTGTTCGTGGAGGCGGTCGAAGCCGGGGGCCCCGGCCACCCGGAGCAGGTCGCTCAGGGTGGCCGGGTCCAGGCCCGCCGCGGTGGCGGTGTCGGTCACGCGGCCACCTCCAGCCCGGCCGGAACCAGCGAGCGCAGGACGGCGGTGGCGAGGGGCGGGGGGACGGCGTTACCGATCTGCTGGAACTGCTTGGTGCGGGAGCCAGCCCACGGGTAGGAGGGGCAAAAGCCCTGTAGGACGGCGGCTTCTGCCACAGACAGTCGCCTGACTGGGGTGCCGTCGGGCTCGATCCAGGAGACGTCTTTGACGGCGTTGGCGAACAGGAGGGTGGGCGCAGGCTGGTCGACGCGGCGACGGGTTGCGGAGGGGCGGTTGCCGACTCGGAGCATCCATGACCGAGCACGACCGGTGATGGCCCAGGAGGGGCTGGTGGTGGGGAACCGGCTGCCTCCGGACGTATGGTTTCCGCGGGTGACCACCTGACTGGGCGGGCAGCCCAGGATGTCACTCATGGTCTGCCAGGACGGGAGTGCGTCGCCGAAGAGGTCGGTAGGGGTGCCGCCGTCGGCGTGGGTGGGCTCCGGGGGCAGGGCGGGGCGGGTGCGGGAGGCGATGAGGAAGGCACGGCGCCGGGTCTGGGCCAGGCCGAAGTCGGCGGCGTTGAGCACTCCGGTCCAGGTCGAGTAGCCGGCGCCGGTCAAGATGCGTGCGGTGTGCTCAAAGAGAGGCAGCACTGCGGGCACTTCTTCCAGGGCGATCCATTCCGGGCGCAGGTCGAGTGCGTAGCGGAGGGGTTCGACGATGAGCAGCGAACGGGGGTCCGTGCAGCCGGTGAGCAGGGACGCGCGGGTGTCGTGCCCGCGGGCGAGGTCGTCCAAGGCTTGGTGGCACAGGGGTAGGTCGGTGTTCCCCGCGCGGAGGCCAGCGGCGCTGAAGGTCTGGCACGGCGGGGAGGCGATCAGCCCCGTGGCGTTGCTGTCCAGCGACGAGGTCGGATAGGCAGCGACATCGGCGTGAATCGTGAGGTGGCCGGCGGCGGTTCGGGTGGCGCATGCAGTGCTGTCGATCTCGACCCCGATGCTCCGAAGTCCGAGCATCCGCAGGCCCTCAGACCAACCTCCGGCGCCGGCGAACAGATCCACGATCTGGGGGCGACTGGTCACGACCGGGACCCTTTCGTGTGCGCGGAGCCGTGGTTGGCGTTCCAACCGGCGACCAGGGCACCGACCTGGGCGTCTCCCTTGGCGGAGGCGGAGGCGCCGCAGTGGCAGACCGCGGATGCGGTGGCGGGGACGGATGCCGAGGGCTTGCTGATGTGGAGCCCGGGCGTGTTGTTCGTCGGGGTCAGCTTCGCCATGACGTTCACCGGCCGAGCCGGACGAGGGCCGAGGCGATGGTGCGGCCGAGGCCCCGGCAGGTCGGGCAGTTGACGCGGATGGTCGTCCGGGTGCCGTCGGCGGTGCGGGCGCCGGTGGTGATCGTGGCGGTGGCGAAGCCGTCGCAGTCGCGGCAGACGGGCGGGGTCGATGCGCTCTGGGGCATGATGAGTTGTCCCTTTCGGGTCCGTGGGATCTGGGAGGGGTTCAGGCGCCCGGAGCGGCGGAAGTTTGGCGACCGAGGCCGCTCCGGGGGCCGCTCAGCGTGTGTTGCGCCTGCCGTGGCCCTTGGCCGCGTACATCGACGAGTCGGCGGCGGACAGCGCATCGGTGAGGATTGGCACCGGCAGGTGATCGCGGTGGCAGTGGCCGACCGAGGCCGAGACCGGCAGAGTGCAGCCGGCGTACGTGACCGGCTGGTCCAAGGCGTCCTGGAGGGCGCGGAGGCCGGCGGTGTGCTCGGGGTCGGTGACGATGGCGGCGAACTCGTCTCCACCGAGGCGGGCGCAGAAGCCGTGGCGTCCGCACCAGGTACCCAGGCGGCGGGCGGTCGCGGTGAGTACCGCGTCTCCGGCGGCATGGCCGTGGGTGTCGTTGATGGCCTTGAAGTCGTCCAGGTCGACCAGGATCACGAGCGCGTTCGGGCTTTTGGCGATGACGCGTTCGGCGCGGGCCGTCCAGCCAGCGCGGGTGTGAAGGCCGGTCAGGGGGTCGCGGCGGGCGGTGGCTAAGCGGCGCAGGAGTACTCCGCCGTGAAGGGCCCAGCCCAGGGCCGGTAAGCCCGCAGCGATGACGTGCGTGTCCATCTGCGTCACCGCCCCTTCTGAAGATCCTTGACCAGCAGGCGCAGGACCACCGCGATCACGGCGACGGAGACGCCGGTGATGGCGACCGCGAGGAGCATCGAGACGAGGACGGCGCCGACGACGAGGACGACGGCTCCACCGCCGGCGGCGAGGGCGACCACGCTTCCGGGGGTGAGCTGGACTGTCGTGCGTGCCGGGGCGGTCGGCGCCGCGTGGTGGTCGGGTGCCATCGGCGAGGTCTCACGGGAGGGCTCGATGCCGGAGAGGGCGACAGGCTGTGCGGGCGGGGTGATGATGCCGGTCGGGAGCGGGTTGACCGGGATCCGCGGTCGGAACATGGCGGGGTCTCCCTACTTGGTGATCGGGTCGATGAGCGGTGCGAGAGAGCTGTTGGCGAGGAGGTAGCCGCCGATGAGGAGCACGGCCACGAGCCACAGCGGAGGGCGGATGAGCTTGTAGCCGAGGGCACCGACGACGATCAGGGCGAGCCAGAGCGGTACGTCCATGACGCGGTTCTCCTTCGTGATCAACGCGGGTTGCAGCGGTGGGTACGGGCGGCGAGTTCGGCGGCGGCGCGACCGCGGTAGTCGGCGGAGAAGTCGCAGCCGGGGGCGGTGCACACGGCGGTGTGCAAGGTGCGGCCCCGGCCGTCGCTGTAGCTGCCGACCGTCACGGGGCCGAAGCGGATGACCTTGTAGAAGCGGTTCGGGCGCACGGGTCTGTCTCCCTTCCTGTCAGGTGAGTTGGATGGCGATGGCGTCCGCCAGCGCGGGCGGGATGCCGAGGCGGCTCCGCAGAGTCGCCGTGTCGATCGGGGCACCGGTCTGTGCGTGGTGGGCGTCCGCGATCTTCTGGGCGTGGTCGAGCAGGGCCGGTGGGACCGGCACAGCGGGCGCGATCGGAGCAGGCGCCGGAGGCGAGGGCTGCGGATCGGGTTCGGCCGGCGGCAGCTCGGGAGCCGGGTCCGGCGCGCGTTCCACGGTCACGGCCGCGGCGGGTTCGACGTGGAGCTGGTCGTCGTGGTCCGGCTCTTGGAGTGGGGCGGGTGAGTGGGCGAGGAGCGTGCCGCCGAGGAAGGCGAGGGCGGGCCAGCCGGCGACGAGGATGCGCAGCCAGGGCGGGACGTTGTTCAGGTCGAGGAGTCCAGCGGTGGCGATGTTGGCGCCGAGCGAGGCGATCAGGGCGATGGCGAACCACAGCCATGCATCGCGGTTCTCCCCGTCGGTGCGCATGCGGCGCCATGCCGCGACCAGCAGCAGGTCGACGCTGACCGGGTAGGCCCAGGCCTTCCAGCCGTCCTGTCCTGCCGCCGCTGCGAGGTCGTGCAGGTGGGCGAAGGACAGGGCGCCGGCGATGACTGCCTGGATGAGCACGGCGTCGAGGCGGAGAGTGCGGGACACGGGTCGCCTCCTTTCGGGAGGCCGGTGCCAGGTGTTGTTCTCCGGCACCAGCGGGTTGGAGAGCGGGTCAGGCGGTGCCGATGCCGAGGCAGTCAGGGCACAGTCCGGACTGGGTGGCGTCGATCTCCCGGCGCTTGCGCCCGACCCGGACGGTCGTGGTTGTCTCCCCGGACCCGTCGCAGGTGCCGCAGGCTTCCGCGGTCGGTGTGGGCTTGGGGGACCGTGGCCGACGGGCCGGCGTCTTCTTCTCGGTGGTCATGGCGATTCCCTTCGGTTTCGGGCATGGGTCGGTAGGGACCTGGCGCGAGACGGTCGCGCCGACCGAGGAGAGGGGACTGTTAGTCCGTGGCCGGAGTCGGCTTCACGAGCGGAACGGACCCGGCAGCCGGGGTCACGGTGGAGACAACCGGCCGGTACGGGGCGAGGGCCGGAAGAGCCGGGGTGCGGTGCGCGAACTGGGCGCAGATCGCGGCTGCTTCCTCGGCACTCAACTCGGGAGTGCGGATCCGGGACCAGCCGCCGGAGGTATCACCGGCTACTGCGACGCCGGGCTTGTCGGGCGGAATCGTCGTCACGGCCACCACCGCGTCCGGGGCGATGTCGCCCAGGCCCATGTCGGCGGTCTGCTTGTCGTTGACGCGATGGACCACGCGGCCGGTGAGCTGGGCACGCAGTGTGGTGGCGCCCTTGCCGAGTTCGGAGCCGAAGCGCTGGCCGCAGATCTCCAGGTACATACCGGCCGCGCGGGCCATCTGCCCGAGGCGAATCAACTGCATGACCATGCGGTCCCGGCGTTCCTCGTCCTTCTTGACCGCCACGAGGAACAGTTCCGCGACCTCGTCCACGAGCAGCACGATCGGCACGGGCCGAACCTCTTCGGGCAGGGCCCACAGGTCGGCGGCCCCGTAGTCGCTCAGCAGGTCGAAGCGGCTTTCCATCTCGCCGACGAGCGCGTCCAGGAGGCCAGATGCCTCCTCCGGCGTGACAGCGAGCGCCGACAGCCGCGGCGCGTACTGGCGCTGTTCGACCCCCCGCTTGCAATCGATCCCGACCAGGGCGACCCGCAGCCGGGCGAGGCCGGCGATCAGGTTCCGCTGGTACATGGACTTGCCCGACTGGTTGGCGCCGAGCGTCAGCGCGTGCGGCACCTTGAGGTAGTCCCGTACGAACGCGGTGCCGTCCTCCCGGAGCGCGACCGGTACCACCATCTGGCCCGACGGGCGTCGGCGCGGCATCTTCACCCGCCGTAGAACGTCGTAGCCGGTCATCCGCAGTTCCACGAATCCCGGCTTCGTCTCCACCACGTGCACCGAGTGGACGCCCCAGGCGTGGCGCAGCCGCTCGGAGGCCGCGATCACGTCGGAGGGCTCCAGCCCGGCCGGCAGGCGGAGGGTGACCCGCATGCCGGTCGAGGAGCCTCGCACCCGGCGGACCCTCGGCGGGACCGGCTGGACGTCGCTGCGGCGGGCGACGTTGCGGACCAGGAAGGCCCGGAGGCGGGACGGCTGCACCGTGAGCCCGCATACGTCCATCGTGGCCCGGTACGTCACCGCGAACCGAACCCGGGCCGCCGGCAGACCGGCCACGGACCAGAACACGCGCGGGGCGCGGAGCTTCGCGTAGCCGAGACCGCCACCCGCACCGGCCAGGGGGAGGCCGACCTCCCATAAGGTCGTCAGGTCGGCCATGGTCAGGCCCCGACCGTGATGGCGACGGCGCGGAACGAGATGCCGTGCCGGGTCTGGCCGTTGAACGTGTTCTCCCAGTCCCGGGCCTTGAGGCCGATCACCGACACCGGCATCCCCGGCATCAGGCCTTCGGGGAGACCGGTTTCCGGGACGGTCACCTGGTAGAGGTTGCCCTCCCCCTCGTCCGAGATCAGCAGGCCGACTGTGGACAGGCCGGCGCCGGTCTCCCGGTCCATCGCCCGCTCACCGGTCTGCTTGCTCACGAGCTTCGGGGTCGGAGCCGTGGCCACGAACACCACGGCGGTCGACGTGTCCACCTTGAACGACGGCATGGTTTCTCCTTCAGAGATGCCAGCAGGAAGCTAGATGACCAACTTGGCTAGCTGGGTTGGTCACATCTCGAAAGTAGAAGAGATGGCTAGCCATGTCAACAACATGACTGGCATGGCTGTCCCGCCTCGTAGGGGTTCCCCTAACATCGACCCATGACCTTCGTCCCCGAGCCCCTCGACCCAGATGACGACCGAGCCCCGTATGAGCAGGTGGCGAGCAGCCTCAGTGCGGCCATCCGCACGAGGAAGCTGGGCCCAGGCGAGAAGCTCCCGTCCCACGCGAAGCTGACGGAGTACTACGGATTCGCTCGGGCGACGATCCAGCGCGCGCTGCGCGACCTCGAAGACGAGGGCTTGGTGGTCTCCCGTAAGGGCAGCGGTGTCTATGTCCGCAACCGGACCGAACGGCCGGCGGGTCTACGCCCGTACGTCGAGCAGGCGTTCTCCAAGGACCGCGTGACGATCGACTTTGCCGGGTTCTCCAGCGAGACGCTGCACGGGGCGCTTCAGGAACCGCTGGACAAGATCAGGGTCGGCCGGCTCACGCCGTCGAGCATCGCCGTGCGGATACTCGTCCCAGACATGTCGGTGCCCCAGGCCGCACCGGTGCGGATGGATGACGGTGCGGATGACAAGCGGCTTCGTGACCGCATGCACGACATCATGGTCAGCTACACCCGCAGCATCCGAGATGCCATTGCCGAGCTGGGGCACCTGGGTCTTGTCGCTGAGACACAGATCAGCGTCCGCGTTCACAGCGGTACCCAGTTCTTCAAGCTCTACGTGATCAACGACGAGGACGCGTTCTTCGGGTACTACCCGATCCGCCCCAACAAGGTGGTCGCCCAGGGCGAGACGATCGAGATCTACGACCTCGTGGGCAAGGACGCCACGCTCTTCCATCACTCGATCAACGACGGCGAGTCCTCCAGCGGAGCGCAGCAAGTCCAGCAGGCCCGCATGTGGTTCGACAGCGTGTGGGAGACCATCGGAAGGGATTTTGACCTTGACGCACGATGATCGACTTCGAGGGGTCTTGGCGCATGCGCGCGTAGTCTTCTTCGACTTCGACGGGCCCATCTGCGACGTCTTCGCCGGGTTGCCCGCCCCGGAGGTCGCCACGCAGCTCACCGCGCTACTCGCAGCTCAGGACGAGACCGCGGGTGCGAAGGCGACCGAGACCGACGACCCGATTGAGGTCATGCGGATTGCTTACGAGGTCGATGCTGAGCTTGGGCAGAAGGTGGAGCAGGCTCTGACGGCGGCGGAGGTCGAGGCTGTCGCGCTGGCCGGGCCGCCGACTTCGGGTGCGGTCGAGGCCCTTGAGGCTGTGCGTTCTTCGGGACGGGCTGTGGCTGTGGTGAGTAACAACTCTGCCGAGTGCGTCCGGAGCTTCTTGGAGGCGCACGGGTTGGATGGGTACGTCGCGAGGGTCATCGGTCGACCGGTGGGCCAGCCCCACTTGATGAAACCGAACCCGTTCCCGCTCATTGGGGCGGCGGAGCAGATGCACATGGACATCACCCTGTGCACCTTGATCGGTGACTCGCTCACCGACGTTCAGGCCGCTCATGCAGCCGGCGCAACGGTCATTGCCTACGCCAACAAGCCGTACAAGGCCGACCTGTTCGCCGAAGCGCAAGCCGACACGATCACTGACGACATGCGGGCCATCGCCGACGCGCTCAACGCGGCGTAGCCGAGGAGCGGCGCGGACCTGTTACAGGTTTCTCTACCTCATCAAGCACCCGGCTGCGCTCCGCTCCGCCGGGCGGCCTTTCCCGGCGCCGCTCCGCGCGACGCTCCTGCCTTCGGCCCGCTCCGCGCGCGCTTCGCCGCCGGCCGCCCCTGCAAGGCGGGATAGGCCAAAGGGCATGAGCTGAACCCAGCGGCCGCGGGATCCCTACCTCACCGACATGCCTCCAGCGGGGGCGCTCAAACTCCGGGACGGAGGGGCGCCGCTCGCGTGTGCCAGCCATATGCGGCTGGGGCGGGGGAACTCCGATTCCGTCTGCCGTCGACCCAGGACAAGCCGAGCAGACACGGGACGGGCGTCCAGGGGGTGTTCGTACGTGGCGCGCTCCACAGACGTGTGGGTCGACGGCAGACGGGATGGGGGATGTTGGGGTGGGGGGTGTTGGGGTGGGGTCAGGCTCAGGCTGCGGTTTGGGGAGCCGGTGTGGTGGCCGCCGGTCGGCACCGCTGTCCTGATCCCGAGGGCAGCACGGTCTGGGAGGGCGCACAAGGTCGTTCGTACAGTGGCGCGCTCCACCTTGTGCGCCCTCCCAGACCGTGCAGGGGCGGTGCCCATCAGGACAACGGCACCGACCTCGAAGGAGCACACCATGGCCTGCACCGACCCCCAATGCGACAGCGGCATCATCCCCAACCGACACTCCGACGACCCCGAGGACCTCACCCTCTGCCCCACCTGCAACCACGGTTACGACCCCCGCGACCACCACGACTACGCCGGCTGATCTAGCCCCCGGGCCCCGGCGCGAGTCGGGGTCCGCAGGGTTGGCGGTACAGCAGCGACGTACCGCCAATGCTCCTAGGGCAGCAGTACGGCTCAGGCGGGCGCTCAGACGCGGCAACCGTCACATGGCATGCGTGGCCGGGAGCGTTGCCGACTGCGGCCGGGACGGCGTGCCAAAAGACGGCCAGCGGCGAGGGAGGGGTGGCCTCTTGCGCAAGGTCGGCCGACTGCCGGGCTTGAGTAGGGCTGGGCGCCGTACCCCCGCCGTCACGGATGACGGGAGCGTGAGGCGAGCGCACCACCCGGAATGGGCGGGCGGAGAGCTAGCTGCTGCCGCGATGCGGCCTAGGCCGGTGTGGTCGCTCCGCGTCGGTACCGGTTTCGTCGTGGCTGATGAGCGTGTCGTTCAGTCACCTTCGGACAGCGCTCGACCTCTGATTATCTCGACCCTAACCCGGCAGGACACCGGCCGAGGCCGCTACACCGATCGTGCATCAGTGAGAGTGAGGGGTGCGACCTTCGACATGCATCAACGCCACCATGGATCTAGCGTGGTTACTAGTGGTCCTTGACGTTCTGGCTTGTTGACGCACTCAAATCCTGACGTCCATTCAAGCGCATCGCCCCTGCCTGAGCAAAGGGAGTGGCAATGCCCTGCAGTCTCGCGGCACACCGTTCCTGATGGACTAACTGGCGGTCCAGTGTGAACTGTCGAGGCGGAGGTGACGTGACCATGGAACCACTGCCTGATCCAGAGCTTGTTGTGAGCCCGTATCGTAACGACAACTGTGCGTTTCTTCAGCAACAACGTGACTATGAGTCACGGGAAGTGAGGCGCTACAACCTGCTGATCTATCTCGTGTCAGCTGCTGCCGCAGCTGCCCTCATCGTCCTTGTTGGTGCAGCATTCGTGATGAAAGATAAGGAAGCCGTGCTTGCCATTGCCGGTGCAGTAGGAACCCTTGTCGCGGGTGGGGCGATGGTCTTCATTGTTAAGCAGAGAAACATTCATGATCGTCGCGTTACCACTTGGGTCTCGGCCGTCAACAGGAACTGTGGAAGTCCGTGAGAAGGCCAGGTGTCACAAGGGCTCCGGTCGCGAGTGCAGGCCAGACGGTCTCGCTGAATCGTCCGTGATGCAGGGCAGGCACGGTGAAGACCAGGCACGTCCACAGGTCGAGGGCCGTCTCTCTTGGCTCCATGCGTGAGGCCTCGGCAGTCTCGGTTTCCGCCTCATGCAGGCACGTCTCTCAGGGGCGCCATCAGACTTGATGGGCGTGTAGGTCGGGTCGTGTGTCCTGGGGCTTGGATATCGCGTCCCTCGTGTGGACGTGGATAAGTCGGCGCCGCTGGATCGGATCACGCATGATCGAACGTATGACGGCTCAGCAACCGCCCAGCCCACCCGATCCTCCTGACTTTCCAGATCGGCTTAGGCTTCTCTGGGAAGAATTGAGGGACGAGCGGGCGCACCAGCATAGTCGGCTCGACGCTTACAACGTCGCGGCCGCGGCGATGCTCGGCTTCGAGGCGGTCCTTGTGACGTTGGTGCCGGATGTCTCGGTGCCGGTCGGTTGGCGGGTCGGCACGATGGTGCTGCTCTCGTTGAGCATCGTTTGGCTACTTTGGTGCCTTGTTGGCAGGCCTCAAAAGGGCCCCAAGGCCTGGCGCCGCCTTACGCGAGGAGAGCCGGTACGCGTGGAGCCCCGGGAGCTCGCCACGTACCTTTCCCAGCCCGCAAGCCAAATGATCAAGCAATTGTATGTCAACGAAGCGAACTGGGTCCATCGAAACAATCAATGGCTGCTTTCGCCCAAGCGACGTACTCTACAGATGGGTGTTGCTTTTTTTGCGCTGGCCTTCCTAGTCCTATTGGGAGGCGCGGTGCACCAGTACTACAGGAGTCGTTGACATGCCTCTACTCCAGCACCACCACGGAAAGACCCCGCGAATGCGAGCGAGCGGAGACGCCGAGACGGACCAGCCCGCGCCGCTTCAGGTCGAGGTCGTGCTGGCGGACGGCACCAAGGGCATTGTGGCGCTTCCGAGCGTTGACGAGGAAGCCTTCGGCGGATTGGGTGTGCCCTCTTCTGTGGCCGCGGATTACTCGGCCGACGAGTGACCTGCATGCGGCGTGGCGTCTCCGCAACCAATCGGGACCGGAGCCTGCGCCAGGTTCACGGCAGGGCCGCTGCAGGAGAAGGCAGCCAGACGCTCTGGGGCCGAGCATCGTCGCGAGTGACGCTGGCCGGGCCATGCTGGCCGACCCGTAGGCACTGAGTTTGCGTCGGACGCTGCGCGGCCGAGCCCATAGCCACAACGTAGCTGTACAGCAGTGCCGTACAGCAGCCTCAGTAGACGCTACCGTCCAGCCGTGTCCGTCTAGGTTCTTGAAACAGCTGGTATGACCGTCGCTGACCGATCCGGCTAGAGCTACGGATCAGAAGGTTGCAGGTTCGAATCCTGCCGAGTGCACAGCAGGACAGAGGCCCCCAGGAGAAATCCTGGGGGCCTCTGTCGTATGTCCTGACGGCCCGCCGTCTCCTCCTTGATGGGGACGGGGTCCCCCGGAGGATGTCAGGGCCGGGATGGCTCCGGCGGGTGACGTGGACGAGGGGCCGGCCTCGGTACGGTTTCTGGAGATCGTCCGAAGCCGGAGATCCGGAGCTGGAAAACGGGGGCACTCATGGGACTGTTCGGGAACGCGCACACCGTCGACCCTGTGTCGGCGCAGCGGGACTACGCGCGGCTGCTGGGGCAGGGGGAGCAGGTGCATGCCGCGTACCTGCTGATCCGGGACACGATCCTGTTCACCGACCGGCGGCTGGTGCTCGTCGACAAGCAGGGGCTCACGGGGAAGAAGGTGGAGTACCACTCCATCCCGTACCGGAGCATCACGCACTTCTCCGTCGAGACCGCCGGGCACTTCGATCTCGACGCCGAGCTCAAGATCTGGATATCCGGCAGCTCGGTGCCGATCGAGAAGACCTTCACCAAGGGCGTCGACATCTACGAGGTGCAGGCGATCCTGACCCAGTTCGTCGCCCGGTAGGCGGCGGCTCGGCCTCAGAGGACCCGGGGCAGGCCGGTCACCGACATCACCAGGGAGTAGAGGGAGGTGGTGGCGGTGATGAAGAGGCGGTTGTTCTTGGCGCCGCCGAAGGCGATGTTCGAGACCGGTTCGGGGACGCGGAGACGGCCGATCAGGGTGCCGTCCGCGGCGTAGCACTGGACGCCGTTCTCCATCGCGGCCGCCCACAGCCGGCCTTCGTCGTCGAAGCGGATGTTGTCGACCCCGAGGCAGGTGGTGAAGACGCGGTCGTCGGTGAGGGTGCCGTCGTCGGTGACCTTGAAGGCGCGGATGTGGCCGGCCCGGGTGTCCGCGGCGTACAGCTCGCTCTCGTCGGGGGAGAAGACCAGGCCGTTGGGGCCGAGGAAGCCGTCGGCGACCGTCCGGACCTCGCCGGTCGAGGGGTCGGCCCGGTACAGGTTGCAGGCGCCGATCTCGCCGGGTGCGCGGTGGCCCTCGTAATCGCTGGTGATGCCGAAGTCCGGGTCGGAGAACCAGATGGAGCCGTCCGAGCGGACGACCGCGTCGTTCGGGCTGTTGAGCCGCTTGCCGTCGAAGCGGTCGGCGATGACGGTGAGGCTGCCGTCCGGTTCGGTGCGGGTGACGCGCCGGTTGCCCTGCTCACAGGTGATCAGGCGGCCTTCGCGGTCCAGGGTGTTGCCGTTGGAGTGGCCGGCCGGGGAGCGGAAGACGGAGACGGCTCCGGTCGCCTCGTCCCAGCGCAGCATCCGGTCGTTGGGGATGTCGCTCCACACCAGTTGCCGCCAGGCGGGCAGGTAGAGCGGGCCCTCCGCCCAGCGGCAGTCGCCGTAGAGCCGGTCCAGCCGGGCGTCGCCGTTGGCGCAGCGGCCGGTCCGGAAGCGTTCGTCCAGAATCTCGTACAAGGTGAGCTCGGCCATGGCAGACATGATTCCCCCTGGAAGAGTCTTGCCGAATATTGTTCGGCTCGATGGTGAGATTGCAGGATCAGGTACCGTCTTCGCAAGGGTCGACCGACCCATGAGAGGAAGATTGCGTGGACGACATCGACCGTGCGCTCGTCCTGCGCCTGCAACAGGACGCCGGCCAGTCGTACGCCGCTCTCGGCACGGCCGTCGGGCTCTCGGCGGGAGCCACTCACGAGCGGGTACGGAAGCTGCGCGAGCGCGGGGTGATCCGGCGGACCACCGTCGACGTCGACCCGGCGGCCGTCGGCAGCGGAGTCCTGGCCTACGTGATGGTCGACTCCAGCGCCTGGATGGGCGAGTCCGGTGCCGACTTCGCCGCGATCCCCGAGATCCAGGAGGCGCACATCATCGCGGGCAGCGCGTCCGTGCTGGTCAAGGTACGTACGGCCTCGACCGAACAGCTGCAGGACGTGTTGCGCCGGCTCTATGCCATCGACGGCGTCAGCGGGACGCACGCCACCGTCGTCCTGGACACCTTCTTCGAGCGGCCGCTCCCGCTGTGACCTGGTGGTGCACCGGAATCCGGTGGAAGGACGGCCGACCCGCCATCGGGTGGTACGGGGAGGGGCGCGGCGAGCGGGTGAGCGAGCTCGCGTACGGGCAGCGGATCGCCTTCGCCGCCCGTGGGGAGCGGCACTGCCTCGGTGTGCGGCGGGCCGGGAAGCGGACGCCCTGCCCCACCGCGGATACCGTGCCGGGCCGCGCCGGGAACGCGCAGTGCCCTGAATGCGCCCGTCTCGACCGGTCGTTCTCCGTGGCGGCCGACACCAACGCCGCCGATCCGCGCACCTACCGGGTCTACCTGGCCTGGTTCGGGCCCGGCATGGTCAAGGTCGGGATCACCGCCGAGGAGCGCGGCCCGGCCCGGCTGCTGGAGCAGGGAGCGGTGGCATGGACCTGGCTCGGCCGCGGTCCGCTGATGGCCACCCGGCGCACCGAGGAGCTGCTGCGGGCTGCGCTGGGGGTGCCCGACCGGATCGCGTACGCCCGTAAGCGCGGAGTGCGGGCCCACCTGCCGGCCGCGCCCGATCGGGCCCGGGAGGTCGCCGAGCTGCACGCACGGGCGGCGGCGCTGGCCGGGTGGCCGGAGTCGCTGGAGCGGGTGGAGTGCGAAGTGTCCGACCACGCGGGGGCGTTCGGGCTGGACGCCCTGCCGGGCCTGCCCGGGCCGGCGCGGGTGCTCACCGAGATGGTGTCCGGCGGGTCCGTCGTGGGCCGGCTGGCGGGCGCGGCCGGTCCCGATCTGCACCTCGCCGACGGGCTCGTGGTGGACACCCGGCTGCTGGCGGGCTGGGAGCTGACCGCTCCCGGGGACGAGGCCGTGACCGCGGTCCCGACGGCGCAGATCCCGTCCGCCTCCGCGGCTCCCACCGAGCAGGGCGGGCTGTTCTGACACCGGCGGACCGCGGCTCGGACCGTGGCGGCCATGGTCAAAACTTGGATCCCTTCGGCCTTTCGGGGCCGATTCCGGTGGACACGCCAGGGGCGCTCCGCCGAGGGTGTTCGACATGACCACTCAGCCGGTACCGGCCTTCGAACCGCCTTATGTCATGGCCGTTTTCAGCAACATCCGCACCGACGACGACAGCGGATACCCCGAGGCTCTCGCACGGATGAAGGAGATCGTCCGGACGAACCCGGGATACCTCGGCTACGAGTCCGCGCGTGACCCGGGAGGCCTCGGCATCACCGTCGCCTACTTCCGCGACCACGAGTCCCTCACCGTGTGGCGCGAGGACCTGGAGCACCAGGCGGCCATGAAGCAGGGCCGCTCCGACTGGTACGAGAGCTACACCCTGCACGTCGCGACCGTCGAGCGGAGCCATGGTTATGTCCGCAACGGCTGAGGCGGTCCGCGCCTTCCGGGAGCGGCTCGGGCTGCCCGGACTGGTCGACGTCCACACCCACTTCATGCCCGAGCGGGTCCTGGACAAGGTGTGGGACTACTTCGACGCGGTCGGCCCGCTGACCGGCGTCGAGTGGCCCATCACCTACCGGCACGAGGAGGATCAGCGCGTCGCGCTCCTGCGGGAGTTCGGGGTCCGGGCCTTCACCGCCATGCTCTACCCGCACAAGCCGGCGATGGCCGCCTGGCTCAACGCCTGGTCCGCTGATTTCGCCGCCCGCACCCCCGACTGCCTGCACACCGCGACGTTCTTCCCGGAGGAGGGCGTGAGCACGTACGTCCGCCAAGCCGTCCAGTCCGGAGCCCGGATCTTCAAGTCGCACCTCCAGGTCGGCGGCTACGACCCGAACGACGACCGGCTCGATCCCGTCTGGGGGCTGCTCGCCGAGGCCGGCCTACCGATCGTGATCCACTGCGCCTCCGGCCCCGTCCCGGGCAAGCACACCGGACCCGAGCCGATCGCCCGGCTGCTGGCCCGCCACCCGAGGCTGCCGCTGGTCATCGCCCACATGGGCATGCCCGAGTACGCCGATTTCCTCGACCTCGCCGACCGGTACGCCGAGGTGCGCCTGGACACCACCATGGCCTTCACCGACTTCTCCGAGCAGATGTGCGGCTTCCCGCCCGGGGATCTCGGACGCCTCGCGGACCTCGGCGACCGGATCCTCCTCGGCACCGACTTCCCGAACATCCCCTACCCCTACGAGCACCAGCTCGCCGCGCTCGAACGGCTCGGCCTCGGCGACGACTGGCTGCGGGCGGTCTGCCACGACAACGGCGCCCGGCTGTTCCGCCTCGACGGCTGAGGCCCCTGCGCCCTTTCCCTGCGCCCTGCCCCTGTGCCCTGCCCTGCCCGGCCCGTCGCCCTGCCTTCCTTCCCCGGGTTCCTTTCTCAGGAAATTCACAGGAAGGCACAAGAACGCTCTCAGAGGCACGGGACAGCGTTTCGGTATGACTGCGACGACCACCTCCCATGCGTCCACGTCCACCAACCACCCCACGGCCCTGGTGCGGCCCGACGGCGGCCCCTGCCGGGTACTCGTCGTCGACGACGAGGCCTCGCTCTCCGAGCTGCTGTCCATGGCCCTGCGCTACGAAGGCTGCGAGGTCCGCACCGCCGGCGACGGGGCGGGCGCGGTACGGGCGGCACGCGAGTTCCGGCCCGACGTGGTCGTCCTCGACATCATGCTTCCCGACATGGACGGCCTGGCCGTCCTCGGGCGCCTGCGCCGGGAGATCCCCCAGGTGCCCGTGCTGTTCCTGACCGCCAAGGACTCGTTGGAGGACCGGATCGCGGGCCTCACGGCGGGCGGCGACGACTACGTCACCAAGCCCTTCAGCCTGGAGGAGGTCGTGGCCCGCCTGCGCGGCCTGGTCCGGCGCTCCGGCGCGGCACAGGCCGCACGCGGCGGTTCGGTGCTGACCGTCGGCGATCTGCGGCTGGACGAGGACAGCCACGAGGTGGTGCGGGGCGGCCGGGAGATCCACCTGACCGCCACCGAGTTCGAGCTGCTGCGCTACCTGATGCGCAACCCCCGGCGCGTGCTGAGCAAGGCGCAGATCCTGGACCGGGTGTGGTCCTACGACTTCGGCGGCCAGGCCAATGTGGTCGAGCTCTACATCTCCTACCTGCGCAGGAAGCTGGACAGCGGGCTCGGTATGCCGCCGATGATCCACACCCGGCGCGGCGCCGGTTACCTGATCAAGCCGGCCGAGTAGTGGCCTTCCGCACGAAACGGCGGCCGCGCGGCCGCCGGCCCTGGTCGCTGCGTACCCGGCTCGTCGTCTCGGCCGTGGCGCTGATCGCCGTCGTGGGTGCGGCCATCGGGACCGTCACCACCTTCGCCCTGCGCTCGTACCTGGTCACCGAGCTCGACGATCAGCTGAAGGCTTCCGTGAGGATGGCCGTCCGGGCGCCCGGCGGGAAGCCGGCCCGGGAGAACAGCGCCGGCTTCGTCATGGCTCCCGGCAGCCCGCTGGACGCCGCCGGGATCCGGCTCGATCCCGCCGGGACCGTCCTCGGGACGGCCCGCAACGTCCGCGCCGAGGGATGGTCGGTCGAGCAGCCGCCGCCGCTGACCGAGGCCCAGGGCAAGGCCCTCGCCCGGGCCGCCCGGACGGTCGCGGACGGCAGGCCGGAGCCGGTGGACGCGGAGCTCCCGGGCCTCGGCGGCTACCGGGTGCTGCTCGCGCCCGACGGCACTCTCGCCCTCGGTTTCCCCCTGAGTGACGTCGACTCCACCGTGCGCGCCCTGATCGGAGTGGAGCTGTGCGTCACCCTGGCCGGGCTGATCGCGGCCTCCCTCGCCGGGCAGGCCCTGGTCGGGGTCGCGCTGCGCCCGCTGCGCCGGGTCGCCGCCACCGCCACCCGGGTCTCCGAACTTCCCCTGCACAAGGGCGAGCCCGCCCTCCACGAGCGGGTCCCGGACGCCGAGGCCGACCCCCGCACCGAAGTGGGCCAGGTCGGCGCCGCCCTCAACCGGATGCTGGGCCATGTCTCCTCCGCGCTCACCGCCCGCCAGCAGAGCGAGATGCAGGTCCGGCAGTTCGTCGCCGACGCCAGCCACGAGCTGCGCACCCCGCTGGCCTCCATCCGCGGTTACGCCGAGCTGACCCGCCGGGGACGGGAGGAACCCGGCCCCGACACCCGGCACGCCCTGGGCCGGATCGAATCCGAGGCCACCCGGATGACCGGCCTGGTCGAGGACCTGCTGCTGCTGGCCCGGCTCGACGCCGGCCGTCCGCTCTCCACCGGTGAGGCCGACACCGACCTGGCGCCGCTCGTCGTCGACGCCGTCAGCGACGCCCGGGCCGCAGGCCCCGAGCACCACTGGCGCCTGAGCCTGCCCGAGGATCCGGCCCCGATCCGGGCCGACCCGGCACGGATCCACCAGGTGCTGGTCAACCTGCTCGCCAACGCCCGTACGCACACCCCTCCGGGCACCACCGTCACCGCGCACGTTTCACGTGAAACATCCGCCGTCCGGCTGCGGATCGAGGACGACGGGCCCGGCATCGCACCCGACCTGCTCCCCCGTGTCTTCGAGCGCTTCGCCCGCGGCGACGCCTCCCGCTCCCGCGCGGCGGGCTCCACCGGACTCGGGCTGGCCATCGTCCAGGCCGTGGTCACCGCGCACGGCGGCCGGGTCGGCGTACGGAGCGAGCCCGGACGGACCTGCTTCGAGGTCCTGCTGCCGCACGCTCAGCCGGACCGGACGGACTCACAGGCAGGGCACAGGCTCAGCACACAGCGGTGACAGGGCGCCCCGCGAGTCTCGGAACATGCGAACCGACACCTCTACCGGGGCCCTTCCGGCACGGGCGCCCCTCGCGCCCGTGCCCGGCGAGCCCGTCCTCGACGTGGTGATCCCTGTCTTCAACGAGGAGAAGGACCTCGGCCCGTGCGTCCGCAGACTGCACGAGCACCTCAGCCGGACCTTCCCCTATCCCTTCCGGATCACGGTCGCCGACAACGCGAGCACCGACCGCACTCCCGAGGTCGCGCGGGGGCTCGCCGCCGCGCTGGACGGCGTACGCAGCACCCGCCTGGAGGAGAAGGGCCGGGGCAGGGCCCTGCGCCAGGTGTGGTCCGGTTCCGACGCTCCCGTCCTCGCCTACATGGACGTGGACCTCTCCACCGACCTCAACGCCCTGCTGCCGCTGGTCGCACCGCTGATCTCCGGCCACTCCGACCTCGCCATCGGCACCCGCCTGGCCCGGTCCTCGCGGGTGGTGCGGGGTGCGAAGCGGGAGTTCATCTCGCGGGCCTACAACCTCCTCCTGCGGTCCTCCCTCGCCGCCCGGTTCAGCGACGCGCAGTGCGGATTCAAGGCGATCCGGCGCGAGGTCGCCGAGCGGCTGCTGCCGCTGGTGGAGGACACGGGCTGGTTCTTCGACACCGAACTGCTCGTGCTCGCCGAACGGGCCGGGCTGCGGATCCACGAGGTGCCGGTGGACTGGGTCGACGACCCCGACTCCACCGTCCACATCGTCCGGACCGCCACCGAGGACCTCAAGGGCGTCTGGCGCGTGGGCCGGGCCCTGGCGGTCGGCGCGCTCCCGCTGGACCGGCTCGCCCGCCCCTTCGGTGACGATCCGCGCGACCGCGCCGCACTGCCCGGGGTGGAGGGCGGACTCGCCCGCCAGCTGCTCGGCTTCTGCGCCGTCGGAGCGCTGTCCACCGTGCTCTACCTGCTCCTGTACTCCGCCTTCCGTTCCGGGACCGGCCCGCAGTTCGCCAACGGCGCCGCGCTGCTGCTCTCCGCGCTCGCCAACACCGCCGCCAACCGCCGGCTCACCTTCGGGGTGCGCGGCCGGGACCGCGCCGTGCGCCACCAGGCCCAGGGCCTCGTGGTGTTCGGCATCGGGCTAGCCCTCACCAGCGGCTCCCTCGCCGCGCTCGGGGCGGCCACCGCCGATCCCGCGCACGGCACCGAACTGGCCGTTCTGATCACCGCCAACCTCGCCGCCACCGTGCTGCGCTTCCTGCTCTTCCGCGCCTGGGTCTTCCCCGAGCGGCGCGACACTCCCGTGAAGGACGACATCCGATGACCACGGCAGCACCCTCGCTCTTCCCGGTCCCCGAGGTCCGCGCCGGTACCGGCCGCCGCGTGGCGGCCGACCGCCCCCGCTGGGAACTCCCCGCCCTGGCCGGGCTGCTGATCGCCACCGCCGCCCTGCTCCTGTGGGACCTCGGCTCCTCCGGCTACGCCAACTCCTTCTACTCCGCCGCCGTGCAGGCGGGCAGTGAGAGCTGGAAGGCCTTCTTCTTCGGCTCCTCCGACGCCGGCAACTCCATCACCGTCGACAAGCCCCCGGCGGCCCTGTGGCCGATGATGCTGTCCGTCCGGCTCTTCGGGCTCGGCGCCTGGCAGATCCTCGTACCGCAGGCCCTGATGGGCGTCGCGACCACCGGTGTGCTGTACGCCGCCGTGCGCCGCCAGTTCGGTCCCGCGGCCGGGCTGCTGAGCGGCGCCGCCTTCGCGCTCACGCCCGTCGCCGCGCTGATGTTCCGCTTCAACAACCCCGACGCGCTGCTGACCCTGCTGCTGACCGTCACCGTGTACTGCGTGCTGCGCGCCCTCGACGGGGCCCGCACTCGGTGGCTGGTCTGGGCGGGGGTGGCGGTCGGCTTCGCCTTCCTCACCAAGACCCTGCAGGCCTTCGTCATCCTGCCGCCCCTGGCCCTCCTGTACGCCGTCTGCGCGCCCATCCGGCTGCGCAAGCGGCTCGGCCAGTTGCTGCTGGCGGGGCTCGCGATGGTGGTGGCCGGCGGCTGGTGGGTCGCCGTCGTCGAGCTGTGGCCGGCCTCCTCCCGCCCGTACATCGGCGGCTCGCAGAACAACTCCTTCCTGGAGCTGACCCTCGGCTACAACGGCCTCGGCCGGATCAACGGCAACGAGACCGGCAGCGTGGGCGGCGGCGGCCGGGGCGGCGCCGGTGGCGGCGGTGGCGGCGGCTGGGGAGAGACCGGCATCGACCGGCTCTTCTCGGGCAACATCGGCGGGCAGATCGCCTGGCTGCTGCCGGCGGCCCTGGTCCTGCTGGTGGCCGGTCTGCTGATCACCTGGCGGGCCCGCCGGGCCACCGACTCGCTGGAGGGCATGGCCCGGGCGGCGTTCCTGGCCTGGGGCGGTTCGATGCTGATCACCGCGGCTGTCTTCAGCTACATGCAGGGCATCTTCCACGAGTACTACACCGTGGCGCTGGCGCCGTTCGTGGCCGCGCTGATCGGCATGGGCGTCGCCGTGCTGTGGGAGGAGCGGGGCGGCAAGGCCGCAGCGCTCACCCTGTCCGGCACGCTCGCCCTGACGGCGGTCTGGTCGTACGTGCTGCTCGGCCGCGCCACCGGCTATCTGCCGTGGCTGCGCTGGGCGGTCCTGGTGGGCGGGCTGCTCGCCGCGGCCGCGCTGCCGTTCGCCGCGCGGGCCGGGCGCCGGGCGCTGCGGGCCACGGCGGCGCTGGGCGTGGTGGCGGCGCTGGCCGGGCCGCTCGCGTACTGCCTGACCACGGTGAGCACGGCGCACACCGGTTCCATCGTGACCGCCGGACCGGCGGTGGCGGGCGGCCGCGGCGGACCGGGCGGGATGATGGGCGGCCCGGGCGGCTTCGGCGGACCGGGCGGGATGATGGGCGGCCCGGGCGGCTTCGGCGGACCCGGCGAGAGGATCCAGGGCGGCCAGGGCCACCAGGGCGGGATGCCGAACGGCGGCCGACCGGGCGCCGGGCAGCAGGGAGGTATGCCGCCGCAGGGCGCGATGCCGCGGGGCGTGATGCCGCAGGGCCAGGGCGGTGCGGGCGCAGGGCGCGGCGGCGAGCGGTTCGTCGGCGGCCAGGGCGGTCCGGGCGGCCTGCTGAACGGCGCCCGGGTGAGCGCGGAGGCCAAGAAGGCCCTCACCACCGACGCCGACGAGTACACCTGGGCGGCGGCCGCGATCGGCGCCCAGAACGCGGCGAGCTACCAGCTGGCCTCCGGGGCGCCCGTCATGCCGATCGGCGGCTTCAACGGCAGCGACCCCTCGCCGACCCTGGAGCAGTTCCAGAAGTACGTGCGGGACGGGAAGATCCACTGGTTCATCGGCCAGAGCGCCGCCACCGGCGACGCCGAGGGCGGCATGCCCGGGGGCGGCGGCCCCGGCGGCGGTCGGGGCGGACCGGGCGGGGGCACCAGCTCGGACATCGAGACCTGGGTCAAGGCCACCTTCAAGGCGTTCACGGTCGGCGGAGCCACCTTCTACGACCTGACGGCTCCGACGGCCTGATCCGGTCCCACGGCAGCGGACCCCGCCCGCTGTTCCGGCCCGATCGGCAAGACACCCCCTAGCATCAAGAGGGCGGACCGGGCATTCCGGGCTGATCCACCTGTCGTGAGGAGGGTGCCTGCATGGTGACCGCGGCCGATCCCGGCGAGACCCGCACCAGTGTGTGGCTGGCCGCCAGGCCTGCCGCACCGACCAGACGCCGCAGCGAGGCACCCTCCGGGCTGGACCGGGAGCGGATCACCGCCGCCACCGTGCGGCTGCTCGACGCCGACGGGCTGGCCCGGTTCTCGATGCGGCGGCTCGCCGCCGGGCTCGGGGTGACCGCGATGTCCCTGTACTGGTACGTGGACACCAAGCAGGATCTGCTCGAACTCGCCCTCGACAGCGCGCTGGGCGAGCTGGAACTGCCGCCCGAGACGGCGCCGGGTGCGGCGGAGACCGCGGCGGTGAGCGCGGTGGAGAGCAGTGAGCCGGGCTGGCCGGGGCGGCTGCGGGCGCTGGCCCGCGGCTACCGGCGGGTGCTGGCGGACCACCCGTGGGTCGCCCCGCTCACCGCCGGGTTCCCGAACATCGGCCCGCACGCGCGGGCCTTCGACGCCGCCCTCCAGCGGCTGCTGGACGCCACCGGCCTGGTGGACGCCGCCCGCACCGGCGCCCACCTGGCCGTCTCGCACTTCCTGCACGGATGCGGCGGGACGGTCCGGCGGGCGCCGGAGGGCGACTTCTGCCTCGCGCTCGACATCCTGATCGCGGGTATCGAGGCCAAGGTTCCGCCGGGCGGGGCCCGGCAGGATCCCTAAGAGGCGGACGAGGCCTTGACGGCGGTCTCGGCGGGGGCCGGCTCGTTCGACGCCGCCGGGGCGTGGGCCGCCGGCTTCGACTTCAGGGCGACCTCCTTGATGAACACCACCAGGACCAGTCCGAGCAGCGCGAACGGGGCGGCGTAGAGGAAGACGTCGCCGACGCCGTGCCCGTACGCGGACTCGATGACCTCGCGGATCGGCGCGGGCAGCTTGTCGAGGTCGGGGATCCCGCCCCCGGCGGTGCCGCCGTGGCCGAGGGCCGCTGCCTTCGGGCCGAGGGCCGCGAGGCCGTCCTGGACGTAGTGCGTCACCCGGTGGGCCATGACCGCGCCCAGCGCGGAGACGCCCATGGCGCCGCCGAGGGAGCGGAAGAAGGTGACGACCGAGCTGGCCGCGCCCAGGTCCTCGGGGGCCACCTGGTTCTGGGTGGCGAGGACCAGGTTCTGCATCATCATGCCGAGACCGAGGCCGGTCAGCGCCATGTAGATCGCGATGTGCCAGTACGGGGTGTCGTGGCGCAGGGTGCCCAGCAGACCCAGGCCGGCGGTCAGCAGGACGCCGCCGGAGACGAGCCAGGCCTTCCACCTGCCGGTCTTGGTGATCACCTGACCGGAAACCGTGGAGGAGACGAAGAGGCCGGCGATCATCGGAATCGTGAGGATTCCGGACATCGTCGGGGACTCACCGCGGGCCAACTGGAAGAACTGGCTGAAAAACACGGTCCCCGAGAACATCGCGATGCCCACGAACAGGGAGGCCGCCGAGGCGAGGCTGATGGTCTTGTTGCGGAACAGCCGCAGCGGGATGATCGGGTCGCTCGCGCGGGACTCGACGAGGACGAAGAGCAGGCCGAGCAGCAGCGCGCCGCCCGTCATCGCCCAGGTCTGCCAGGAGATCCACTCGTAGGAGTCGCCGGCCTGCGTGACCCAGATCAGCAGCAGGGAGACGGCGCCGCTGATCAGGAAGGCGCCCAGCCAGTCGACCTTGACGTCGCGGCGCACGACCGGGAGGTGCAGGGTGCGCTGGAGGACGATCAGCGCGATGATCGCGAACGGCACGCCGACGTAGAAGCACCAGCGCCAGCCCAGCCACTCGGTGTCGGTGATGACACCGCCCAGCAGCGGGCCGCCGACGGTGGCGACGGCGAAGACCGCGCCCAGGTAGCCGCTGTACCGGCCGCGCTCGCGCGGGGAGATCATCGCGGCCATCACGATCTGCGCCAGGGCGGAGAGGCCGCCGACGCCGATGCCCTGGACCACGCGGCAGGCGATCAGCGTGCCGGTGTTCTGGGACAGGCCCGCGACCACGGATCCGAGGACGTAGATCACGAGGGATATCTGGACCAGCAGCTTCTTGCTGAAGAGGTCGGACAGCTTGCCCCACAGCGGGGTGGCGGCCGTCATCGACAGCAGCGCGGCGGTGACCACCCAGGTGTACGAGGACTGGGTTCCGCCGAGGTCGCTGATGATCTGGGGGAGGGCGTTGGAGACGATCGTGGACGACAGGATCGCCACGAACATGCCGAGCATCAGCCCGGACAGCGCCTTCATGATCTGCGGGTGGGTCATGGTCACGGAGGAGGCCGCGGGGGTGGCCGCGGACGCGGGCGGGTGGTCGGTCGTCGTCTCCGACTGGGCCATGTCTTTCCTTTGTCTAGAAGCTCGATCGGAGTCGGGCCAGCAGGGTGTTGAGTACGTCGATGTCCTGGGGGGACCAGTCGTGGAGGGCTCTTTCCAGCGAGGCCGTGCAGCGGGCGCCGAGCTCGGCGAGGAGCACCCGCCCGGCCGGGGTGAGCCGCAGGATCCGGCAGCGCCCGTCGCCCGGGTCGGTCTCGCGCTCGATCCAGCCGCGGTCGGCGATGTGCGTGACGTGCCGGCTGGTCACGGAAATGTCGACCCCCATGTACTCGGTCAGCCGGCTCAGCCGCATCTCCCCGTGCCGGTCGAGCAGGGTGAGGACGGCGGCGGCGCCGGGCGGGCAGTCCGCGGGCAGACAGCGGGCGAGCTCGCGCTTGACCGCGCCGATGCCGGTGAGCTGGCGGGCCAGCTCCGCGTACGGGGCGGTCGCAGCAGGAGGAGCGGTCGCAGCAGGAGGTGCGGTCGGAGCAGGCGGCGCGGTCGGTGCGCTCTGCACGGTTGGTGCGCTCTGCACGGTCGGAGCGGTCTGCACGGTCACCGGGTCCCCCATCTTGTTGCTTGAGGCAACCATAGAAGCGCATGGTTGCTACAGGCAAATGAATCTGGGGGGTGGGGCGGTAAAGGAATCGGAAAACCGGCTAGGGTCCTGCTCCATGGCTGACAACCACAACTCACAGGTCCCCGAGGGCAACTACGACCCCGCGGGCAGCACGCAGATGTTCAAGGCCTTCGTCGAGGAGGCCGCACCCGCCCGCCAGGCGGGTCCGGGCGCCCGTCAGCAGCGGCGCGCGGAGCAGCGGTCCGGGTCGTCCTCGAACCCGGCCCTGAAGGTGGGGCTGGTCCTCGCCCTCGTGCTCGTCATCGGCGTTGCCGCCTGGATGGCCCTGACCTGACGGCCCCCGGGCAGCGCCCCGAGGGCCCCTCGCCTCACCGCACCTCGGCTCAGCTCCAGGTCGCGGTGACCTTCCGGGTGTCCACGTGCATGCCCAGCGGCACCCGCCAGGACTCCACGCACACCGTGTAGGTCTGCGTCTTCGAGGTCCCGCCCGCCAGCGGCGCCGGCAGGGCCTGGCTCGTGGTGATCGTGGCCCAGTCGATGCCGAGGGCGCCGATGATGTGCGTCGCGAAGCTGACCGTGCCCGAACGGGCCGCGGTGGTTCCGGTGTTGGTGAAGGTCACGGTGACCTGCTCGCACCAGCGGTCGGCCGCGGCCGACCTGACCGGCGCGGACAGCGTCAGCCGGGCCGGTGTGGACGCGGGTGGCGCCGGCGGTGTCGTCCCGGGCCTGCCGGGCGGGCTCGCCGGGGTGCCCGGCGAGGTCGGAGAGGCCGGTGAGGCCGGGGCGGTGGGCGCCGTCGGCGTGCCGGGTGTGCCGGGGCGCGGTGGGGTCCTGCCCGGGTCCGAGGGGGTGCCTGCGGAGCCGCCGGGGCCGGTGGTCGTGGCTCCGCCTGGGGCGGAGCCGCCAGGGCTCCCGGATCCCGCGACACCGGTCGACGTACTGGAGGCCGTGGCCGACCGGGCGGATCCGCCCGCCGTGTCCGGGCCTCCGAGCTGCTGGAACTCCACCTGACCCCGCGGAGCCACGTTCTCCCCCGCGCCCCGTTCGGGGCCCGGAGCCGCGGCGCCCACGGCGACATAGCCGTCCCGCGCCGGGCCGCCGCAGCCGGTGAGGCCGGCGGCGGCCGTGCAGCACAGGGCGAGCAGGGTGGTGGTGGCGGCGGCCGCTCGCGATCCCTTTCGCATCGCGCCAGTTTTCCTGACGGATCGTCAATTGGGAAGCGCGAGGCGCCGGGTCACTCCCCGATGAGGCCTACGCGCAGTTGCGCGAGGGTGCGGGTCAGCAGCCGGGAGACGTGCATCTGGGAGATGCCGACCTCCTCGCCGATCTGCGACTGCGTCATGTTCGCGAAGAAGCGCAGCATGATGATCTGCCGTTCCCGGGGCGGGAGTTTGGCGAGCAGCGGCTTCAGGGACTCGCGGTACTCGACGCCCTCCAGCGCGGTGTCCTCGTACCCGAGGCGGTCCGCGAGGGAGCCCTCGCCGCCCTCGTCCTCGGGGGAGGGCGAGTCGAGCGAGGAGGCGGTGTAGGCGTTGCCGACGGCGAGGCCGTCGACGACGTCCTCCTCGGAGACCCCGAGCACGGCGGCGAGCTCCGGCACGGTCGGCGAGCGGTCCAGCTTCTGGGCGAGCTCGTCGCTGGCCTTGGTCAGCGCCAGGCGCAGTTCCTGGAGCCGGCGCGGGACGCGGACGGACCAGGAAGTGTCCCGAAAGAATCGTTTGATCTCGCCCACGACGGTCGGCATCGCGAACGTCGGGAACTCGACGCCGCGTTCGCAGTCGAAGCGGTCGATCGCCTTGATCAGCCCGATGGTGCCGACCTGGACGATGTCTTCCATCGGCTCGTTGCGGCTGCGGAATCGGGCGGCCGCGTAGCGCACGAGAGGCAGGTTCAGCTCGATCAGGGTGTCGCGTACGTACGCCCGTTCGGGGCTGTCCGCATCCAGGGCGGCGAGCCGCAGGAAGAGGGAGCGGGAGAGAGTCCGGGTGTCGATGGCTTCCGAGCGGTCGGACGCTGCAGGTGCTGTGGGCGCAGGCGCGCTCTTGACGAGCGTGAGCACCTTGGAGCTGCCCTGGTCTACGGACATGCCACCCCCTTGAGGTCGCGGACGGTCGCGTACTGCGCGCCCGTCGGAGGAACGCAGCCTCCACCTGAATACCGGAGGCGGGGCTGCGGCAAACGCGGTTCACGCAGAATGTCACATGTCGGCAACGCGCTGTAGCGCCATGTCGACATATATCTCCAGCGACAGACAAGCCTGGAGGGCGATCAGTCCGATCTGTCGGGAAACGTGTGAATGATCTCCACTCGTTCCGGTTACGCCTCGATCCTGTTTGCGGATCTCAGTCGGGCGAAACTCCGGGCGAGGAGTCGGGAGACGTGCATCTGGGAGACGCCGAGCTCCACGCTGATCTGTGACTGCGTCAGATTGTTGTAGTACCGCAGGAGCAGGATCCGTTGCTCGCGTTCGGGCAGTTGTACGAGGAGATGGCGGACGAGGTCGCGGTGCTCGACGCCGGCCAGCTCCGGGTCCTCGTAGCCGAGGCGGTCCAGCAGCCCGGGCATGCCGTCGCCCTCCTGGGCGGCCTCCAGCGAGGTCGCGTGGTAGCTGCGCCCGGCCTCGATGCAGGACAGCACCTCGTCCTCGGTGATGCGCAGCCGCTCGGCGATCTCGGCGGTGGTCGGGGTGCGGCCGTGGAGGGTCGTGAGGTCCTCGGTGGCGGCGTTGACCTGGACCCAGAGCTCGTGGAGGCGGCGCGGCACGTGGACGGTGCGGACGTTGTCGCGGAAGTACCGTTTGATCTCGCCCACGACGGTCGGCATCGCGAAGGTCGGGAACTGCACGCCGCGGTCCGGGTCGAACCGGTCGATGGCGTTGATCAGGCCGATGGTGCCGACCTGGACCACGTCCTCCATCGGCTCGTTGCGGCTGCGGAATCGGGCGGCCGCGTACCGGACGAGCGGGAGGTTGGCCTCGATGAGGGCCCCGCGCACCCGGCTGTGCTCGCCGGTGCCCGGCTCCAGGCCCTTCAGCTGCCCGAAGAGGACCTGGGTGAGCGCCCGGGTGTCCGCGCCCCTGCTCGGGGGTCTCGGCGCTACCGGGGGCTCCTCGGGCGGCTCCTGACGGGGCTCCTGGCGGTGTTCCCGCTGGGGCTCCGGCTGGGGCGGCACCTGGGGGTCCTGCTGGGGTGGCACTTGAGGCGCAGTACTGGCCGGCACGGTCACGCCACCCCTTCAGTCAACTCATCCATCAAAAGCGGTCATAGCATCACAAGAGATGTGCACTGTGTGCAAGCACCGTATAGCGCCGTGTTGAGGGCAAGTTGGGCATATCAGGGCAATATCCCCAGTGGTGGGTATACAAAAAGCCCCCCACCCGTCGGAGTGGGGGGCCGGAAGTCCGGTAACCGCTTCAGCGTACGGGTCAGCGCACCAGTTCGGTCATGAACTCGCCGATGCCGGAGGCGGCATCCGATATCCCCTGGAAGCCTATTTCCACGATCTCGGCCGCTCTCTTCGGCTGGGTGATGATCACGAAGAGGGCGAACACGGTGAGGGCACCCGTGATGAGCTTCTTGGTGTCCACGTGCGGGCGGCCTCCCCAACCGGTCCGAGCAAGTCGGGTGAGTCTAACCGGTCAAGATTGGACACTCACCTGTCCTTTAAGGACCAATGGCCCGGTACTCCGGGTCCTTTGCCGTGGAGCGTGCAGTGGCGGCGGGCACAGGATGGGTGTGCGCCCACCGGTTCTGGCAGGAAACCGGTGGGCGAGGGGCAGGGCCTCACTGCGGGGTCGGGGCCGCGCGCTTCCCCCTGATCGCGGCCCGGACCGGCAGGTCCGTCCTCGTCGGGGGAGGTGGCTTGTCCCCCCGATGCCACGTCCCCCGTTCCGCGCGAAGAAGGTCCCGACTCCCGTCGGGGCCTTCTTCGCGTCGTCCCCGCGGCCCGCGCGGGCGTACGGGGGCTCGGGCGTACAGGGGGCGCGCACAGGGCGCACAGGGAGCGCACAAGGGGCGTGTGGCGGCGGTTGCGGCCCCGCTGGCTACTCCAGGCCGCCGGCCAGGTCCGTGAGGGGCTGCACGGGCGCGATGACGGGGGCCAGGTGGTCGGGCAGCTCCATCAGCGCGTTGAGCTGGTTCGCGCCGGCGCTCAGCTGCGACCCGATCTCCTGGACGGACGTGGGCTGGGCCCCGGCCGGCATCCCCGGGGCGGCCGACGGCAGGTCCGGGAGAGTGAGGGGGGAGACCGGGGCGGCCGAGGCGGCGGGTGCGGCGAGGCCCGCGGCGGCCCCCGCGAGGGCGAGGGCGGCGAGCATGCGCTGGGTCTTGGTCATGCCGTGACAACGGCCGAAGGGGCGGGCGGTCACGCGGGTGTCCTCCGGAGAGACGACCCGGAACACGCCGAGAGCCCCGACCCTTGCGGGGCGGGGCTCTCGATCGAAGCGGTAGTGGAGGGATTTGAACCCCCGATGGGTTGCCCCATACTCGCTTTCGAGGCGAGCTCCTTCGGCCACTCGGACACACTACCGAGATGGATCCTAGCCTAAGGAACCCCATCCGCCGAAATCGGTAGGTCCGGGGGCGGCACGGTGGCCGTACGCAGGCCCTTTCCGGGCCCTGGGTGCCGGTACCGGGGCCCGCACGCCGTTCAGAGGTCGCGGAAGAAGTCCGTCAGCTGCCGCGCGCACTCGTCGGCCAGGACACCGCGGACCACCTCGGGACGGTGGTTGAGCCGGCGGTCCCGTACGAGGTCCCACAGCGACCCGGCGGCGCCCGCCTTCTCGTCGTCCGCGCCGTAGACGACCCGGGCGACGCGCGACTGGACGAGCGCGCCCGCGCACATGACGCACGGCTCCAGGGTCACCACGAGGGTGCACCCCGGAAGGCGCCATTCCCCGAGCGCGGCGGCCGCCCGGCGCAGGGCCACGACCTCGGCGTGCGCGGTGGGGTCGCCGGTCGCCTCGCGCTCGTTGTACCCGGTGGCGAGGATCCGCCCGTCCGGGCCCAGCACGACGGCGCCGACCGGCACATCGCCGGCCGGCACCGCCCGGGCGGCCTCCTGGAGCGCCAGGCGCATGGAGTCCCGCCACGGGTCCCGTACGGGATCGTCGGTGTTCGCAGGGACCACTAGCGGACGGCCTCCAGGACCTCGGTGGCGCCGAGGGAGTCGGCGATCTCCGAGAGTGCGTCCCCGTCCAGGGTCATCAGTTGTTTGTTGGTCACCCCGAGATCGTCCAGCAGCCGGGGGTCACCGAGCGGACCGGCCGGTACCGGTTCCGCACCGGTCCCGCCCACCTCGTCCTCGTCGGCGTCCTCGTCCGTGAACACGGCGACGGCATCCTCCTCGCCGTCCTCGGTGCCGTCCAGGTCCAGGTCGTCGAGTTCGTCGTCCTCCTCGTCGCTGCCCAGCAGCTCTTTGGTCAGCATCGAGCCGTAGGAGCTGCGGGCGGCCGCGGAGGCGTTCGATACGAAGTACCGCGGGTCCTCCTCGCCGTCCACGCGGACGACGCCGAACCAGGCGTCCTCCTGCTCGATGAGGGCGACCACCGTGTCGTCGTCGACAGCGGCGGACCGGGCGAGATCGATCAGATCACTGAGGGACTCGACGTCGTCGAGTTCCATGTCGCTCGCTTCCCACCCGTCTTCGGTGCGCGCGAGCAGTGCGGCGAAATACACCGTGACTCTCCCACTGGTCTTAGGCGTGCCGGTTGGAGGTCCCCCCGGCCGGAGGTTGGGGCAAAGCGGCCGTGCTGCTCGCCGTCCGTACCCCGCCCAATCGGCATCGTGGCAGAAACAGCGGCTTTGCGAGAGGTCTTCCGCGCTTGCGTCGTGCCGCGCCGTGCACCGGCAGGGGCTGTACGGGGTTGCGGCGCGGGGGCGGCGGGGTCGTGAGGAGGGGTGTGGGGCGGGTGGTGCAGCCCGGACGTGTCGCGGCGCGGCGGGGCCCCGGATCACCAGCGGAAGGTGCGCATGCGCATCTGCTGGCGCATACGGGCCGCCCGGGCGCGGCGGGGCTGGACGCGATCGCGCAGCTCGCGCGCCTCCATCAGGTCGCGCAGGAACTGCGCGCGGCGTGCTCGGCGCTGTGCCGCGGTCTCCGGCACCTCGTCCTTCGGCTGCCTGTCGGGCATCGGCCACCACCTGGCTGGTCGGTCGTCCCCCCTGCACCCACCTTCCCCCGGACGGCGCGTTTGATGCCACCCCACCGCAGGTCAGACGTCGTCCTTGAGGGTCGGGACCACCGCCACCGGGCCGTGCGCGTGGTGGAGCACCGCATGGGCCACCGAGCCGATCGCCAGCGACATGGCGGTGCGCCGCGGGTGGTGGCGGCCCACCACGACCAGCGCTGCCGCCCGGGAGGCGATGACGAGCCGGCCCGCCGGGTCCCCGGGCACCGCGGCCTGCTCGACCGGGACGTCCGGAAACCGCTCGCGCAGCGGTGCCAGCCGCTCCGTCTGGGACCGCAACATCTCCCGCTCGGCCGGTACGCCGTCCCCCTCGTCGGCCAGCCCTTCCGGCGGAATCACCGCGAAGGGGCTGTCGATCACCAGGGTCGGCGAGGGCGGGATGGCGTACGCGGAGACCACCTGGACGGTGGTCCCCCGCACGGCGGCCTCGGTGAACGCGAAGGTCAGTACGTCGTCGGGCGTCTCGGCGGCGTGCAGCCCGACCACCACCCGCCCGGCCGACTGCTCGGCGCCGGCATCGGCATCGTCGTCGGCGGCGTCGGCGTCGGCGGCGACGCCGACGCCGCGCTCCGCGTGCGGGATCACGACCACCGGGCAGGCGGCCGTGCTGGCCACGGCCCGGCTGCTGGAGCCGAGCAGCAGGCTGGCGAAGCCGCCGCGGCCCCGGGAGCCCATCACCAGCATCCGGGCCCGCGAGCCGATCACCCGCAGCGCCTCGGGTACGGAGCCTTCCAGGGCCTCGTACGTGACCCCGTCGGGCAGCCCGGAGCCGCCGGCGCCGAGTAGGGACTCGACCCAGTCGCGTACGGGGTCGGCGAATTCCGCGGGCTCGGAGGCGTCGTGCAGCGAGGCCCGGCGCCCGGCGTACAACTGGGCATGGTCGGGCAGCACATGGGCGACCAGCAGCCCGCTGTCGTGCCGGACGGCCTCCTTCCGTGCCCACTCCAGGGCCCTGAGGCTGTGTTCCGAACCGTCGACGGCCGCGATCACCGGTGTGTTGCTCATCCGTCCAGCCTGCTGGGCGTCCGCGCGGGTCGCATCCGCAAGGAAGCGGCGGGCGGGAGCGCGGCTTCGGACGCGAAGGGGCCGCGTCAGCGCGTAGCCTTTTGGGTGCAGGTCGCGTCGTGCGACCGTTTTTGCAGGTCGCAGGCTGAGTTTTGGAGGATGTTGTGCGTTTGCAGGTCGTCGATCACCCCTTGGTGGCGCACAAACTCACCACCCTGCGCGACAAGCGCACCGACTCCGCCACCTTCCGGCGGCTCGCCGACGAGCTGGTGACCCTGCTCGCCTACGAGGCCACCCGGGACGTGCGCACGGAGCAGGCCGACATCGAGACCCCGGTCGCCCCGACCACCGGCGTGAAGCTCTCGCACCCGCGCCCGCTGGTCGTCCCGATCCTGCGCGCCGGCCTCGGCATGCTCGACGGCATGGTGCGGCTGCTGCCGACCGCCGAGGTGGGCTTCCTGGGCATGGTCCGCAACGAGGAGACCCTGGAGGCCTCCACGTACGCGACGCGCATGCCGGAGGACCTCTCGGGCCGCCAGGTCTACGTCGTCGACCCGATGCTCGCCACCGGCGGCACGCTGGTCGCGGCGATCCAGGAACTGATCAAGCGCGGCGCCGACGATGTCACGGCCGTGGTGCTGCTGGCCGCGCCCGAGGGCGTCGAGATCATGGAGCGCGAGCTGGCGGGCACGCCGGTGACGGTGGTGACGGCCGCGGTGGACGAGCGGCTCAACGAGCACGGCTACATCGTGCCGGGCCTGGGTGACGCCGGCGACCGGATGTACGGCTCGGCGGAGTAGGGCCGGCACGCCGGACACGCGCGGTGCATCGGACGCGTCCCGCGCGGGACGCGTCCGGGGCGTCCTGCGCGTCAGCAGTTCTTGGGCGCGGGCACGGGGTTGGCCAGCAGGGCCAGCGCCTTGTCCGCGTCCTCCTTCTTACTCAGCTCCGTGAAGGCGTCGCCCAGGATCAGGTCGACGTCCGCGGTCTCGCGGGTGTCGGTCTGCTGGGTGACCCCGGCGAGCTGTGTGCCGAGCACGGCGAAGACGGCCTTGTCGGTCGTGGGGGAGCCCAGCAGTATCCCCGTGCCGGGGACCTTCTTGTCGAAGTCGGCCGGGGCGTTGCCCACCTTGCCGATGACGAAGCCGCGTTTGGCCAGTTCGTCACCGACCGCCTTGGCCAGGCCCGCACGCGGGGTCGCGTTGTAGACGTTGACCGCGATCTCCCCGGGCGGGGGGAGGACGACCGCCGGTTTGGTGGCGGCCGGGGCGGCGGAGGCGGCGCCGGGGCCGCCCTTGGCAGCGGCACCGGGAGGCGTCGTCGGGCAGTCCTTGGCACCCGCAGCCGTGTTCCGCTTGGGGCTGTCGCCCCGGAACACGTCGATGAGCTGCAGGGCCCCGTAGCCGACCAGGGACAGCGCAAGGATCGAGCCGAGCACGGCGAGGACGATCCGGGTACGGCTCCGCTTACGACTCATACGGGGGTAGGCGGCTCCCGTGACGCGGTACTTTCCGCCCATGCCGGGGGGAGTGAGCATGCTCATGGGCGCAGCGTAGTGCGGCCCGGAGTCGATGCCTACTAAATGATCTGCTGATAGGTCAATGGTGACCCGAAAGGCGCAATCCAGACGAAGCCGTCAGTCCATCTCGAGGACGCGCGCGTGCAGCACCTGGCGCTGCTGGAGGGCGGCGCGCACGGCGCGGTGCAGCCCGTCCTCCAGGTAGAGGTCGCCCCGCCACTTCACGACGTGCGCGAACAGGTCGCCGTAGAAGGTGGAGTCCTCGGCGAGCAGCGTTTCGAGGTCCAGCTGGCCCTTGGTCGTCACGAGCTGGTCGAGCCGGACCGGGCGCGGCGCGACGTCCGCCCACTGCCGGGTGGTTTCCCTGCCGTGGTCGGGGTAGGGCCGTCCGCTTCCGATGCGCTTGAAGATCACACGGAAAGCCTACCGGGCCGGTGCGTGCGGGCGCAGCCTCGTGGCGGTGGTGCAAAAGTGGCGAACAGCGCTATTTGGGGAGTGAAGTATGAGTGAGAGCACCGACCCCGCCCTTCCGGAGGACCGGACGGGCCCGGCCGGCCCGGCCGGGGAGATCGCCGCCGGGTACGCGTTCACCGGCCCCGCGCTCGACCTCGGGGCCCTCCTCTGGGACGGCGCATGCCTGCCCGACCGTCAGATCCGCATCCCCCTGGCGATGCTGGGCCGCCACGGACTGATCGCCGGAGCCACCGGAACGGGCAAGACCAAGACGCTCCAGCTCATCGCCGAACAGCTGTCTGCGGGCGGCGTCCCCGTCTTCCTCGCGGACATCAAGGGCGACATCTCGGGGATCTCGGCGCCCGGCACGCCGGGCGACAGGGTCGCCGAACGGGCCCGGGACGTGGCCCAGCCATGGGAGCCCACCGGATACCCCTGCGCGTTCTACTCGCTGGGCGGGACCGGCCCCGGGATCCCGCTCCGGTCCACGGTCACCAGCTTCGGCCCGGTGCTGCTGTCCAAGGTGCTCGAGCTCAACCAGACGCAGGAGCAGTCCCTCGGCCTGATCTTCCACTACGCCGACTCCAAGGGCCTGGAGCTGATCGACCTCAAGGACCTGCGCGCTGTCGTCGCCTTCCTCGTCTCCGACCAGGGCAAACCCGAACTCAAGGGGATCGGCGGACTGTCCACGGTGACGGCTGGGGTGATCCTGCGGGCGCTGACCGCCTTCGAGCAGCAGGGCGCCTCGGAGTTCTTCGGCGAGCCCGAGTTCGACACGGGCGAGTTCCTGCGGACGGCCGCCGACGGCCGCGGGCTGGTCTCCGTACTGGAACTCCCCGCCGTCCAGGACAAACCGCAGCTCTTCTCCACCTTCCTGATGTGGCTGCTCGCCGACCTCTACAACGACCTGCCGGAGGTCGGCGACCTGGAGAAGCCCAAGCTCGTCTTCTTCTTCGACGAGGCGCACCTGCTCTTCAACGGAGCCTCGAAGGCCTTCCTCACGTCCATCACCCAGACCGTCCGGCTCATCCGCTCCAAGGGCGTGGGCATCTTCTTCGTCACCCAGACCCCCAAGGACGTGCCGGCGGACGTCCTCGCCCAGCTCGGCAACCGGGTGCAGCACGCGCTGCGCGCCTTCACTCCCGACGACGCCAAGGCGCTGAAGTCGACCGTGAAGACCTTCCCCGACTCCGCGTACGACCTGGAGGAGCTGCTCACCCGGCTGGGCACCGGCGAGGCGGTCGTCACCGTGCTCAGCGAGAGGGGCGCACCCACCCCGGTCGCGGCGACCCGGCTGCGCGCCCCGCAGTCGCTGATGGGACCGATCGCGGCGGCCGACCTGGAGCGGGCCGTGAAGTCCTCGCCGCTCTGGTCGCGCTACGCGGAGCCGGTCGACCGCGAGTCGGCGTACGAGAAGATCAGCGCCGAACAGGCCGCCGCGGAGGCGCGGGCGGAGGCCGCCGCGGCCGCCGCCGAGGCCGAGAAAGAGGCCGAGAAGGAGGCCGAGAAGGAGGCCAAGGAGGCGGCCAAGGAGGCGGCGCGGGCCGCGCGCAGCGCCCCGAAGCCGGATCCCCCGCCGGCCGAGCAGGTGGTGGGGAGCGGGCTGTTCCGCTCGCTCGCCCGGTCGATCGGGACACAGCTGGGCCGGGAGATCTCGCGCTCGATCTTCGGGACGGCGCGCAGGCGCCGGTGACGCGGTGACAGACTCGGTGCATGCGGACCGAACTCACCGACACCACGTCCAGCAAGGTCAACCGGGCCCTGCTCGAAGCCCGCCGGGCGATAGGCAGCCCGACCATGGGGCTGGTGCTGACCCTTGTCCTCGCCACCGACGAGGAGAACGCCTACGACGCCGTACGCGCGGCCTCCGAGGCCTCGCGCGAACACCCCTGCCGCATCATCGCGGTGATCAGGCGGAGCTCGCGCGGCCCGCAGAAGCTCCGCGCGAACCGGGTCGACGCCGAACTGCGGGTCGGCTCCGACGCCGGGACCGGCGAGATCGTGCTGCTGCGCCTGCACGGGGCGCTGACCGAGCAGGCCGGCTCGGTCGTCCTGCCGCTGCTCCTGCCGGACGCCCCGGTGGTGGCCTGGTGGCCGGCCGACGCGCCCACCGACCTGGCGGGGGATCAGCTGGGCGCGCTCGCCCAGCGCCGGATCACGGACGCTGCCGCCGCCTTCGACCCGGTCGGCGTGCTCGACGAGCGGGCCGCCGGCTACCAGCCAGGCGACACCGACCTGGCCTGGACCCGCCTGACACCGTGGCGCTCGCTGCTGGCCGCGGCCCTGGACCAGACGCCGCTGGCGGTGACCGGCGCCGCGGTGGAGAGCGAGCCCGACAACGCGAGCGCGGAGCTCCTGGCGCGCTGGCTGGAGGACCGGCTGGGGGTGCCGGTGGCCAGGGTGGCGACCGAGGGCCCGGTGGTCACGGGGGTGAGCCTGCAGACCACGGGTGGGGAGATCCGGGTGGACCGGCCCGCGGGCGTGCTGGCCACCTTGAGCTTGCCGGGGAGCCCCGACCGCAAGGTGGCCCTGAAGATCCGCAGCGGCGCCGAACTGATCGCGGAGGAACTGCGCCGCCTCGACGCGGACGTGGTCTACGGCTCCGCGCTGCGGCGGCGGCCGCTCCAGACGGGGCTCTCCGCGTAGTGGTTGTCGTAGGTCGCCGAGCTGTCCTTGATGTCCTGCACGGTGGCCTCGCCCGCGTTGACCCGGCCCAGGAGCCGGTAGTAGTCGAAGCGGCCCATGCCGGGGGTGAAGCCGACGAAGACGGCGGCGGTGTGGCCGGCGGCGGGGGCGAAGGCGTGCTTGACGCCCGGCGGGATCGCGATGAAGTCGCCGGCGCCCAGGGTGTGGATCTCGTCGTCGACGAGGATGTCGAGCCGGCCCTCGGTGACGTGGAAGAACTCGGTGGCCTTGGTGTGGAAGTGCACCGGGGCGCCCGCCGCGCCCTCCTCGAAGGTGGCCGTGTTGCAGGTGAGCTCGGCGGTGTCGGTGAGCAGGGTGATGAGGCTGCCGGGAGCGTCATAGATGGCTTCGGCGGTGGCGGCGCGGGTCGCGATCTCTGTCATGTCCACCAATCTATGATCTTGAGCGACCGGAATCAGGGGTCAATCGGCAGCCTGTGCGCCCGGTCAATTCCGCCCGCTCCCGGAACGGGACAGGGTCTGGCGGCCAGGGCCTGACCAGGGCCCTGGCGTTCGGGATCAGGAGCCGCCCGCGGCCTTGGCGGCCTTCGCGGCGGCCTTCATCTCCTGCTTGTGCGCCCGGACCTTGGCCAGGGACTCCGGGCCCGTGATGTCGGCCGCCGAACGGTAGACGTTCGCCTGGCCGTAGCCGCCCGCCGCCTCCCGCCAGCCCGTCGGACGCACGCCGAACCGCTTGCCCAGCAGGGCGAGGAAGATCTGGGCCTTCTGCTCCCCGAAGCCCGGCAGCGCCTTGAGGCGCTTCAGCAGCTCCTGACCGGTCGCGGCGTCGGCCCAGACCGCCTCCGCGTTCCCGTCGTAGTGCTCGACGAGGTAGGCGCACAGCTGCTGGATCCGCGTGGCCATCGATCCCGGATACCGGTGGACGGCGGGCTTCTCGGAGAGCAGGGCCGCGAAGGCCTCCGGGTCGTACGCGGCGATGGTGTGCGCGTCGAGATCGTCGGAGCCGAGCCGCTGGGCGATCGTCCAGGGCCCCGAGAACGCCCACTCCATCGGCACCTGCTGGTCCAGCAGCATTCCGACGAGTGCGGCGAGCGGGCTCCGGCCGAGCAGCGCGTCGGCCTCCGGCTGCTGTGCCAGCCGGATGGTGATGTCCTTGTCCATGGCTCCAGCGTCCCGCCTGGGCGCGCTCCCCGCGCGGTCGCCGCACCGCCCGCCTAGCGTGAGTACGACCGTCTACGACGACGACAGGTACGAGACGAGGAGTCGATCGATCATGTCTGAGTTCCCCGAAGGCGCTCCGTGCTGGGTGGACGCGATGTTCGCCGACGTGGAGGGGGCCAAGACCTTCTACGCGGACGTGCTGGGCTGGACCTTCGGCGAGGCCAGCAGCGAGTACGGCAACTACACGCAGGCCTACTCCGGCGGCAAGGCCGTCGCGGCCGTGGTCCCGCCGATGCCGGGAGCCGACGCCCCCTCGCAGTGGTGTCTGTACTTCGCCTCGCCCGACGCGGCGGCCACCGCCGAGAAGGTGACGTCGAACGGCGGCGAGGTGCTGATGGGCCCGATGCAGGTGGGCGCCTTCGGCACGATGCTGATCGCGAAGGAGCCGAGCGGCGCGGTCTTCGGCGTCTGGCAGCCGGGCGAGCACAAGGGGTTCGAGAAGATGGGCGAGCCGGGCTCGTACGCGTGGGCGGAGGTCTTCACCCGGGACCCGGCCAAGGCGGACGCGTTCCTGGCGAAGGTCTTCCCGTACGGCGCCCAGCAGATGGACGCGGGCGACGATCCCGAGATGGCCGGCATGGACTTCAAGGTCTTCAGCGTCGGCGGCGCGGGGAACCCGGTGCTGGGCCGGATGAAGATGGACGACGACTTCCCGCCGGAGGTGCCGCCGTACATCCAGGTCTACTTCGGGGTGCCGGACTGCGACGAGGCGGTGGCGAAGACCCAGAAGCACGGCGGGAAGCTGCACTTCGGCCCGATGGACAGCCCGTTCGGCCGGTTCGCGGCGGTCACCGACCCGCAGGGTGCCGCCTTCGCGGTGATCGACATGTCGACAACAGTGGGTGAGATGCCGAGCTTCGGCTGAGCGGCGCCCCCGCCGTGCCGCCGGGTGGGCGGAAGTTTTTCGCGCGGCCTGTCACATCGGTGCGGCGGGGCGGGTCAGTGGAGTGAAGGAGGCGGGAGACAGACCGGAGCGAGTCCGCACCGGCGCCCGCCCGAGGGGAGCTCGGATGTCCACCACCGCTGTTGTTTTCGCCCTGGTCGGCGCGTTCATGGTCGGATTCTCGGCGGCCTCGATGTTCTTCAAGGCGAAGTGGGTCGTGGAGCCGCTGGCCGAGTACGGGGTTCCGCGCTCGTGGTGGACCTGGCTCGCCACCGCGAAGGCGGCCGGCGCGGTGGGCCTGGCGGTGGGTGTCTTCGTCCCGGCGATCGGCATCGCGGCGGCGATCGGGGTCGCCCTGTACTTTGCGGGGGCCGTGATCACGGTGCTCCGCGCGAAGTCCTACGCCCACGTGGCCTTCCCGGTGATCTACGCGGCCCCGGCGGTCGTGGCCCTGGTCCTCGGCTTCAACGGCTGAGCGGAGCGGGGGAGGGGCGGGGAGGCCGGCCGGCCCGAGGCCTCCCCCTACGAGGTCACGAACGGCAGGTCGGCGGCGCGGACGCGGTGGAGCGGGCCAGCCGCGCGCAGGACCACCTCCAGACTGCTTCGGGCCGGGCGGCGTAACTGTTCGAGAACCACGGCATGTTGGCCTCGACCACGGCGTACCGGCCGTCGCGCCGCGGCGACCTCCCCGTCGAGCAGGGACAGCCGGTATTCGGCGGCGAAGTCCACCACCTCCGAGACCAGCACGGCGGGGGTGTGCCCCTATGGGTTTGGTCAAGCTGATGGGGCGGGTTGGGGTTCGCAGAAGGTGCCGTCGCGGAGCATCGCGAAGAGCACGTCGGACTCGGGCGCCTGACCGGCCTACAGGGGCATGACGCCGTGGATGCCGGAGAGCGTGAAGACGCGTTCGGCTTCGCGCAGGTGGCACCAGGCTTCCAGGTAGGGCGGGTCGAGTTCCAGGCTGCTGAGGGTGCGTACGGTGCGGCTGCCCGACGTGGCGACGTACTCGACGGTGATGGCGGTGCCGGCGTCGATGGCATGGGCGAGCTGGCGGACATCGCTGTACGACAGGTGCTTGGCGTATCCGGCGACGATCTCCTCGGTGTCCGTTCCGAACGGGACTCCGCTGCCGAACGGATCGGGTTCCGGCGCGCTCGGTGGTGCGGTCAACAGCCGGACGGCCAGGGCATCCATGTCGGCGGCGGCCGGGACCTCCGATGTGCGGATGGCCGTGCTGCGGGTGCCGTGCCTGTCGCTGGTCCGCCGCGGGGCCGGCACAGGAGCGGCCGCCCGCCGGGGCCGGACCTTCTCGACGCGTACGGTTCCCCCGGCCGTCTCGGCGACGGGGGCGTAGCCCTCGGCGCGGAGCGCTGCGATGGTCGTGTCGAGTGAGCTGCGGCTGACCAGAACAGTCGGCGCGAGCTGCCGCAGGCCGAGCTTGGCGAGCTTGCGGTGGGCGGCGAGCTCGGCGAGGAGCGCCGGCTCTTCGCCATGGAGGACGCAGGCGGCCGGGGCGATGCGCACGCGTCCGTGGCCCCGCGCGGTGTCGGCGATGAGATAGGACAGCGGCTGGGGCAGCGGCCCGGCGGCGATGGCGGCCAGATCGGCTGCGATGTGCTCCGCGGCGCGGCCGGCGTCCAGGGCCCGTCGGATGCTGCCGGAGCTGAACCGCCACACCGAGGCAGTGCCGCTGGTTTCACGGTCCGCGGTGGCATCCAGGAGCACGGCGAGCCGCGCGGCCGGTGTACCGGCGACGACGGCGGTGAGGTCGGCGCCGATCCGGGCCGTTCCGGTGGCCGGGGGCAGCAGCCGCCGACAGGTGGCGGTCAGTCCTTGCGCGTCGTCGGCGAGCAGACTGGCGCCGAGAGCCGACAGGGCGCCCCGGGCGATCACTCCGAACAGTTCGGCCTCGCGGATCACCGCGGCGAACGGGGTGCCGTCCATGGGTGAGGTGTCGGCGAGCGGGCGGTACCAGGCCACCGTCGGTCCGAGACCAGAGGCGGCCTTCACACCCTGACCGGCCGGGAGCTGTGCCGCTGCGGCGAACAATCCGTGGCGGGCCTGGCGGCAGCCGATGCAGGGCGGCGCCCCCGCGAGGGCGGGGAGCGTCTTGTTGTCCTCGTCGCGTGCCTGCGTGGGGGTGAGCGGCAGGTCGCGCCATGCCTGGAGCAGCGTGGCAAGCCGCTCCGCGGGCTCCTGTTCCGCCCAGACGTCATATGCCTCTGTCGGCGCCACGCGGTCGCCGTCCCGGGCCAGCAGCCCGGCCGTGTACGCGGTCTCCAGGGTGATGCGGACCACGGCACCGTCGGCCTGGGCGGCCTTGCCGATCCGGGCCAGCTCACGGGCGCCGATCCCACCGGATTTGAGTGTGGCCGGTGGAGTCGAGGAACAGGCCGAGAGGACTGAGGCGGCATGGGCGGCGAACGCCGTGGCTGCGGCTGCGGCCTCCCGCTCCACCTCGGCGGAGGTGATGGGCACCAGCTGAGGGGAGGGCGGCAGCGGGTCGAAGGGGGCGTGCCAGCGGGGCCCGCGCAACGCGAGCGTGACTTCGACGGGCATGCGCGCAGCACCATACCGGTGGCGGTCCTGGATCAGGAGTCCCCGGTCGAGTGCCCATCGCGCCCCCGGTTCGAGGACGGGGCCAGGGGCCCCGAACATGAGGGTCTGCGGCGGCTTCGGCGCAGACCCGGCCCGGTGGGTCAGCAGCTTCTGTGTGACCGCTGGCGCTCGGGCCACCACTTCGGCAACGGCTTCGGGGTCGCTGAGGTGCGCGACGAGCGCCGCCGTACGCTGCTGCTTGGTGCCGGGCGGCTTGATGCCCAGCGCCGCCAACATGCCGCGCAGCCCGTCGGAGGTCATGTCCGCCAGCAGCTCCGCAAGCGGTGCGTCCAGCCCGAGCGGCGCGTCCCACGCCTGCCGCAGGGGCGCGGCCATGCGGAGTGTCCCGTCGCCGTCCGGCCAGACCAGCGCGTGCCCGGCCAGAGTCTCCAGGACCGCTTCCAGTGCGAGGCCGGCCTCGCCTGCCGTCGCTCCCAGCAGCTTCGCCAGGGCCTCGCGCGACGCGGTCGTCCCGAGCGCCGCCACGGCCTCGGCCACCTGCAGGTCGGGCAGGGTGAGCAGGGGCAGCGCGAGTGCCACCGACCCCGGCCGCTGAAGGCGGTCCGCCAGCTCCCCCACCGAGCGGGGCTCCGGAGGGGACGCGGTGTCGGTCCGTGTCGCGAGCACGCGTGCCAGGCGCGGGCCGTCGAGACCGCGCAGCCAGGCTGCCAGCGTTGATCCGGACGCCATGGAAACCTCTCCTCCGGGCAGGAAACGGCCCGTGGCCGGACCTCGGCCGGTCCGGCACCGGGCTCAAGGATGGCCCATCCGGTGGGTGTGGACGTCTCGCGAGGCGAAAGATCCCCGCCCACGGGTGACGTCGAGCCGCGGACGCGCCCTGCCCGCCCTGATGCCGCGTCAACCGCCGCGGGCGCAGTCCGGCTACTGTCTGTGCTGCGGTGAACACGGCGACAGCTTCACGGGTTCCTCGAGCGGCTCACGGTGGCCCCGTTCGAGGGTCTGGAGTTCGGGCAGCGTTCCTATGACGACGCGGCGGACGGCGAGTGATCTGTCTGCTCGACACCCATGCGGTTCGCGGAGATCACCACCCGGCCGAAGCCTGCCCCGGCCGTCGCCGCCTGGGCCAGGTCGGTTCCAGATCCTGCCCTCTGTCTGAGCCACGCAGAAGGCCCCGGCCGGTTTCCCGGTCGGGGCCTTCAAGTGCCCGGTGAGGCACTGGCGGAGGATACGAGATTCGAACTCGTGAGGGGTTGCCCCCAACACGCTTTCCAAGCGTGCGCCCTAGGCCACTAGGCGAATCCTCCGCCGCAAACAATACAAGACGTTGAGGGGTGCTCGCGAACGTGATCGTCGCGGGGAGAGCAGGTCGGGGTCCGGCTCGATTCCGGGGCCTTCCATCCGCTAGGGTGGGGCCAGCCCCTCACGTGGCGCTATCTCACCCAACTCCCCCAGGGCCGGAAGGCAGCAAGGGTAAGTGGGCTCTGGCGGGTGCGTGGGGGGCGCTTTGCGTTCCGGGCGGGGTCCGGGATGCCCTCCAGGGGCTTCGGCGGGCCGCTGATGTCGGTGGGCCCGGATAACCTCGTATACGTGTCGTCCCTTGCGCTGTACCGCCGCTACCGCCCCGAGTCGTTCGCCGAGGTCATCGGGCAGGAGCATGTCACTGCCCCGCTGATGCAGGCCCTGCGCAACAACCGGGTCAATCACGCGTACCTGTTCAGCGGTCCGCGCGGCTGCGGCAAGACCACCAGCGCGCGCATCCTCGCCCGGTGCCTTAACTGTGAGCAGGGTCCCACCCCCACCCCCTGCGGGGAGTGCCAGTCCTGCCGGGACCTGGCCAGGAACGGGCCGGGGTCCATCGACGTCATCGAGATCGACGCCGCCTCGCACGGTGGTGTGGACGACGCCCGTGACCTGCGCGAGAAGGCCTTCTTCGGACCGGCGTCCAGCCGCTACAAGATCTACATCATCGACGAGGCCCACATGGTCACCTCGGCGGGCTTCAACGCCCTGCTGAAGGTGGTCGAGGAGCCGCCGGAGCACCTCAAGTTCATCTTCGCCACCACGGAGCCGGAGAAGGTGATCGGGACCATCCGGTCCAGGACGCACCACTACCCCTTCCGTCTCGTGCCGCCCGGCACCCTGCGGGACTACCTGGGCGAGGTCTGCGGGCGCGAGGGCGCTCAGGTCGAGGACGGCGTGCTGCCGCTGGTCGTGCGCGCGGGCGCCGGGTCCGTACGTGACTCGATGTCCGTCATGGACCAGCTGCTCGCCGGCGCCGCCGCCGACGGTGTGACGTATGCCATGGCTACCTCGCTGCTCGGCTATACCGACAGCTCGCTGCTCGACTCCGTCGTCGACGCCTTCGCCGCCGGGGACGGGGCGGCCGCGTTCGAGGTCGTCGACCGGGTCGTCGAGCGGGGCAACGACCCGCGCCGGTTCGTCGCCGACCTGCTGGAGCGGCTGCGCGACCTGGTGATCCTGGCCGCCGTGCCGGACGCCGGGGAGAAGGGGCTGATCGACGCCCCCGCCGACGTCGTGGAGCGGATGCAGGCCCAGGCGTCCGTGTTCGGGGCCGCCGAGCTGTCGCGCGCCGCCGACCTGGTCAACACCGGGCTCACCGAGATGCGGGGCGCGACCTCGCCGCGACTGCAGCTGGAGCTGATCTGCGCCCGGGTGCTGCTGCCCGCCGCCTTCGACGACGAGCGGTCCTTCCAGGCCCGGCTCGACCGGCTGGAGCGCAGCGGCCCGCCCGCCGCCGCGGCCTTCGCCGCGCCGCCGGCCGCCGCGCCCGCCATGGGCTACGTGCCCGGGCCCGAGGCGCATGCCATGGCGCCCGCCGGTCCCGGTGGGGGTGCGGCCGCCGCACGCGCCGCCGTGCCCGCGCCCGCCCCGGTGCAGGCTCCCGAGCCGGTCCAGGCCGCCCCGGCACCCGCGCCCGCCGCCGCTCCCGCCCCGGCCGCCCCCGCTCCTGGCGCCTGGCCCGGCGCGGCGCAGCCCGGCAGCGGCGCGCCCGGTGCCTGGCCCGGCGCCGCGGCCCCGGCCGCCGCCGCGGCTCCCGCCCCGGGTGCCTGGCCCGGCGCGGCCGCCTCCGCCCCGGCCCCCGCTCCCGCGCCCGCCGCCCCGGCTGCCGCCCCCGCCCCGGCCGCGGCGGCAGCCGCGCCCTCCCCCGGCATGGCCGCCGGAGCCGGGCAGGTACAGGCGATGTGGCCCGGCGTGCTGGAGGCCGTCAAGAACCGCCGCCGCTTCACCTGGATCCTGCTCAGCCAGAACGCCCAGGTCACCGGCTTCGACGGGACCACCCTCCAGCTGGGCTTCCCCAATGCCGGAGCCCGCGACAACTTCGCCAGCAGCGGCAGCGAGGACGTCCTGAAGGCGGTCCTGTCCGAGCAGTTCCAGGTCAACTGGAAGATCGAGGCCGTCGTGGGCGGCGGAGCCCCGGCCCCGGTCCAGACCTCCTCGTACGGCTCCTCGTACGGGGCCCCGGCCGCGCCCGCCCCCGCCTACAGCCCGCCGCCGGCCCAGGCGCAGCAGCAGGCTCCCCCGCCGCACGCCCCGCCCGCCCCGCAGTACACGCCGCAGCAGCCGTCCCAGCAGTCGGCTCCCGCCCCGCAGCCCCCCGTGCAGCAGGCGCCCCCGCCGGTCGCCCCCGAGGACGACTTCGCCGAGGAGGACGATCCCGACCTCGTCGAGAGCGCGCTGACCGGACACGACCTGATCGTGCGCGAGCTCGGAGCCACCGTTGTGGAGGAATACACAAATGAGTGACCGGTCCTGATTGGGTGGCCGCACGAAGGCGGCCGCGCCGTCCGGGCTAGTCTGAGCAGCGTGAAGGTCCTCGTCATCGGCGGCGGCGCCCGCGAACATGCCCTGTGCCGCTCTCTGTCCCTCGACCCCGACGTCTCCGCGCTGTACTGCGCTCCCGGCAACGCCGGCATCGCCGAGGTGGCCGAGCTCCGCCCGGTCGACGCCCTCGACGGCGGCGCCGTGGCCGCTCTCGCCACCGAACTCGAAGCCGGGCTGGTCGTCGTCGGACCGGAGGCCCCGCTGGTCGCCGGCGTCGCCGACGCCGTGCGCGCCGCCGGGATCCCCGTCTTCGGCCCGTCCGCCGAGGCGGCGCAGCTCGAAGGCTCCAAGGCCTTCGCCAAGGACGTGATGGCCGCGGCCGGGGTCCCGACCGCCCGCAGCTACGTCTGCACCACCCCCGAAGAGGTGGACGAGGCCCTCGACGCCTTCGGCGCCCCGTACGTCGTCAAGGACGACGGCCTCGCCGCCGGCAAGGGCGTCGTGGTCACCGAGGACCTGGCCACCGCCCGCGCGCACGCGCTGGGCTGCGACCGAGTGGTCATCGAGGAGTACCTCGACGGCCCCGAGGTCTCCCTCTTCGCCATCACCGACGGCGTCACCGTGGTCCCGCTCCAGCCGGCGCAGGACTTCAAGCGCGCCCTGGACGGCGACGAGGGCCCCAACACCGGCGGCATGGGTGCCTACTCCCCGCTGCCCTGGGCCGACCCGAAGCTGGTCGACGAGGTCATGGAGCTGGTCCTCCAGCCGACCGTCGACGAGCTCCGCCGCCGCGGCACCCCCTTCTCGGGACTGCTCTACGCGGGCCTCGCGATCACCAGCCGCGGCACCCGGGTCATCGAGTTCAACGCGCGTTTCGGCGACCCCGAGACCCAGGTGGTCCTGGCCCGGCTGCGCACGCCGCTCGCGGGCGTGCTGCTGGGCGCCGCCAACGGCACCCTGGACGCCCTGCCCCCGCTGGTCTGGCGCGAGGACGCGGCCGTCACGGTGGTCATCGCCTCCCACAACTACCCCGAGACCCCCCGCACCGGGGACCCGATCGAGGGTCTGGCCGAGGTGGCCGCCGAGGACGGGCCGGACGCCTACGTGCTCCACGCCGGGACCCGCCACGAGGGCGGCGCGGTGGTCAGCGCGGGCGGCCGGGTGCTGTCGGTGACGGCGACCGGTTCCGATCTGGCGCAGGCGCGCGAGAAGGCGTATAAGGCGGTGGCGCGCATCCGTCTCGACGGCTCGCAGCACCGTACGGATATTGCGGCCAAGGCGGCCGAGGGCCGCTGACCAGCGGCTCCGCAGACCTGCGGGCCCGGTGCGCACCCCGTGCGCCCGGGCCCGCGGGCGTGTGCGCGTGCGACTGCATCCGGCCGCGTTCGAACGCATCCACCTTTACCCAAAGCCATTCCATCGGGTGATCGTCACCCGGTCTGCCTGACGGCCGTGCGTGCCCCAACTAGGGTGCGATGCCAAGCATTCCGGCACTTGGCCCACCGGCATTGCGATGTCAGTGGCGGGTGTCACAGTGGGGGAGTGAGCAACGTCGCCGCAGGGCAGAGGGGGTGAGGTCCGGCCGTGTCCGGAACCGGTTCGATCTTGGAAGCGGGCGCACCGTCCGCACGTTCCCGCGCTCTGGCCGTGCTGCGCGTGCGCAGCAGGGCCTCGGCCGTCGGGCTGCTGCCCGCCGCCCTCGCGGTGGTCCTGGTGGCCGCCCGGGCGACGGGCCGGCTGGCCGGTGACCCCTGGCCCACGGTGACCCTCGTCGTGTGCGTGGTCGCCGCTCTCGTGCTGCTCGTCGGCGGTGCCTTCGCCGCGGTGGTGCTCCGGGCGAGCCCGGCAGTGACGCCCACGGTGCCGCTCTCGGAGGCCGCTGCGCCCGATCTCTACCGGCTGGTGCGGGACCTGGCCGACCGGATGGACGTGCCGCCGCCTTCCGCGATAGCCCTGACGCCGGACTGCGACAGCTGGCTGGAGGACCGCAGCCACGCGGCCCACCGCCGCGGCGCCGCCCGTGTCTTCGGCGGCGCGTCCGGATCCGCCGGGCCGGAGTCCGAGCCGGGCGCCGCCCCGGTGCTGGTGATCGGCTCGCCCTTCCTGTGGTGGATGCGGGTCGCGGAGCTACGGGCGGTCCTCGCGCCCGTCGTCGCCGGTACGGGCCCTTCCGCGCACCCGGACATAGCCGACGCCCGCGGCTTCGTCCGCGGCCTGGACGCGGCCGTGGACGTGGGCAGCCGGCGCGGCCTCGGCTGGATCGCCCCGCCGGCCCGGCTGCTGCTGCGGCTGTGCCGGACGGACGCCGCCGAGATGGAGCGCGGGGTGGCCGCCGCCGCCTCGGAGCGTGCACAGGGTGTGGATTACGGGCTGCGCATCGTCGCCCAGGAGCAGGTCGGCCTCGCTTACGCGGGCTGGGACCGGCTGCTGACCCGGGTCGCGCTGCCCGCCTGGCGGATGGGCCGCTGGCCGGCGCACCTCGACGCCGGGGTGGTCTCCGCGCTGACCGAGCTGTCCCGGCGGGACCGGCTGGCCGACGGGTTCACCTCGCGGCTGGGCGAGCGCCCCGCCTGCGACCTGCTGGAGCAGCCCGGGCTGATCGACGAGGCGACCTCGCTGCTGGCCGCCCGGCTCTTCCACGGAGGTCCGGCCGAGGCCGGTCCGGACTGGTCCCCGGTGGACTGGGCGGCGTATCCGGAGGAGGTCGTGGACCGCAAGTGGCGGACGGAGGCGGCCCGCCTGCACGCGGCGCTGGACGCCCTGGCCGTCCCGGCGGGGCTGCCCGCCGGCCCTGCGGGATCCCCCGCTCCAGCCGCTCCGGCCTCCCCCGCCGCCGCGAGCGGCGCCGCCGGGGCCACGGCCCGTCCCGGCTCCTCGGGCGCCTCAGGAGCGGCCGGAGCGGCGGGCCCCGCCACGCTCGCGGCCGCCGACTCCCCCTCCCCCACCGCGGACGCCTTCGCCGGGCCCACCCTGGAGCGGGTGCTGGGCTACCTCACCGACCTCGGCGGCGAGGGCGCGGCCGGCGAGGCGCTGGCCGGCCGCATCACCGGGGAGCTGGCCCGCGAGGAGCGCGCCGCCGGACCGGCCGCCGGGGCCGGGAAGGCGCGCGGCGCGGACGCCGTCCCGCTGTTCCCGCTCCAGCCGCCGCGCAGCGGCCGGGACCTGCTGGCCGACCACGTCACGGCGATGGTGTGCTGCGCGGCCGTGGACTCGGCCGGGGCCACCCCCGGCCTGGACTGGCTCGACGGGCCGGTCCTGCTGGTGGGCGGCGACCGCCGCTCCGACCTGGCGCCGCGCGTGCTGTGCCTGGTCGAGGAGGGGAACCCGGAGCCGCTGCGGGACTGGCTCTCGGCCCTCGGCGTCCGCCCGGAGAAGCCGGTCCGCCTGGTCTGAGGCGGTCGGGGACGGCTCCCCGGGAGAGCCCCGGCTCGTACGGGGAAACCGGGTGTCGATGTTCCGGTCCCGTCAATTCGCGACGAACAGTGACGGACTGCGTGCGTTATGTGATGTGCTGGGACCGGTCGCGGCGGGTTGTTCCGGAGCGGGTGCAGAGAAAACACCGTCTCAGCTCAGCCAGGAACCGCGTGCCGAAGCGATGTACGCCCGGTCGGGGGAGCGAGGGAGGGGAGCGGTCATGGGTGCGGACCAGATCCGGCGTTGGGAGTCAGGTGCGCTCGCGCACGCGGTGAACGACCCCTTCGGACAGGGCCCCCTGCCCTGGTTCCGGGGCAGTGAGCTCTACTTCGACGACACCGGCCAGGTCGTGCCCTGGTACGTGGACCCGGCCGCCGCGGCGGCCGGTACCGGCCAGATCCCCCGCGCCCGCGGCAACGGCGGTCCCCGCACCGCCGACGACGTGCACCGCCAGATCAAGGGCTTCGCCTCCACCGGCGCCGTCACCCCCGGCGAGGCCATCGACTTCCACATCACCGTCGACCCGCCCCAGCAGTTCTCCGTCGACGTCTACCGGATCGGCCACTACGGCGGCGACGGCGCCTCCAAGATCACCACCAGTCCCCGGCTCTCCGGCATCGTCCAGCCGGCCCCGCTCGCCGCCGACCGCACCGTCTCCTGCCACCACTGGTGGCTGTCCTGGCGCCTCCAGGTCCCCTCCTACTGGAGCGTCGGCGCGTACGTCGCCGTGCTGACCACCGCCGACGGCTACCGCTCCCACATCCCCTTCACGGTCCGCGACGACCACCCCGCCGACCTCCTGCTCCTGCTCCCCGACATCACCTGGCAGGCCTACAACCTCTATCCGGAGGACGGCCGCAGCGGCGCCAGCCTCTACCACGCCTGGGACGAGGAGGGCCGGCTGCTCGGCGAGCAGGACGCCGCCGTCACCGTGTCTTTCGACCGCCCCTACGCGGGTGCGGGCCTGCCCCTGCACGTCGGCCACGCCTACGACTTCATCCGCTGGGCCGAGCGCTACGGCTACGACATCGCCTACGCCGACACCCGCGACCTGCACGCCGGCCGCGTGGACCCCACCCGCTACCGCGGCCTGGTCTTCCCCGGCCACGACGAGTACTGGTCGGCACCCATGCGCCGCACCGTCGAACGCGCCCGTCGGCACGGCACCTCGCTCGTCTTCCTCTCCGCCAACACCATGTACTGGCAGGTCGAGCTCGGTCCGTCGCCCTCCGGGGTCGACGACCGGCTCCTCACCTGCCGAAAACGGCGCGGACCGGGCCGCCCCAGCCTGTGGCGCGAGGTCGACCGCCCGGAGCAGCAGCTGCTCGGCATCCAGTACGCGGGCCGGGTCCCCGAACCCGCGCCCCTGATCGTGCGCAACGCCACCCACTGGCTCTGGGACTCCACCGGCGCGGGCGAGAACGACGAGCTGCCCGGCCTGGTCGCGGGTGAGGCCGACCGCTACTTCCCGCGGACCCAGCTCCCCGAGCACGAGGACCGGATCCTGCTGGCGCACTCCCCGTACCTCGACAGCGAGGGCCACCCCCGCCACCAGGAGACCTCCCTCTACCGGGCGCCCAGCGGCGCGCTGGTCTTCGCCTCCGGCACCTTCGCCTGGTCCCCGGCCCTCGACCGCCCCGGCCACGTCGACGAGCGCGTGCAGCGGGCCACGGCCAATCTCCTCGACCGGATCTGCAAGCGCGACTGACCCCGCGACCGGCCCCGCGACCGGCCCGCGACCGGCCCGCGACGGCCCACGATCGACGCCGCCACCGGCCCGCGGCGCGGACCCCTGTCCACGGGAGGGGTCACAGGTGCGCGAGAATCGGGGTGCGCTTCATACAGAACCACAGGGAGACCCCGTGTCCGGATTCGTCGAAAAGCCCGAGCCGGTTCAGGTTCCGGGCCTCGTCCACCTCCACACCGGCAAGGTGCGCGACCTCTACCGTGACGAGGACGGCCGCCTCGTCATGGTCGCCAGCGACCGCATGTCCGCCTTCGACTGGGTGCTGCCCACCGAGATCCCGGACAAGGGCCGCGTCCTGACGCAGCTCTCCCTGTGGTGGTTCGACCAGCTCGCGGACCTCGTCCCGAACCACGTCATCTCCACCGACCTGCCCGCCGGCGCCCCCGCCGACTGGGCCGGCCGCACGCTGATCTGCAAGAACCTCGACATGGTCCCGGTCGAGTGCGTGGCCCGCGGCTACCTCACCGGCTCCGGCCTCCTCGAGTACGAGCAGACCCGCACGGTGTGCGGGCTGGCCCTCCCCGAGGGGCTCGTGGACGGCTCCGAGCTGCCCGCCCCGATCTTCACCCCGGCCGCCAAGGCCGCCGTCGGCGAGCACGACGAGAACGTCCCCTACGAGGAGGTCGCGCGCACCGCCGGCGCCGAGACGGCGGCGCTGCTGCGTCAGACCACGCTCGCCGTGTACAGCCGCGCCCGGGAGATCGCGCGCGAGCGCGGGATCATCCTGGCGGACACCAAGTTCGAGTTCGGTTTCGACCCGGCGGACGGCACCCTGGTCGCCGCGGACGAGGTGCTGACCCCGGACTCCTCCCGCTTCTGGCCGGCCGACGCGTGGGAGCCGGGCCGCCCGCAGCCCTCCTTCGACAAGCAGTACGTCCGCAACTGGCTGACCTCTCCCGAGTCCGGCTGGGACCGCAAGGGAGAGCTCCCGCCGCCGGCCCTGCCGGCGGAGGTCGTCGCCCGGACCCGCGCCAAGTACATCGAGGCCTTCGAGCGCCTCACCGGCCAGTCCTGGTCGTAGGGACGAGAGAAGCCCCCCGGTCCGAGGACCGGGGGGCTTCTTCGTTACAGAGCGGACAACGCGACTCGAACGCGCGACATCCACCTTGGCAAGGTGGTGCTCTACCAACTGAGCTATGTCCGCAGGTGCGCCGTAACGCGAGAACTACTATACCCAACCTCGCTCGCGTGCGAGACGCACTGCCGTGTGCCGGTTCTCCGCGCCCAGCTTCGTCGCCGCAGAGGACAGGTAGTTCCGTACCGTCCCCTGCGACAGCGAGGCCCGCTCCGCGATCTCGGCGATCGGTGCCCCGTCCGCCGCGAGTTCGAGCACCTCCGCCTCCCGCGCGGTCAGCGGCGAGTCCCCCGCACTGATCGCGTCGGCCGCCAACTCCGGGTCCACATAGCGGCCTCCGGCGTGCACGGTGCGGATCAGCTCGGCCAGCCGCTGCGCCGAAACGGTTTTCGGGGCGAAGGCCCGCACCCCCGCCGCCAGTGCCCTCTTCAGGTGCCCGGGACGGCCGTGACTGGTCACGATCATGGTCTTGCAGCCGGGCAGTTCGGCCCGCAGGGATGTGGCGACACTCACACCGTCCGCCCCCGGCATCTGCAGGTCCAGCACCGCCACGTCCGGCCGGTGGGCCCGCGCCATCGCCAGCGCCTCGGGGCCCGAGGCCGCCTCCGCGACGACGAGCAGGTCGTCCTCCAGCGCGAGCAGCGCCGCCAACGCGCCCCGGATCAGATGCTCGTCGTCGGCGAGCAGTACGCGTACGGGGCTCACGCCCGCACCTCCAGTTCTTGCAGTCGTCGGTCCGGGATCTGTGCCAGCAGCCGGAAGCGGCCGTCGCCGACCAGCCCCGCCTGCAACGTCCCGTCCAGGGCCGCGAGTCGTTCCCGCAGCCCGGCCAGCCCCGAGCCCGGCGGCCCGGCCGGGGTCTCGGGCGCCCCGTCGTTCTCCACCACCAGCGTCACGGAGCCCGTCTCCGCGGCGGTCAGCCGGATCAGGCAGCGGTGCGCGTCCCCGTGCCGCAGGATGTTCGTCGTCGCCTCCCGCACCACCCAGCCCAGGGCCGACTGGACCTCCGCCGGCAGTTCCCTGCCCCGCGCGGCCCGGAAGTCCACGCGGCAGTCCATCCCGGCCGCGCTGAGCACCCCGCGCGCGCCTTCCAGCTCCACCGAGAGGTCCGCCTCCCGGTAGCCCCGCACCACGTCCCGTACCTCCCGCTGGGACTCCTGGGCGATCCGCTGCACCTCGATCATCTGCTCCACCGCTTCCGGCCGTTCGCGCCGGGCCAGCTGTATCGCCAGCTCGCTCTTGAGCGCGATCACCGCCAGATTGCGGCCCATCACGTCGTGCAGGTCACGGCCGAACCGCAGGCGTTCCTCCGCCACCGCGAGGCGTGACTGCACCTCGCGGGCCCGGTCGAGCTCGTGGACGGTCCTCAGCAGCCAGGCCGAGAACCCGCTGGTGGCGCTGAAGAACAGGCCGCACAGCAGCACCCCGAGGAAGTACCCCAGAGCATGTGCGGCCGGCAGGCCCAGGGCGAGCACCCCCACCCCCGTCCCGGCCGCCGCGACCGGGGCGACGTACCGCATGCTCCGCACCGATCGCATGCAGAGCACCAGCGATCCGGCGGTGAAACAGGTGAGCCCCAGCACCAGGATCGGAGCCACCGCCGCCTCGTCGATCTTTCCGGCCGCCTTCAGGGCGAGGACACCCAGGACGGCCGCGGCCGTGAGGGAGGCCGTGGTCACCGCCAGCCGCGTGGGGCGTTCGCGCCGCCCCACCACCCAGGTGAGCGCCTTGGAGGAGAGCACCCCGCAGAGCACCGCATGGGCGCACAGCAGCAGGAAGAGCGAGAGGGGCAGCGCCAGGTCGGAGGAGTTCTCGGCGGCGGGGGCCAACGCCGGCATGGCGAACGACGTGATCTCGATGAGCACGAACAGATGGAACGACCACCGCGTGTACAGCTCGACCTTCCCCGCACTGCTGCGGTTCTTCCACCACCCCGTCATCTTCGACACGGTTCCCGTCCCCCGACTCGCTCTACCGGCGCGGTTCCCAGCGGAACCACCGCTGGACAGCAAACACGGTGATCACGGTCCAGGCCAATGTGTTCAGCCCGGCCCCCAGCAGGTCCCCGCCGGCCGAGCCGCCGCTCCACCCGGCCCGTACGAGGGTCATCACCCCGCTCAGAGGCAGCAGTTCGCACAGCGAGGCCGCCAGGTCCGGCAGCGAGTCGGCCGGGAGGAACAGCCCCGAGCCGAGCACGGTCGCCAGGAACAGCGGCAGCGTGGTGAGGCCCGCGGTCTCCACGGTCCGGGTGAAGGAGCTGGTCAGCGCGGACAGCCCGGCCAGCACCACGATGCCGGCGAGGACGGCTCCCACGAGCAGCAAGGGGTTCTGCGGCATGGGCACGTCCAGGACGGCCGCTCCGGCCACGGCGAGGACGATGATCTGCCCGAGCGCCAGGACGGCGGCGGGCAGGGCGGTCCCGGCGAGGATCTCCACGTCGGTCGCCTCACCGGTACGGAGCCGCTTGAGGACGAGCTCCTCGCGCCGGGCGACGTAGGCGGACACCAGGTTCATGTGGACGACGAGGATCAGCACCATGCCGATCCCGCCCGTCAGGGTGGCCACGCCGGCCGCCTCGGCACCCTCGGTCCCGCTCAGCGAGGAGCGCAGGACGAACACCATCAGCAGGGGCATCAGGACGGCCAGGCTGAGCGCCGCCCGGTTGCGCACCAGCAGGGTGAGTTCCGAGCGGCCGAGCGCGGTGAGCCGGCCGGGGTTCAGGGTGAGCATGGTCATCGGGTCCCCGCCTTCGCGTCGTCCTCGGTGCGGGTGCCGGCGGTGCGGCGGTTCTCCGCGATCTCCAGGAAGGCCTCCTCCAGGGAGGCGGACCGGGCGTCGAGCCCGGCCAGTTCCACGCCGCCCTCCCGGGCCCAGCCCAGCAGTTCGGCAAGGTCGGCCTGGAGGTGTTCGGTACGGATCTCCACGCGCTGCCCGTGGGCCGCCGCGCGCAGCGCGAGCGGGAGCCGGGCCGCGGGCACATCGGCCGGCAGGGTGAAGCGGATCCGGGCCGGCCGGGTGGCGGTCACCTCGGCCGGAGTGCCGGAGAGGACGAGTTCGCCCTCGTGGAGGATGGCGAGCCGGTCCGCGAGCTCCTCGGCCTCCTCCAGGTAGTGCGTGGTCAGCAGCACCGTGGTGCCCTGCGCGCGCAGCTCCCGGACCAGCGCCCAGGTGTCCCGGCGCCCCTCCGGGTCCATTCCGGTGGTCGGTTCGTCCAGGAAGAGCACCTCGGGCCCGCCGAGCAGGGCCAGCGCCAGGTCCAGGCGCCGCCGTTCGCCGCCGGACAGCTGTTTGACGCGTACGGAGGACCGCGCGGCCAGGCCGACCAGTTCCAGCACCTCCGCCGCCGGGCGGGCGCCCGTGGTGACCCCGCCCCACATCCGGACGGTCTCGGTCACCGTCAGGTCGGAGGGGAATCCGCCCTCCTGGAGCATGACCCCGGTGCGCGGGCGGACCTCGGCCCGCCGTGTGTACGGGTCGAGCCCGAAGACACGTACCTGGCCCTCGCTCGGCGCGGCCAGCCCCTCCAGCAGTTCGACGGTGGAGGTCTTGCCCGCGCCGTTGGTGCCGAGCAGGGCGAAGATCTCGCCCCGGGCCACGGAGAAGGAGACGCCCCGTACGGCCTCGAACCCTCCTGCGTAGCCGCGGCGCAGGCCCTCGGCTTCGATCACGGTGTCAGTCATGATCCAAGACTCGCGGCGCCGGTGCCGGGCCGGCAGTGCGCGCTGTCACCGCCGCCGATGACATTTGTCAGGACCCGGCGCCCCGGGTGCCGAAGTCAGGGGGAACACGAAGAAGGCCCCGATCGCAATGATCGGGGCCTTCTGCATACAGAGCGGACGACGCGACTCGAACGCGCGACATCCACCTTGGCAAGGTGGTGCTCTACCAACTGAGCTACGTCCGCATGCACTGCATTGCCGTGAGGCGATGCGTGCATCACTCTACCCGATCCACAGCAGTGGTCCGGAAGTGATGCAGAGCGGGTGACAGGGATCGCACACTGCGCCTTCCCTCTGGAAGAGGGATGTTCTGCTACTGAACTACACCCGCACGACCTCGGAGGCTCTGACCTGCGGTCTGGCCCCTCGGCGTGATCCACACACTAGCCGACGGATGGGGGTGCATGGCAAATCGACGCTCAGTGGGCCGCGTTGTAGGCCTCGTAGATCTTCTTCGGGATGCGGCCGCGCGGCGGCACGTCGAACTGGTTCGACCGGGCCCAGGCGCGGACGACCGCCGGGTCCGGGGCGACGGCGGTGTGCTTGAAGGCCTTCCCCGAGCGCGACTGGCGACGGCCGGCGGCCACGAAGGGGGCGAGGCCCTTCCGCAGTTTCTTTGCGTTCGCCACATTGAGGTCGATCTCGTAGGACTTTCCGTCCAGAGCGAACACGACCGTTTCCGCCGCTTCTCCGCCATCGATGTCGTCGGAGAACGTGACTACTACGCGCTGCGCCACGGATATCGGTCCCTTCGTGCGACGTCGCCACCTGCTGACGAGGGGCGATGTCGCCTGTGTGGATGTTTCGGGGCAATGCAACTTTCATCCGGAATCCGGAGTGATTCCTTTGTACCTCGATTCCCATTGCATTGCGAAGCCCAGTTAATTCTCTCCGCGTGTCCCACCGCAATGCCGGGCGCGTGGTTTTCCGGCGGATTTTGCGAAGCGTTGGTGAAGCCGAAACGGCCCGGTGATCACGCCTCCGGGATATCTACCCGCGTAGAAATTTCAGCCGGGTACGCTGATGGAACCGCCTTCGCACCAACCACCACACGGGAGTGCCCGATGGCACGCGTCGTAGTCGACGTCATGCTCAAGCCGGAGATCCTCGACCCCCAGGGCCAGGCGGTGCAGCGTGCACTGCCGCGCCTGGGCTTCGAAGGGATCGCCGACGTCCGCCAGGGGAAGCGCTTCGAGCTCGAGGTGGAGGGACCGGTCGACCAGGCCGCCCTCGACCGCATCCACAAGATGGCCGAAACGTTCCTCGCCAACACCGTCATCGAAGACTTCACCGTGAAGGTCGAGGCCTGACGGTGACCACTCGCATCGGAGTCGTCACGTTCCCCGGAACGCTCGACGACCGTGACTCGCTGCGCGCCGTCCGCCTCGCGGGGGCCGAGCCGGTCTCGCTGTGGCACCGCGACAAGGACCTGCACCAGGTCGACGCGGTCGTCCTCGCGGGCGGCTTCTCCTACGGGGACTACCTGCGCGCCGGGGCCATCTCCCGTTTCTCGCCGGTGATGGAGACCATCATCGAGCAGGCCAAGGGCGGCATGCCCGTCCTGGGCATCTGCAACGGCTTCCAGGTCCTCACCGAGGCCCACCTGCTGCCGGGGGCGATGCTCCGGAACAACCACCTGCACTTCATCTGCCGCGACCAGAAGCTGCGGGTGGAGAACGCGGAGACCGCGTGGACCGGCGACTACACCGCCGGCCAGGAGATCTCCGTACCGCTCAAGAACATGGACGGCCGCTACACCGCCGACGAGCGCACGCTCGACGAACTGGAGGCCGAAGGCCGAGTGGCCTTCCGCTACCTGGACGGCAACCCGAACGGTTCGCTGCGCGACATCGCCGGCATCACCAACGCCGCGGGCAACGTCGTCGGCCTCATGCCGCACCCCGAGCACGCGGTCGAGCCGCTGATCGGGACGGGCCGCACCGACGGCCTCCCGTTCTTCACCTCGGTCCTGAAGAAGCTGGTCAGCGCATGAGCCTCGACACCGTCAAGAACGCCACCGAAACCCCGGACGCCTCCCAGCCCTGGAAGGAACTCGGCCTCAAGGAGGACGAGTACGCCCGGATCCGGGAGATCCTCGGCCGCCGCCCCACGGGCGCCGAGCTCGCCATGTACTCGGTCATGTGGTCCGAGCACTGCTCGTACAAGAGCAGCAAGGTCCACCTGAAGCAGTTCGGTGAGAAGGCCCCCCAGAACGACGCCATGCTCGTCGGCATCGGCGAGAACGCCGGCGTCGTCGACGTCGGCCAGGGCTACGCGGTCACCTTCAAGGTCGAGTCGCACAACCACCCGAGCTACATCGAGCCCTACCAGGGCGCGGCCACCGGCATCGGCGGCATCGTCCGCGACATCCTCGCGATGGGCGCCCGCCCGGTCGCGGTCGTGGACCCGCTGCGCTTCGGCGCGGCCGACCACCCCGACACCCGGCGCGTCCTGCCCGGCGTCGTCGCGGGCATCGGCGGCTACGGCAACTGCCTGGGCCTGCCCAACATCGGCGGCGAGGTCGTCTTCGACGCCTGCTACCAGGGCAACCCGCTGGTCAACGCCGGCTGCATCGGCGTGATGAAGCACGAGGACATCCACCTCGCCCAGGCCTCCGGCCCCGGCAACAAGGTCATCCTCTACGGCGCCCGCACCGGCGGCGACGGCATCGGCGGCGTCTCGGTCCTCGCGTCCGAGACCTTCGACGACACGAAGCCGACCAAGCGCCCCGCCGTCCAGGTCGGCGACCCCTTCCAGGAGAAGCTCCTCATCGAGTGCACCCTGGAGATCTTCAAGGAGAAGCTGGTCGCGGGCATCCAGGACCTCGGCGGCGCCGGGCTCTCCTGCGCGACCTCCGAGCTCGCCTCCGCCGGCAGCGGCGGCATGCGGGTCGAGCTGGACACCGTGCCGCTGCGCGACGCGACGCTCTCGCCCGAGGAAATCCTCATGAGCGAGTCGCAGGAGCGCATGTGCGCGATCGTCGAGCCGCAGCACGTCGACCGCTTCATGGAGATCTGCGAGAAGTGGGACGTCATCGCCACCGTCATCGGTGAGGTGACCGAGGGCGAGCGCCTGGAGATCTTCTGGCACGGCGAGCAGATCGTGGACGTGCCCCCGGGCACCGTCGCCCACGAGGGCCCCGTCTACAACCGCCCCTACGCGCGCCCCTCCTGGCAGGACGCGCTCCAGGCGGACGACGCCGGCAAGCTGCCGCGCCCGCAGACCTCCGAGGAGCTGCGCGCGCAGGTCCTCGCGCTGGTCTCCTCCCCGAACCAGGCGTCGAAGTCGTGGGTCACCGACCAGTACGACCGCTTCGTCCAGGGCAACACCGTCCTCTCGCAGCCCGAGGACGCGGGCATGGTCCGCATCGACGAGGAGTCCAACCTCGGCGTGGCCATGGCCACCGACGGCAACGGCCGCTTCGCCAAGCTCGACCCGTACACGGGCGCGCAGCTGGCGCTGGCGGAGTCGTACCGCAACGTGGCGGCGACCGGCGCCAAGCCGCTCGCCATCTCCGACTGCCTGAACTTCGGTTCCCCCGAGGACCCGGACGTCATGTGGCAGTTCGCCGAGGCCTGCCGCGGTCTGGCGGACGGCTGCCTGGAGCTGGGCACCCCGGTGACCGGCGGCAACGTCTCGCTCTACAACCAGACGGGCGACATCGCGATCCACCCGACCCCGGTCGTGGCGGTCCTCGGCGTGATCGACGACGTCAACCGCCGTACGCCGATGGCTTTCAAGGAGGCCGGCCAGCTGCTGTACCTGCTGGGCGACACGGCCGAGGAGTTCGGCGGTTCGGCCTGGTCGCAGGTGGTCCACGACCATCTCGGCGGCATGCCGCCCAAGGTGGACCTGGGCCGCGAGAAGCTGCTCGGCGAGATCCTGATCTCCGCCTCGCGCGACGGCATGATCGACGCCGCGCACGACCTGTCCGACGGCGGCGTGATCCAGGCGCTCACCGAGTCCTGCCTGCGCGGCGGCAACGGTGCCCGGATCGTGGTGCCCGAGGGCCTGGACGCCTTCACCTTCCTGTTCTCCGAGTCCGCGGGCCGGGCCATCGTGGCCGTCCCGCGCAGCGAGGAGCTCCGCTTCACCGACATGTGCGGTGCGCGCGGCCTGCCGGTCACCCGCATCGGTGTGGTGGACGGCGAGGAGATCGAGATCCAGGGCGAGTTCACCCTCCCCCTGGCCGAGCTCCGCGAGGCCCACGAGACGACGATCCCGGCCCTGCTGGCCTGATCCCACCGCCTCGGCCACGAGCCCCCGCCCGCATCCTGCGGCCGGGGGCTCGTGCCATCGGTGGAACCGACGGCCCGAGTAGGGTCGGGGCATGCCGCCCCGAGGGAAGAAGCCGCGTACCTACGACCCCGCGAAGATCCGTACGGCCGTCACCGCGCAGTTCACGCATGTGTGCCGGGCCGTCGGGGAGTTGGGGCCCGAACAGCTGGCGCGCCCCAGCGGGCTCGGCGACTGGAACGTCGCCGAACTCGCCGGGCACATCGCCTGGATCGCGGACTCGCTGGCCGCCGGCCTGGCCCGGCCGCCCGCCGCCGTCCCCGAGCTGTCGGCGGTCGAGTGGCCCTTCGCCACCGCCTCCCTCGCCGGGAAGATCTCCGAGGCGGCCCGGGAGACCCTGACCGGGGCCCCGCTGCCCGAGCTGTACGACCGGGCGGCCGCCCGGATGGCGCAGGCCCTCGCGGCGCATCCGGGCGAGCGCGTGCTGGACCTGTGGATCGGGGACATGACCCTGGCCGACTTCCTGGTCACCCGGACCGTGGAGCTGGTGGTCCACACCGACGACCTGAACCGGGCCGCCGGACTGGACATCCCGATCGACCGGCAGGCCCTGGCCGCCTGCACCCGGCTGCTCGCCGACGCCCTCGCCCTCAAGGCCCCGGGCGGCTCGGTCGAGGTCCGCGTCCCGCCCTTCGCGGTGGTCCAGTGCATCGAGGGCCCGCGGCACACCCGAGGCACCCCGCCGAACGTGGTGGAGACCGATCCGCTGACCTGGATCCGGCTCGCGACCGGCCGTACGGAATGGGCCGCGGCCCTCGACGGGGCGCACGTACGGGCCAGTGGCGAGCGGGCCGATCTGTCGGCGCTGCTCCCGCTGATGAGCTGAGGGGAACGGCCATGGTGGAACCTTCGCGACGCCCGGTCCGTCCCAGAGGCATGCGTACCTTCCGGCACGTCCCCGCCTCCGCGGGCCTGGCCCTGGCCCTCGCACTCGCCCTGGCCGGCTGCGGCCTGACCGAGGACGCCCGCGGCGCCCGGCTGCCCGATCCCATGGGTTCCTGGGCCGTCGAGTCCCTGACCACAGGCGGCCGCACCCTGCACGCGCCCGAGACGGCCCACCTCGACATCGGCCGGAACGAGGTCAAGGGCAACTACGGCTGCAACGGCTTCACCGCGGTGGCGGCCTTCGCCGGTACCTCCGCGGTGACCGTCACTCCCGGCGCATCGACGACCATGGCCTGCGCGGACATGGAGTTCGAGACGGCCTTCGCCAAGCTGTTCCAGGGCAGGCTGACGATCGACCGGGGACCCGACAGGCTCACCCTGAAGACCGCGGACGGGAGCACGATCGCGATGACCTCGGCGCCCGCGGTCACCGACGCCCCGCTCACCACGACCGAGTGGACCGTGGAGTCCCTGGTCAGCGGTGGGACCGCGGCCTCCCTGCCCGCCGAGGCGGCCGGGAAGGCACGGTTCACCATCGCCCCGGACCTCACCGTGAGCGGCAGCCTCGGCTGCAACCGGTTCAGCGCCCAGGTGACCGCGGAGGGCTCCACGGTCACCTTCGGGCCGCTGACCTCGACCCGGATGGCCTGCGAGGGACCGGTCGGCGAGCTCGAGCGGACGCTGACCCAGCTGTTCGGCAGCGGCCCGCTCACCGCGAAGGTCGAGGGCCGGACCCTCACCCTCACCGCACCCGACGGCAAGGGCCTGACCGCGAAGGCGGCCTCCGCCGCCGAGTGACTCACACGTGCGCCGTGCCGCCGTCCTTCGCCATGGCGGCGGCGATGGTGCGCGCCGATCCGGCCCACACCTCGTCGGGGATCCGCGGCAGCACGTCGTCCCACAGCGGCAGGTTGGAGCCGCGCAGCTGGAGCATGCCCTCCGGCCGGGCGAACTGGAACAGGTGCAGGTGGGCGGCCCCGTCCCCGTACTTGGCGACGTGCACCCGGGCGATCCCGCCCAGCTCGCGCACCGCCCGCTCGATCCGCTGCAGCATCGGACCGATCTCCGCCGCCCGCTCGGGCGGCAGGTCCGTCAGGTCGCGGTGGACGCGCGGGACGAGCTGCACGATCGCGGGCATGGAGGAGTGGATTCCCCGCAGCCGCCAGTGCTCGTCGGTCCACAGGAAGGCGGAATCGGGCAGGACGCACACCTCGCAGCCCTCCGGCCCGTCCTCCCCGTTGCGCGGCGGCTCGGGGAGCACCGGCGGCTCCAGGGGCCTGATGCCGAGCTCGCCCTCGAAGGGGAAGGTCTCCCACAGGGCGACGCCGTCGGAGGCGAAGGGTATGGGCTCTCCGACGGGTAACCGGCGTACGTACTCACTGGGTTCGGTCATGCGGTGATCATGGCATCGGTCAGACCGGGTACGGGAGGAGCTGGGCGTCCACCTTCTCCCAGGCCGCCCGCAGCTGCGCCAGCCGGGCCGGCTCCGCGGCGGCCTTGTCGGCCTGCTCGCGGACGTCGCCGGCCAGGTTGAACAGCTGGTCCTTGCCCGCCTTGCCGCGGTAGTACTTCCAGTCCCCGCGGCGCAGCGCCCGCTCGCCCCGGACCCGCCAGAACAGGTCCCGCTCGGCCACCTTCTCGCCGCGCAGCAGGTACCCGGCCAGGCTCACCCCGTCCAGCGGGTAGGCCGGGTGCGGGCGGGCCCCGGCCAGCTCCAGCAGCGTCGCCGTCCAGTCCGGGCTGAACACCGGGACGTGGCTGACCTGCCCGCCGTCCAGCCGGGCGGGCCAGCGCGCGATGTTCGGCACCCGGATACCGCCCTCCTGCAGGGAGGCCTTGTTGCCGGACAGCGGCCAGTTGTACGAGAAACGCTCGCCGCCGTTGTCGCTGGAGAAGACCACGAGGGTGTCCTGCTCCTGGCCGGAGCGCCGCAGCGCCTCCAGCACCTTGCCGATCGAGCGGTCGAGGTCCTCGACCATCTCCTTGTACTTCTCGACCGAGCCGCCGTCCTGGTGCCACAGGGCGCGCCCGTCGCCCGCCTTGATCCGCCGGACGATCTCGGCGCTCTGCTCGGTGTCCCCGTCGGCGATCCACGGCCAGTGCGGGGTGGTGAAGTTGAGGTTCAGCAGCCACGGCTTGCCGTGGTGGTCGCGCGAGACGTACTCGCTCGCCCGCTCGGTGATGATCCGGGTGTAGTAGCGCAGGTCCTTGTACTCGGCGTCGCCTTCGTAGAGGTCGTACTCGCCGCCCAGGCCCAGCTTGGAGTAGTACTCCAGGGCCCCGCCGAAGTTGCCGAAGAACTCGTCCCAGCCGGACCTGGTCGGGCTGTAGTCGGGCAGGTAGCCCGCGTGCCACTTGCCGATCAGCGCGGTGGAGTAGCCGGCCGACTTCAGCAGCGAGGCGAGCGTCGGGTGGGTCGGGTCCAGGCCGGCCGACTTGTCGGCGATCGGTTCGGCCAGCCCGCCCTTGGTACGGGCCGGGTAGCGCCCGGTGTACAGGCTGAACCGGGTCGGCGAGCAGGTCGCGGAGCCCGAGTAGGCGTCGGTGAACCGGACGCCCTGGCGGGCGAGGCGGTCCAGGTTCGGGGTCTTGATGTGCGGGGAGCCGTACGAGGACAGGTCGGCCCAGCCCAGGTCGTCGCCGAGGATGAACAGGATGTTCGGCCGGCGGGACGGCCGGGGCCGCCCGGCCCGGAACTCCCGCTCCTGCGGCGCGTTCTGCCCGTCCCCGGCGGCCGGGGCGGCGGCGGCCGGGGCGGCGCCCAGCCCCACCGCCGCGGCGGCCGCGCTCACGCCGACCGCGCCGCCGAAGGCGCGCCGGGACAGGTTGGGTTCGTACGAGGTCACGGGTACTCCAAGGCATGGCCCGCCGGCCAGCCCCGGGCGGCGCGGGACGGCGCGCGGCACGGCAGGGCAGGCTCGGGCAGGGATCAGGAAAGGAAAAGAACGGAAAGCGGCGTGTGACTACGCAGAACAGCGACAGATGGCGCTCGCGACACGGACAAGGTCCACGTGCCGGCGCTCGACGAGGGTGACGGTTCGGTCACCGAGAGGCTGCATGGGGCGAGAGCCTGTACGAATGCCCATGCGCCTGTCAACAAGGGCATTCCGGATGCCGAGACGGAATGGATCGGTCACCCTCTGTGCTGTGACATTTCCCGGCCGTCCCCAATTCGGACCAGTGGTCGATCTCGCCTACACTCGGGAGCGTGCCTCGTGGTGATGGACGACTCAACCACGACCTGCTCCCCGGCGAAAAGGGCCCCCAGGACGCTTGCGGCGTCTTCGGTGTCTGGGCTCCGGGTGAAGAGGTCGCCAAGCTCACCTACTTCGGACTGTATGCCCTGCAGCACCGTGGACAAGAGTCCGCGGGAATCGCTGTGAGCAACGGTTCCCAGATCCTCGTCTTCAAGGACATGGGACTCGTTTCCCAAGTCTTCGACGAAACCTCCCTCGGCTCGCTCCAAGGTCATATCGCGGTCGGTCACGCCCGCTATTCGACCACCGGGGCCTCCGTCTGGGAGAACGCCCAGCCGACCTTCCGTGCGACCGCCCACGGCTCCATTGCCCTGGGTCACAACGGCAACCTGGTGAACACCGCCGAGCTTGCCGAGATGGTCGCCGACCTCCCCCGTCAGGACGGCCGTGCCACCCAGGTGGCCGCCACCAATGACACCGACCTCGTCACCGCCCTGCTCGCCGGTCAGACCGACGACGAGGGCAAGCCCCTGACCATCGAGGAGTCGGCCGCCAAGGTCCTGCCTCAGGTCAAGGGCGCCTTCTCCCTCGTCTTCATGGACGAGGGGACCCTCTACACCGCCCGTGACCCGCAGGGCATCCGCCCGCTGGTCCTCGGCCGCCTTGAGCGCGGCTGGGTGGTCGCGAGTGAGACCGCCGCCCTCGACATCTGCGGCGCCAGCTTCGTCCGCGAGGTCGAGCCGGGCGAGCTCATCGCGATCGACGAGAACGGTCTGCGCACCTCTCGATTCGCGGAAGCGAAGCCCAAGGGCTGTGTCTTCGAGTACGTCTACCTGGCGCGCCCGGACACCGACATCGCCGGCCGGAACGTCTACCTCTCGCGTGTCGAGATGGGCCGGCGCCTGGCCAAGGAAGCCCCGGTCGACGCCGATCTGGTGATAGCGACGCCGGAGTCGGGCACGCCCGCCGCCGTCGGATACGCCGAAGCCAGCGGGATCCCGTACGGATCCGGCCTGGTCAAGAACGCCTACGTGGGCCGGACCTTCATCCAGCCCTCGCAGACGATCCGCCAGCTCGGCATCCGGCTCAAGCTCAACCCCCTCAAGGAAGTCATCCGGGGCAAGCGCCTGGTGGTCGTCGACGACTCGATCGTCCGCGGCAACACCCAGCGCGCCCTGGTCAAGATGCTCCGCGAGGCCGGCGCGGCGGAGGTCCACATCCGGATCTCCTCGCCGCCGGTGAAGTGGCCGTGCTTCTTCGGCATCGACTTCGCCACCCGGGCCGAGCTGATCGCCAACGGCATGACGGTCGACGAGATCGCCACTTCCCTGGGCGCGGACTCGCTCTCGTACATCTCGCTCGACGCGATGGTCGAGGCGACCACGATCCAGAAGCCCAACCTCTGCCGTGCCTGCTTCGACGGCGAGTACCCGATGGAGCTGCCCGACCCGCAGCTCCTGGGCAAGCAGCTGCTGGAGTCCGAGCTCGCGGGCGGCACGGACGCCGCCGACGCGCTCCGCCGCCCGTAGTCCTGGCTCAACCTGCGCCGGGCCCTGTCTTTGAGGCTTCTCCCAGGGCCCGGCACCACACGCAGTAACGACACGAAAGCTCTCTCCTGTCATGACAGAGAAGACCACCGGTGCCAGCTACGCAGCCGCAGGCGTGGACATCGAAGCGGGCGACCGCGCCGTCGAGCTGATGAAGGAGTGGGTGAAGAAGACGCAGCGCCCCGAGGTCCTCGGCGGCCTCGGCGGCTTCGCCGGCCTCTTCGACGCCTCCGCCCTCAAGCGCTACGAGCGCCCGCTGCTCGCCTCGGCCACCGACGGCGTCGGCACCAAGGTGGACATCGCCCGCCAGCTCGGCGTGTACGACACCATCGGCCACGACCTGGTGGCGATGGTCATGGACGACATCGTCGTCTGCGGTGCCGAGCCGCTCTTCATGACCGACTACATCTGCGTCGGCAAGGTGCACCCCGAGCGTGTCGCGGCGATCGTCAAGGGCATCGCCGAGGGCTGTGTCCTCGCCGGCTGCGCGCTGGTGGGCGGCGAGACCGCCGAGCACCCCGGCCTGCTGGGCCCGGACGACTTCGATGTCGCCGGTGCCGGAACGGGCGTCGTCGAGTACGACCGCCTGCTCGGTGCGGATCGCATCCGTACGGGTGACGCCGTCATCGCGATGGCTTCGTCCGGCCTTCACTCGAACGGGTACTCGCTGGTCCGCCACGTCCTCTTCGAGCGCGCCAAGATGTCGCTCGACCAGCACGTGGAGGAGCTCGGCCGGACCCTCGGCGAGGAGCTCCTGGAGCCCACCAAGATCTACTCGCTGGACTGCATGGCTCTCACCCGTACGGCCGAGGTGCACGCCTACTCGCACATCACCGGCGGCGGCCTCGCGGCGAACCTGGCCCGGGTGATCCCGGACCACCTGCACGCCACGGTCGACCGCTCGACCTGGGCCCCCGGCGCCATTTTCGACCTGGTCGGCAAGGCCGGTCAGGTGGAGCAGCTGGAGCTGGAGAAGACCCTGAACATGGGCGTCGGCATGATGGCCGTCGTTCCGCAGGAGTCGGTGGACGTGGCGCTGACCGCGCTGGCCGACCGGGGTGTCGACGCGTGGGTCGCGGGAGAGATCCTGGACCGCGGCGACCACACCGAGGGCGCGACCATGACCGGTTCCTACGCGAGCTGAGCAGCACTGAAACCCGGCCCGGGGCGATGCCCTGGACCGGGTTTCAGTCTTTTTGTCTGTCGTGCAGACGCCTCAGGGCGTCAAGCGCCGCGACGCTGTGACGACGGCCCGGACTCTTCGTCCTCGTCGTCGTCATCCGTGTTGTAGAGGTCCGCGTACCGAGCGTACGGGTCGTCCTCGTCCAGCTCGTCGTCGTCTACCTCGACCGGCTCGCTGACAGGCAGCGGTTCCACGGTCGATGCGCCCAGCTCGTTGGCCAGACGCGAGAGGTCAGTCCCGCCGCTGCTGTACTTCAGCTGGCGGGCGACCTTCGTCTGCTTGGCCTTTGCCCGGCCGCGCCCCATGGCTCGACCCCCTCGGTGACGGGGCTCGACGGCCCCAGAGTCTGACACGCGTTCATGGTTCGGAGCGGGCTCTCCGTGGAGAGACCGTCCGTAGGGGTTTAACGGTACCTGCTTCCGCGGCCATACGGTACGCCGCCCGCATGACGCGCCCCGGTGCAGAACCAACAAGGCGCCCCGTCCTCGCTGGTCAGCTGCGATTTTAACCTTTTCCTGGCGGGCGACCCGCCGAAGTGCAGTGAGTTCCGTCTCGCCGCACCCCGGCGGGCGCACCCAGAAGCCCCGGGAAGGGCCTAGACGGCGCGTGCGGCGCGGCCGTCGGCCATGCGCTGCTCGGCGATCCGGTCGGCCGCGGCGGCCGGCGGAATGCCATCCGCCTTCGCACGAGCAAAGATCTCCAGCGTGGTGTCGAAGATCTTCGTGGCCTTGGCCTTGCAGCGGTCGAAGTCGAAGCCGCGCAGCTCGTCGGCGACCTGGATGACACCGCCGGCGTTGACCACGTAGTCGGGCGCGTAGAGGATCCCGCGGTCCGAGAGGTCCTTCTCGATGCCCGGGTGGGCGAGCTGGTTGTTCGCCGCGCCGCAGACGATCGTCGCGGTGAGCGCCGGGACGGTCTCGTCGTTCAGGGCGCCGCCGAGCGCGCAGGGGGCGTAGATGTCCAGGCCCTCGGTGCGGATCAGCGCGTCCGTGTCGGCGACGGCGGTCACCTTGCCCGGGTGCTTGTCCAGGATCCGGCGTACGGACTCTTCCCGTACGTCCGTGATCACGACCTCGGCGCCGTCCTCCAGGAGGTGCTCGACCAGGTAGTGGCCGACCTTGCCGACACCGGCCACGCCGACCTTGCGGCCGCGCAGGGTCGGGTCGCCCCACAGGTGCTGGGCGCTGGCGCGCATGCCCTGGAAGACGCCGAAGGCGGTGAGGACCGAGGAGTCGCCGGCGCCGCCGTTCTCGGGGGAGCGGCCGGTCGCCCAGCGGGTCTCGCGGGCCACGACGTCCATGTCGGCCACGTAGGTGCCGACGTCGCAGGCGGTCACGTAGCGGCCGCCGAGGGACTCCACGAACCGGCCGTAGGCCTGGAGCAGTTCCTCGGTCTTGAGGACGTCCGGGTCGCCGATGATCACGGCCTTGCCGCCGCCGAGGTCGAGACCGGCGAGCGCGTTCTTGTACGACATGCCGCGCGAGAGGTTCAGCGCGTCGAGGACGGCCTCCTCGTCGGAGGCGTACGCGTGGAACCGCGTACCGCCGAGGGCGGGGCCCAGGGCGGTGGAGTGGATGGCGATGACGGCCTTCAGGCCGGTGGCGCGGTCCTGGCACAGCACGACTTGCTCGTGGCCGCCCTGCTCCGTACGGAACAGGGTGTGCAGGACGCCGTCGGTCATTTCGGTCACGGTGGTGACTCCCATGGAAGAGATGCGGCGGAAAGACGCCCGCCCTGCGGGTGGGGGAGGGCGTGCTGGGAGCAGAGTAAGACCTGGGGGCCGCCCGTAGGTGACCTGTCCGAGGATCGAAACACTCCCGTGGTGTGCGGCGGCGGGGGCGCCCCGGAGGTGAACCGGACCCCGCGGAAGGGCAGTACGAGAGCGTGAGCGAATCCTCCGATCTCCCGCTGCCGTCCGCGCGCTCGGCGCCGACCGTTCCGTACGCCTCCTACCTGCGCGTCTACGAGCCCCTGGTGGCCTTCGCCGAGCCGGAGCGCACGCACTGGGCCGACTACGCCCGGCGCGGGACGGCCCCGACCGCCCAGGACGAACTGCGCCGGTCGCTGTCGGACTTGGTGCGGGTCCCGGTGGTGGGGGTGCCGGCCCACGAGAGCGCGGACGCCTTCACGGCGGTGGTCGACGGGGTGCTGCTGGTCTGCCCGTGGCGCACCCGGCTCCGCGGCTGGCTGGCCCTCCAGGAACTCGTCGAGTGGTTCCCGCGACCGGTGCTGGACGCGGCGCTCCCGCCGGGGGCGCGCCGGCGGGCGGCCGAGGAGTACGAGAGCTGGCGCGAACGGAACCCGGACGCGCGCCCCTGGATCCGTACGGGGGTGTGGCAGGTTCCGCTGCGCTGGTTCGTGCTGGTGGCGGATGAGGAGCGGGACCACGTGCCGGGCGAGCGGCTGCGCTACCGCACGCCGATGGTGCAGGCCCGGCGGCGGCTCGCCCGCGCGCTGCGGACCGTGCGGGACGCGGAGGGGTACGGGATGCTCGCCGACGGGTTGGTGGAAGTGGGGAGCTGGCTGGAGGAGTTCCACCCGCGCTCGATGGTCGAGCTGGACTACGGCGGGCTGCTGCACGCGCTGCCGGCGGAGCGGCTGGCGGCCGACCGCTCGGCCGGGGATCTCGCGGCGGGTATCGCGGCCCTGCGGGCCGGGGACACGGAGGGCGCGACCGAGGTCTACGAGGAGCTGGCGGAGCGGTGGCGGGCGGTCCGGGAGCGGCTTTTCGCGAATTAGGCCGAAAGGGGCCTGTGTGGCTGGTTTCACTCGGGAGGGGTCAGTACGTATCGTCCGGTATCGGTCGATCGGTCAATAGTGGCTGATCAGAGGCCTGATCATGTCATTTGGGACGTAGTGCCAGGACCTACGTCCCGATACGGGCCATTGGCCCAAGCGTGACGGACCGCACTAACTACACCCTTGCGCCCTTCCCCTACCCTCGTGCCAAAATAGGACAAGGAGTCCGGGGAGGGTTCCTTCCGCCCAACTAAGGGCGGAATGCTCGGCATTGCACTCTACGGGGGGTCTGACGACTCCTGATCGCTCTGTGACTGATCGTCACAGTGGGGTGACTGTCCGTTATGGGACGGTCCATCGGCTTCCGCCGCTGATGAACACCTCGGAGGGCAATTCCGTCGGTTTGGCCGTCGAGGCTGGACGGATGGTGTAGTTGTAGTGCCGAGGACAAGCCGTTCGTCCTATAACCGACTCGGCCCGCGTATGTCCATTTCGGGCAACGCGGGCCAAGGTGCAGAATTTAGAGGAAAGAACCGAGATGGTTCGGTTCTCCCGAGGAGGCCGCTCATGACCGCTCGCACCCCTGATGCCGAGCCGCTGCTGACCCCGGCTGAGGTTGCCACGATGTTCCGCGTGGACCCGAAGACGGTCACCCGCTGGGCCAAGGCTGGCAAGCTCACGTCCATCCGCACCCTGGGTGGACACCGCCGGTACCGCGAGGCCGAGGTTCGCGCACTGCTCGCGGGAATTCCGCAGCAGCGCAGCGAAGCCTGAGGTCGCGTAAACACCCCGCTTTAACGGGCTTATATCGGGTCCCCCAATCCGATGAAACCCACATAGCTTCATACGACCGGGCCTGCCCCAACAGGTTCCAAGTCGTTCGATCGCGCTGGACTCCGCCGGGTCCAGCGCGATCTTTTTATGCCCAGGTCAGGGCAGTCTCGAGCGCGCGCGGGAGTACCGGCGGAGTAGGTGCCATTGCACATATTCTATCGAGCGGGCGTATGGGTGCGATAAAAGTATGAGTCTCAAAAACTCATGCGGTGACTCCCGTCACAGATGATCACTCTTGTATATCCGGTAATGCACCCCGTAATGGGGACGCGCTTCGCGAGGCACATCATGCGAACGGGGGATTCCGGGTGACGGCCGGCCCGGGGGCGCCTCCTGTGCGGCGCCAGGAGGTCCGGATGGGCCCGCACCGGCCCGACCAGGTCCGGCGAAGAGCTCCGAAGAGCTCCGAAGAGCTCCGGAGAGGCCCGTCGAGCTCCGGAGAAGTCGGCGCGGGCACGGGGAGGACCCGGTATGCGCTCATGGGTGCCCCGCAGACGCGGCGGACGCGGCCCGGAGGTGCGCACGGGCAGCTCGGGCGCTCCGCGGGCCCCAGGAGGCCCCCAAGGCCGCCCGGCGGTGCCGCCCGCCCACGCGTCAGGGCCCGTATCCCCAGAGGGATACGGGCCCTGACGTTTCTGCGAACCTGACGGGACTTGAACCCGCGACCTCCACCTTGACAGGGTGGCGAGCTAACCAACTGCTCCACAGGTCCTTGATTTGCGGCCGCTCGGCGGCTGCGAATCAGACTGTACCGCAGCTCAGGGGGTGCAGTCGAACCGGACCGCCGCGCCGGTCACGGCGCCGCCGCGTCCACCGCCTTCACGATCCGCTTGTCGGAGATCGGGTAGGCCGTGCCGAGCGCGTGCGCGAAGTAGCTGACGCGCAGTTCCTCGATCATCCAGCGGATGTCGGTGACCGTGGACGGGACCGGGCGCCCCTTCGGCAACTGCTCCAGCAGCCAGGCGTACTCGTCCTGCATCTCGTGGACCTTCTCCATGCGCGTGGTGTCGCGCTGGACGCCCGTGGGCATCTGCTGGAGCCGCCGGTCCACCGCCACCAGGTAGCGCATCAGGTCCGGCAGCCTGCGCAGCCCCGTGAGCGTCACGAAGCCGGCGGGCATGAGGGCGGCCAGCTGCGTCTTGACGTCCTGGATGTTCGCGACCAGCGCCAGGCTGCTGGTGGCCTTCAGGCGGCGCTCACAGGCCTGCCAGGCGGCCAGCACCTGCTGCACCTGGCTCACCGTGCGCACGGTCGTGTCCACCAGGTCGGCGCGGACGGCCTCGTAGAGCTTCCGGAAGCCCGCCTCGTCCCACGCCGGGCCGCCGTGGTCGGCGATCAGCTTGTCGGTCGCCGCGGTCGCGCAGTCGTCGAAGAGCGCCTGGATGGAGCCGTGCGGGTTCCTGGACAGGGCCAGCTTCTGCTGGTTGGTCAGGTGGTCCGAGGCGAACTTCGCCGGGTTCACCGGGATGTTCAGCAGGATGAGCCGCCGGGTGCCCAGCCACATCGCCTGCTGCTGCTCGGCCTCCGTGTCGAAGAGCCGGACGGAGACGGTCGCGCCCTCGTCCACCAGCGCCGGGTACGCCTTCACCGGCTGGCCCGCCCGACGGGTCTCGAAGACCTTGGTCAGCGTGCCGATCGTCCAGTCGGTCAGCCCGGTGCGCTCCACCGACTCCCCGCCCGCCCGCTCGGCGGTGGCCGCGGCGGCCTTGGAGAGGGCCTGGCGGGCCTTCGGCTTCAGCCTCAGCCGCAGGGCCTCCAGGTCCTTGTCCTCGGCGAGGTTCTTGCGGCGCTCGTCGACGATCCGGAAGGTGATCTTCAGGTGATCGGGGATCCGGGTGAGGTCGAAGTCCTCGGCCGAGACCGGGACCCCGACCATCCGCTGGAGCTCACGCGCCAGCGTGACCGGCAGCGGCTCCTGCAGGGGAACCGCCGTGTCCAGGAAGCGGCCGGCGTAGTTCGGCGCGGGCACGTAGTGCCGGCGGATCGGCTTGGGCAGCGAGCGGATCAGCTCGGTGACGACCTCCTCGCGCAAGCCCGGGATCTGCCAGTCGAAGCCCTCGTCGGTGACCTGGTTCAGCACCTGGAGCGGGATGTGGACGGTCACGCCGTCGGCGTCCGCGCCCGGCTCGAACTGGTAGGTCACCCGGAACTTCAGCTGCCCCTGCCGCCAGGAGTCCGGGTAGTCGGCCTTGGTGACCCCGGCCGCCTTCTCGGTCAGCAGCATCTCGCGCTCGAAGTCGAGGAGTTCCGGCTCCTCGCGCTTCTTGTGCTTCCACCAGGAGTCGAAGTGCGCCCCCGAGACCACGTGGGCGGGGATCTTCTGGTCGTAGAAGTCGAAGAGCGTCTCGTCGTCCACCACGATGTCGCGGCGCCGCGCCCGGTTCTCCAGCTCCTCCACCTCGGTGAGGAGCTTGCGGTTGTCGGCGTAGAACTTGTGGTGGGTGCGCCAGTCGCCCTCGACCAGCGCGTTGCGGATGAACAGCTCGCGCGAGACCTCGGCGTCGATCCGGCCGTAGTTGATCTTCCGCTGGGCCACGATCGGTACGCCGTACAGCGTGACCTTCTCGTACGCCATCACGGCCGCCTGGTCCTTCTCCCAGTGCGGCTCGCTGTACGTGCGCTTGACCAGGTGCTGCGCCAGCGGCTCCACCCACTCGGGCTCCACCTTGGCGTTCACCCGGGCCCACAGCCGCGAGGTCTCCACCAGCTCGGCCGACATCACGAACTTCGGCTGCTTCTTGAAGAGCGAGGAGCCCGGGAAGATCGCGAACTTGGCGCTGCGGGCACCGAGGTACTCGTTCTTGTCGGTGTCCTTGAGCCCGATGTGCGAGAGCAGACCGGCCAGCAGCGAGACGTGGACGACCTGCTCCGGGGCGTCGGCCTCGTTGACGTGGATGCCCATGCCCTTGGCGACCGTGCGCAGCTGGGAGTAGATGTCCTGCCACTCGCGGATCCGCAGGAAGTTCAGGTACTCCTGCTTGCACATCCGGCGGAACGAGGACGAGCCGCGCTCCTTCTGCTGCTCGCGCACGTAGCGCCACATGTTCAGGAACGAGAGGAAGTCGCTGGTCTCGTCCTTGAACCGGGCGTGGTTCTGGTCGGCCTGGGTCTGCTTGTCCGAGGGCCGCTCGCGCGGGTCCTGGATGGACAGGGCGGCCGCGATGACCATGACCTCGCGGACGCAGTTGTTCTTGTCGGCCTCGATGACCATGCGGGCCAGCCGCGGGTCCACGGGGAGCTGGGAGAGCTGGCGGCCCATCGGGGTGAGCCGCCTCGACGGATCCTTCTCGGCCGGGTCCAGCGCGCCGAGCTCCTGGAGCAGCTGCACGCCGTCGCGGATGTTGCGGTGGTCCGGCGGGTCGATGAAGGGGAACTTCTCGATCTCGCCGAGGCCCGCCGCGGTCATCTGGAGGATGACGGAGGCCAGGTTCGTCCGCAGGATCTCGGCGTCGGTGAACTCGGGACGGGCGTCGAAGTCGGCCTCGGAGTACAGCCGGATGCAGATGCCGTCGGAGGTACGGCCGCAGCGGCCCTTGCGCTGGTTGGCGCTGGCCTGCGAGATCCGCTCGATCGGCAGGCGCTGGACCTTGGTGCGGTGGCTGTAGCGGGAGATCCGGGCGGTGCCCGGGTCGATCACGTACTTGATGCCGGGGACGGTCAGCGAGGTCTCGGCGACGTTGGTCGCGAGGACGATCCGGCGCCCGGTGTGCTGCTGGAAGACGCGGTGCTGCTCGGCGTGCGAGAGGCGTGCGTAGAGAGGGAGAACCTCGGTGAAGCGAAGGTTCCGTTTGTTCAGGGCGTCCGCCGTGTCGCGGATCTCCCGCTCGCCGGAGAGGAAGACCAGGATGTCGCCCGGCCCCTCGGACTGGAGCTCGTCCACGGCCTCGCAGATCGCGGTGATCTGGTCCCGGTCGGAGTCGTCGCCCTCCTCGGCGTCCTCCTCCAGGAGCGGCCGGTAGCGCACCTCCACCGGATACGTACGCCCGCTGACCTCGACGATCGGCGCCTCGCCGAAGTGCCGGGAGAAGCGCTCGGGGTCGATGGTCGCCGAGGTGATGACGACCTTGAGGTCGGGACGCTTCGGCAGCAGCGTGGCCAGGTAGCCCAGCAGGAAGTCGATGTTCAGCGACCGCTCGTGGGCCTCGTCGATGATGATCGTGTCGTAGGCGCGCAGCTCGCGGTCCGTCTGGATCTCGGCGAGCAGGATGCCGTCCGTCATCAGCTTCACGAAGGTCGCGTCCTGGTCCACCTGGTCGGTGAAGCGGACCTTCCAGCCGACCGTCTGGCCGATCTCGGACTTCAGCTCCTCGGCGATGCGCTCCGCGACCGTGCGGGCGGCGATCCGGCGGGGCTGGGTGTGCCCGATCATGCCCCGGACGCCGCGGCCGAGCTCCATGCAGATCTTGGGGATCTGCGTGGTCTTGCCGGACCCGGTCTCGCCCGCGACGATCACGACCTGGTGGTCGCGTATCGCCTCGGCGATCTCGTCCTTCTTCTGGCTGACGGGCAGGTTCGCGGGATACGTGACCTCCGGCATCCGCGAGGCACGGCCGGCCAGTCGCTCGGCGGCCTTGGCGGCCTCCGCGGCGATCTCGTCGAGCACGGCCTGCTTGGCCTCGGGCTTGCGGATACGGCGGGCGCCTTCGAGGCGGCGGCCGAGGCGGTGCGCGTCACGGAGGGAGATCTCACCGAGAAGCGTCTGCAGGGCGGCGAAGGAAGTAGACATACCTGATCGAGGATCTCACCTGGGCCCTCCGGGTGGCGAACGCATTTGTCGGGTGGACCCGTACCATTTCGGGACGAGTCCGTCGGTTGTACGAGTGAGAGGCGTCCCACCTTGTCCCGCCCCCGCCTCTTCGGCTGCGCCGTGCTCGCGGTACTGGCGGTGTTGCTGGGCTGCGCGGCCCCGGCGGTGGCGCTCGCCCCGACGACCCGAACGGCCCCGGCCCCGGCTCCTGCCCCGGCCTCGGCAGCCGTCCCGGTGCCGGCCCCGGCCACCGGGTCGGCCACGGCGTGGCCCCGGGCGGCCGTGTCCACCGACGCCGACGGGCCCGCCTGCGCGCCGGCGGCTCCGGGACACGGCGGCTCGCCCGCCGTCCCCACGCGCGCCGCGGGCGAGCAGCACGCCCAGGTCCCGCCGGTCCGGGCGGCGCCCGAGGACGCCGGTCCGGCCGCGGCCGTCACCGTACGGACCCCCGTACGCGGCCCCGACCGCCCGGCCCCCGACCGGCTGCAGCTCTGTGTGATGCGGGTCTAGACGGACCGGTCCCCCGGTCCCGTCCCACCCACCCGCAGCAACGGAGCACCCGCATGCCCTCTTCCCCGAAGTCCGCCGCCAAGAAGTCCGCCGAGAAGTCCGCCACGAAGCCTCTGCTGCTCTCCGCCGGGGTGGCCCTCGCCGCGATCACCCTCGGCCTCGTCTCCTGGCGGGCCACCGCCCCCGCCGAGACCGGCTCGGCCGGTTCCGCCTCCGTCACCGCGCCCCGGTCCGACCCCGCCGCCGGGCTCAAGGCGCTGGCCCGCCGCGAGTCCGGCGACAAGCTCGCCGTCGGCCGCGCCGACGCGCCCGTCGTGCTCATCGAGTACTCCGACTTCAAGTGCGGCTACTGCGGCAAGTTCGCCCGGGACACCGAGCCCGAACTGATGAAGAAGTTCGTGGAGGACGGAACCCTGCGCATCGAGTGGCGCAACTTCCCGATCTTCGGCGCCGAGTCCGAGGCGGCCGCCAAGGCCGCCTGGGCGGCCGGGCAGCAGGACCGCTTCGACGCCTTCCACGCCGCCGCCTACGCCGCGGGCTCGAAGGACAAGGGCTTCGCCGAGCCCCGGCTCGTGGAGCTGGCCCGGGAGGCCGGGGTGGCGGACCTGGAGCGCTTCAAGGCGGATCTGGCCGGCGAGCAGGCCGTGGCGGCCCTGAAGAAGGACCAGGAGGAGGGCTACCGCATCGGCGTCACCTCCACCCCCTCCTTCCTGCTGAACGGCAGGCCCATCGCCGGCGCCCAGCCGCTCGACACCTTCACGGCCGCCATCGCCAAGGCGAAGGCCGAGGCCGCGAAGCAGTGACCGGCATCGGATACCTGGCCGCCCTGCTGGGCGGCCTCCTCGCGCTGCTCAGCCCCTGCAGCGCCCTGCTGCTGCCGGCCTTCTTCGCGTACTCCATCGACTCCACCTCGCGGCTCCTGGCGCGCACCGGGATCTTCTACGCGGGCCTCGCGAGCACCCTCGTACCGCTCGGGGCGGCCGGCTCGTACGCCGGGCGGTTCTTCCACAGCAACCGCGACCAGCTCGTGCTGGCCGGCGGCTGGCTGATCATCGCGCTGGGCCTCGCGCAGATCCTGGGCCTCGGCTTCGCCCCGAAGCGGATCTCGGAGCTGTCGGGCCGGATCCGGCCGACCACCGCCCTGTCGGTGTACGCGCTCGGCGCGGTCTACGGGCTGGCCGGGTTCTGCGCCGGCCCCATCCTGGGCAGCGTCCTGACGGTCGCGGCGGTCAGCGGCAGCCCCGTCTACGGCGGCCTGCTGCTCGCGGTCTACGCCCTGGGGATGGCCGTACCGCTGTTCGTCCTTGCACTGCTGTGGGAGCGGTTCGACCTGGGCGGGCGGCGCTGGCTGCGCGGGCGGGCCCTGCGCGTCGGCCGCTTCGAGCTGCACACCACCTCGCTGCTGTCCGGGCTGTTCTTCATCACCCTGGGCGCGCTGTTCCTCGCCTACGACGGGGCGAGCGCGCTGCCGGGGCTGCTGGACGTGGACGACTCGTTCGCCGTGGAGCAGCGGGTCCGCTCGCTGGCGGACGCGGTCCCGGACGGGGTGCTGCTCGGGCTGGTGGCCGCCGGGGCGGCGGCCGTCGGCGTCGTGCAGTGGCGCCGCAGGGAGCGCGCGGCGGCGGCCGAGGCCGAAGGGGAGTAACCACAGAAGGCCCCGTCCGATGGACGGGGCCTTCTTGATGGTGGCTGGGGCCGGGGTCGAACCGGCGACCTATCGCTTTTCAGGCGATCGCTCGTACCAACTGAGCTACCCAGCCACGAAACCGTTTCCGGTTTCAGCGATCCTGACGGGACTTGAACCCGCGACCTCCACCTTGACAGGGTGGCGAGCTAACCAACTGCTCCACAGGACCTTGCAGTGTGCGAGAACAAGTCTTGCACACGGTAATGCGTACCCCCAACGGGATTCGAACCCGTGCTACCGCCTTGAAAGGGCGGCGTCCTGGGCCACTAGACGATGAGGGCTAAAGGCCCGCCGGGCACTTCTCAGCGCGTCGGGGACGTGAGAAGCATATGGGATCCGGGGAGCTATCGCCAAAACGGTTTCCCCCGGAGCGACAATGGCCGGGTGCTGGAGATGACGCGCGAGGAGTTCGAAGAGCTCGTCGCAGAGGCCCTGGACCGGATCCCGCCGGAGCTGACGCGGCTGATGGACAACGTGGCGGTGTTCGTCGAGGACGAACCGCCCGCCGAAGACCCCGAGCTGCTCGGTCTGTACGAGGGAACTCCGCTGACGGACCGCGGCGAGTGGTACGCCGGGGTGCTGCCGGACCGGATCACGATCTACCGCAATCCCACGTTGCGCATGTGCGAGGACCGGGAGAGCGTGGTCGCGGAGACGGAGGTCACCGTGGTGCACGAGATCGCCCACCACTTCGGGATCGACGACGACCGGCTGCACGCGCTGGGGTACGGGTGACCCGGCCGGTCCCGGCTCCCGGTGACGGGGCGGCGCATGCGGCGCGGCCGGCGGAGGCGATCGATCCGGACATCGACCTGCACGTACCCGCGCAGCGCGCCGAGCCGCAGGGCCGGGTGCTCGCGGCGGTGGCGGTGGGCGGCGCGGTCGGGGGCGCGGCGCGGTACGGGATCTCCCTGCTGTGGCCGGCCGGGCCCGGGGCCTTCCCGTGGGCGACCCTGTGGATCAACACCTCCGGCAGTGCGCTGATCGGCGTACTCATGGTGCTGATCAGCGAGGGCGGCCGGACGTCCCCGCACCCGCTGCTGAGGCCCTTCGCGGGGGTCGGCGTGCTCGGCGGTTTCACCACCTTCTCCACCTACGCGGTGGACTTCTCGCGGCTCCTGGACGAGGGGGAGACGGGACGCGCCCTGGCCTACGGCGGGCTCACGGTGCCGGCGGCGCTCGGCGCGGTGTGGGCGGCGGCCGCGGCGACCCGGCGCGCGGTCCGCGGCCGCGGACCCGGGCGCGTGCCGCGGTGAACTGGCTGCTCGTGGTGGCGGGCGCGGCCGTCGGCGCGCCGCTGCGCTACCTGCTGGACCGCGCGGTGCAGGCGCGGCACGAGTCCGTCTTCCCCTGGGGCACCTTCGTGGTCAACGCGGCCGCCTGTCTGGTGCTCGGGGCGCTGGCCGGGGCGGCGCTGGCGGGGTCCGCCTCCTCGCGGCTGCAGTTGCTGCTCGGGGCCGGGCTGTGCGGGGCGCTCAGTACGTACTCGACGTTCTCGTACGAGACGCTGCGGCTGGCCGAGCGCGGCCGGGGGTTCCTGGCCGTGGCGAACGTGGTGGTGTCGGTGCTGGTCGGGCTGGGCGCGGTGCGCCTCGGGTCGCAGGTGGCGCTGCGGCTCTTCGGCTGAGGGTCCGGCCCGGGTCTCGTCCCGGTGTTCGCCCGAGGGCGTGTCCCTTGCGGGTCAAAGGGAGTTGGGCACATTGACCCGCTCATGCGGAAAGTTCACCCTCAGGCTCCGGAGGTGCCCCCGTGCGCCAGTTGTCCGCTTCCCTCCGACTGGCCGTCACCGCGCTCGCGGTCGCGGCGACGGCCGGCTGCATGAGTGTCGGCGAGAACGCGGCCAAGCCCGGGCCCTCAGCTTCGGGGGACCGCCACGGCGGCGCCGAGGCGGTCGCGGGGACCGCCTCGGGGCGGGGCTCCGGGGTCCGCGGCAACGGGCACGGCGTGAAGGACGGTACGGGGAGCCAGGGCGGCAGGCCCAAGGAGGACGGCAAGGCCTCCGGTGCGACCGGGGCTTCGCCGAGCCCGGGCGCGCCGAGCGGCCGGCCGGGGGTGCCCGCACCGTCGGCGGGACCGGGCGGCGGCGCGGGCGGGCAGGGGCCGCAGGAACCCACGACGGGCGGGTCGGGCGGCGGCTCCGGCGGCCCGGGCGGTTCGGCCGGCGGGCAGCAGTCGGCGAGCCCGACCCCGGCGCCGCCGGCCACGACTCCCCCTGTGACGGAACCCACTCCGCAGCCGCCGAGTCCGCAGCCGGAGCCGACCACCCAGCCGGCTCCCGAGTTGTAGGCCCGGCGGGCACCCGGCCGGGTCCGTAAGGACCCGGTCCGGTACCGGCGCCCGAGCGTCTTCGCAGGTCAGAGGGGTTTCTGCGGGAGCGACTTGCCAGACCCCGGGGAGGGTGCGTATGGTTATAGATCGTTTGATCCCATTGCCCGGCGCCGAATCCGAAGAGCGCCGTGTGGCGCGTACTCTCCCTAGCCGTGGCTGACCGCATTGAGGCGGTCGATTTGCGATTCACGGAGTTTGGGCGCGTGCCGAGACTCCGGAAGGTTTCGCATTTCGCATGTCCATTTCCAGCTCTGACCGTTCCGTCATGCCCGAGAACGACTCCAACGAGATGATCGACGCCGAGGCCCTTGTGGTCACCGAGGCGATCGAGGCCGCCGAGGCGGACGAGATCATCGAGGCTCTTGAGGCCGACGTGAACACCGACGGGTCCTTCGAGGACTCGACCACCGACTTCGACGACGACGCGGACGCTGACGCCGACGCCGAGCCCTCGATCACCTTCGGCGACCTCGGTCTGCCCGAGGGCATCGTGCGCAAGCTCGCCCAGAACGGCGTCACCGCCCCCTTCCCGATCCAGGCCGCGACCATCCCGGACGCCCTGGCCGGCAAGGACATCCTCGGCCGTGGCCGTACCGGCTCCGGCAAGACCCTCTCCTTCGGTCTGCCGACCCTGGCCTCCCTGGCCGGCGGTCACACCGAGAAGAAGAAGCCCCGCGCGATCATCCTCACGCCGACCCGTGAGCTCGCGATGCAGGTCGCGGACGCGCTCCAGCCCTACGGCGACGTGCTCGGCCTGAAGATGAAGGTCGTCTGCGGCGGTACCTCCATGAGCAACCAGATCTACGCTCTGGAGCGCGGTGTCGACGTCCTCGTCGCCACCCCCGGCCGTCTGCGCGACATCATCAACCGTGGCGCCTGCTCCCTGGAGAACGTCCAGGTCGCGGTTCTCGACGAGGCCGACCAGATGGCCGACCTGGGCTTCCTGCCCGAGGTCACCGAGCTGCTCGACCAGATCCCCGGCGGCGGCCAGCGCATGCTCTTCTCCGCCACCATGGAGAACGAGATCGGCACCCTGGTCAAGCGCTACCTGTCCAACCCCGTCACGCACGAGGTCGACAGCGCGCAGGGCAACGTCACGACCATGACGCACCACGTCCTCGTCGTGAAGCCGAAGGACAAGGCGCCGGTCACGGCCGCCATCGCCGCCCGCAAGGGCCGCACCATCATCTTCGTCCGCACCCAGCTGGGCGCCGACCGCATCGCCGAGCAGCTCGTCGAGGCCGGCGTGAAGGCCGACGCGCTGCACGGCGGCATGACGCAGGGTGCCCGTACCCGCGTCCTCGCCGACTTCAAGGACGGCTACGTCAACGCGCTCGTCGCCACCGACGTCGCCGCCCGCGGTATCCACGTCGACGGCATCGACCTGGTCCTGAACGTGGACCCGGCCGGCGACCACAAGGACTACCTGCACCGCTCGGGCCGTACCGCCCGCGCCGGCAAGTCCGGTGTCGTGGTCTCCCTCGCGCTGCCGCACCAGCGTCGCCAGATCTTCCGCCTGATGGAGGACGCGGGCGTCGACGCCTCGCGTCACATCGTCCAGGGCGCCGGCGCCTTCGAGCCGGAGGTCGCCGAGATCACCGGTGCCCGTTCGCTGACCGAGGTCCAGGCCGACTCCGCGAACAACGCCGCCAAGCAGGCCGAGCGCGAGGTCGCCGAGCTCACCAAGCAGCTCGAGCGCCTGTCGCGCCGTGCCGTGGAGCTGCGCGAGGAGGCCGACCGCCTGGTCGCCCGCTCCGCCCGTGAGCGCGGCGAGGACCCGGAGGCCGCTGTCGCCGAGGTGGCCGAGGCCGCCGAGGCCGAGGTCGCGGCTGCTGCCGCCGCCGCTGCCGCCGAGCTGGCCGCGCAGGAGCGCCGCGAGGAGCAGCGCGCCCAGCGTGACGACCGTGGCAACTTCGAGCGTCGCGACAACCGTGGCGGCGACCGCGGTGGCGACCGCGGCGGCTTCCGCCGTGACGACCGCGGTGACCGCGGTGGCCGTCCGTCGGGTGGCTTCAACCGTGACGACCGTGGTGGCGACCGTGGTGGCTTCCGCCGCGACGACCGTCCCTCGGGTGGCTTCCGCTCCGGTGGTGACCGTCCGGCCGGTGGTGGCTTCCGTCGTGACGACCGTCCCTCCGGTGGCTTCAACCGCGATGACCGTGGTGGCGACCGTGGTGGCTTCCGCCGCGACGACCGTCCCTCGGGTGGCTTCCGCTCCGGTGGTGACCGTCCGGCCGGTGGTGGCTTCCGTCGTGACGACCGTCCCTCCGGTGGCTTCAACCGCGATGACCGTGGTGGCGACCGTGGTGGCTTCCGCCGCGACGACCGTCCCTCGGGTGGCTTCCGCTCCGGTGGCGACCGTCCGGCCACGGGCAACGGCACGTACAACCGTGACGACCGTCCCTCCGGCGGCTTCCGCTCCGGTGGCGGCGACCGCCCGTTCAACCGCGACCGTCGTGACGACCGTCCGGCCGGCGGCTTCCGCTCCGGTGGCGGCGACCGCCCGTACGGCCGCCGCGACGACCACCGTCCGTCCGGCTCCGGCTCCGGTTCCACCGGCGGCTTCGGCGGCCGCCGCGACGACAAGCCGCGCTGGAAGCGCAACGGCTGATCGCAGCTGAGCTGAACCCCTGAGGAAGGGCCCGTACGACACCCAGGTGCCGTACGGGCCCTTTCCTCGCTCCGGGGAACTGATGACGCGTAACACCCCTTCGGGGGCAGGTCCCAGGCCCTGCGGAGCGCCGCCGGACCGGCGGCGACAGGCCGGTCGGCGGATACCCGATCGGCTGACCGGCGCGGTCCGGCTATGCTCTGGGGTGAGCACCTGGAGGGCCATTAGCTCAATTGGCAGAGCAGCGGACTTTTAATCCGTTGGTTGTCGGTTCGAGTCCGACATGGCCTACCGCTCGCAGGGACGGGGAGACATCCTCCGACCTGTACGGGAGCGCCCCATCCGATTCCTTCGGGTGGGGCGCTTCGCCGTACCGGTAAATCCGGTGACCCCGCAGGTCGGTGAGGGTAGCGTCGCCGACCATGACGCCTGTTCTGCATACCGGACGCCTGCTCCTCGACCCGTACACCCCCGAGGACGAGGAAGGTTTCGTCGCACTCTTCCAGGACACCAGGGTGTCCCGGTGGATGGGCGACGGTCCCGTCTCCGAGGCCGAGGACCGGGCGCTCTTCGGACGGGTCTTCACGAAGGTCTACGCCGAGAACCTCTTCGACGTGTGGGCCGTGCGCCGGGACGGTCGGCTGGTCGGGCACGCCGAGATCAAGCGGACCGACGAGGCCGGCGGCCACGAGATCATCTACGCCCTGGCCCCCGAGGCCTGGGGAGCGGGTCTCGGCACCGAGATCGCCGAGGCGATCGTCGCGTACGGCTTCGGCCCCCTCGGCCTCACCGAGGTGCACGCCACTGTGGCCGACGCCAACACGGCCTCCCTGGTCCTGCTGGAGCGCATCGGCTTCACCCGCGTACGGGATCTGCTGGAGGACGACGGGAGCACCACGCACGTGCTGACCCGCCGCCGGGATGCCGCGCAGCAGGGATGATCCTCGTTCGCGGAGGCCGGCATGCGGCCGTTTCCGGTCCGGTTTTGGGGACTTGACCTGCGGTGATGTGGTTCTGGGGGCGGTGCGGCGGTTAATTGGCGAAGGGCTCCGCCCGGATGGCGTAGAGTTGTGTTTACCGACGCGGGGTGGAGCAGCTCGGTAGCTCGCTGGGCTCATAACCCAGAGGTCGTAGGTTCAAATCCTGCCCCCGCTACTCAGTACGAAGGCCCGGTTCCTCCAGAGGAACCGGGCCTTCGTCGTGTTCCGGCTCCACCGGGCGCTCTTCTCACGCTTTCTCACGCCTCGTCATCCGTCCGGCCGCCGTCAGGTCGCCTGTGGATGCCCCTGCCACCAGCCTTGAGGGGCGAGGAGGCGGCGGGACCGGACCCGTGCGGCGGACCGGGCGGCAGGAGAGCAGCGTGGTGGGGCTGGGCCGGCAGGGCAACGGCGGTGGGCACGCGGGTGGGGGCGGGAGCGGTGTGACCCGTCGCGTGGTCCGGGTGCTGCCGGGTGCGCTGATCGCCCTCGGGATGGTCTTCGACGTGCTGACCCCGCCCAGTTTCACGGGGTCCCCGTTCTTCACGGCGGCCCCGCTGATCGCCGCCCCGCTGTTCACCCTCTGGGCCACGGCCCTGACCGGCGGCCTGGCCGTGTTCGCGGTGTTCGTGCTGCACATCCTCAACGGCACCAGCTGGAAGGTCGAGGCGCTGACCGAGCTGGTGACCGTACTGACCGTCGCCGGGCTCGCGCTCCTGATCAACCGCATGGTGCGGCGCAGCGGCGAACGGCTCGCCTCGGCGCGCGGGATCGCCGAGGCCGCGCAGCGGGCGGTGCTGCCGAAGCCCGCCGAACGCATCGGGGGGCTGCACGTGTCCGCCTGGTACGAGGCCGCGCAGGCCGACGCCTTCATCGGCGGCGACCTGTACGCGGTCCAGGAGACCCCGTACGGAGTGCGGCTGGCGGTGGGCGACGTACGGGGCAAGGGGCTGGGGGCGGTGGAGGCCGTCGCGGTGGTCCTCGGCGCGTTCCGGGAGGCGGCGGAGACCGAGCCCACGCTGGAGGCACTGGCGCAGCGGCTGGAGCGGGCGCTGGCCCGCGAGGGCACCCGGCGCGACAGCCTGGACGTGGTGGAGGGGTTCACGACGTGCGTGCTCGGGGAGATCCCGCCGGGCGTGGGAGTGCTGCGGCTGCTCAACCGGGGCCATCCCGAGCCCCTGCTGCTGCACGAGAACGGTGAGCTGGCGGTCCTCGCCCCGGCGGAGCCGGCCCTGCCGCTCGGCATGGGGGAGCTGGGCGGCTGGCCGGACCTGGTGCAGGAGTGGGCCTTCCCGGCGGGGACCACCCTGCTGCTCTACACGGACGGGCTGACCGAGGCCCGTGACGGGGCGGGGGAGTTCTACGATCCGGCGGCCCGGCTGCGGGGGCGGATCTTCCCCGGGCCGCAGGCGCTGCTCAGCGCGCTCAGCAGCGATGTGCGCCGGCATACGGGCGGCGGGGCGACGGACGATATGGCGCTGCTCGCGGTGGGCCGTCCGGGGGAGCGGGAGCCGGAACGGCGCCGGACCGTGCCGGTGGTGCCCCGCGCGACATGATGTGACGATGTGTGACTGAAAGGGTGCTCTCTGCGAGGTTGTTGACGAGCCGTCATTTCTGGCCTGTGGCTGAAGAGGTGGGTGAGTCGCTTGATTTTTGCCCTGGTTGAGGCTGTTTCACAGTGAAAAGGAATGGCCAAAGCCGGTCGGTGCGTGGCTGATTGGTGGGAACGATCAAGCGGATGAGCTTGGAATCACTCCCCTACGTCTATTACCTTTCGATAACGCAGCGCGGTCGTCCCAGCCGTCGCAAGAGACGGCACCGTGCGCGCGCGCGTCCTGCGCGTGGATGAGGAGTGTGCCCCGGTGGCCTCCAACTTGCCTGCCCCTGAAGGCATCGAGATCCAGGAGCCGCCCACCGCGGGTGCCTGGGGCGAGTGGAACCCCACCGAGGATTCGGTGCGGCCGGTCCGCGGCAAGCACCGCGTCGCCAAGCAGCGCGGGGGACTTGCCCGCAGCTCCACCGTGCTCGGCGTCGGTGTCATCGCGGCGGTCGGAGCCGGCGGTATCGCCACGGCGCAGGACCGGCCCCAGGTCGCGATATCCCTGCCGGCCCTGCCCGACCTGATGACCGGGAACAAGGCCCCGCAGGAGGAGGGCGGTTCCGGACCGGCGGCCTCGACGGGCGAGCGGACGGGGATCATCGCGCAGCAGTCCGCCCAGGGCGCGGACGCAGGCGAGGCGTTGCGCAACCGCATCCTCCAGCAGGCCGAGGCCCAGCAGGACGCCGCTGAGGCCAAGGCCCGGGCGGAGGCCGAACAGGCCGCGCAGCAGGCCGCCGCCCAGGAGGCCAAGGAGAAGCTGGAGGCGGCCCGCACGGCCGCCGAGGAAGCGAAGACGCAGGCCGAGGCCAAGGCCAGGGAAGAGGCCGAGGCGAGGGCCGCGGAGGAGGCGGCGGCCAAGGCCGAGCAGGAGCGCCTCGCCAAGCCGTCCGGCAGCTACTCCCTGCCCACCTCCGCCTACACCCTCACCTCCCACTACGGGGACTCCGGCTCCATGTGGTCCTCCGGCCACCACACCGGCCTCGACTTCGCGGCCCCGACGGGGACCCCGGTCAAGGCCGTGGCCGCCGGAAAGATCACCTCGGCCGGCTGGTCCGGCGCGTACGGCTACCGGATCGTGCTGGAACTCCCGGACGGCACGGAGATCTGGTACTGCCACCTCTCCTCGATGTCGGTGACCTCCGGCGCGGTCGGCGCCGGCGAGACCATCGGCCGCGTCGGCGCCACCGGCAACGTCACCGGACCTCATCTCCACCTGGAAGTACGCAAGGGCGGATCGACACAGGACCCGCTGGCGTGGCTGAACTCCAAGGGCCTGAACGTCTGAGCCCCGGGTCCGGGTTCGTTCCCGGGCACATCCCCTGGGCCGTCCCCGGGTTCGTTCCTGGCTTCGTTCCCCGGGCCGGGTCCGGCGCGCCGCGGTCGAGGTCCGTCCGCCGCGGCCCGGGTACATCCGCCCGCGCGGCCCCCGGGGCCAGAGGGTCGAACCACGGCGGAACCAGCTCCTCGATCACCGCCGCCCGGGCCAGCGCGGGACCCGCCGTCGCCCGGGACTGCCAGAGCCGGTGCAGCAGCTCCCGCTCCCGGCCCGCGAAATCCCGCTCCCGTACGGGGCCGCCGCGCCGCGCCCGGTTCCGCAGCAGGGCCAGGGCCGCCGCGTCCGCCTCGTAGCGGGCGACCGTGCGTCCGGCCGCCCGGCCCCCGCTGCGCCGGGCCAGGGAGCGGGCCAGTGACCGGGCCGGCATCGAAGCCAGGGCCGGGACCTCGGCCGGACCGAGCCAGCCCGCGGCCGCGTACAGCGCGAGCTCACCCTCGACGGCCCGCAACCGGTTGCGCCTTATCCGCACCGCCAGCCACACCAGCAGCCCGAACACCGGGACCATCACGCAGCTGTAGACCACGTAGAACCCGTGCTCCCCGAACTGCGAGGAACCGTTCCACAGCGCGTGCATGCCCATGGCCAGCGCCAGGCCGAGCAGCGGCGGCCAGATCCTGCGCGAGCGGCGGGCGCTGACGGCGGCCACGCCGAAGCCCAGCCCGGTGAGCACGGTGAACAGCGGGTGCGCGAACGGCGACAGCACTATCCGCACGAAGAAGGTCGCCGCCGTCACCGATTCCAGCGCGCCGCTGCGGTCGGCCAGGTCCTCCACGAAGGCGTTGCCGAGGTAGAGGATGTTCTCGGTGAAGGCGAAGCCGGTGGCGGTGAAGCCGGCCACCACGAACCCGTCGGCGGGGCCGGTGAAGTGACGTCTGCGGAACACGAACACCAGCAGCAGGGCGGCCGCCTTGGCGCTCTCCTCCACCACCGGGGCGATGGCCACCGAGCCGAGGTGATCGGCGGCGGAGGCGTCGGTGGTGGTCGCGGCTATCCACTGGGTGGCGAAGTTGTTGGCCAGTATCGCGATCAGTGCCGCGGTGCAGGCACCCCAGCCGAAGCAGAACAGCAGCTGCGACCAGGGCACGGGTGCGGCCCGGCCCAGCCACCGGAAGGCCGCCATGAGCGGCGCCACCGGCAGCAGGGCCAGACCGAGACCGACGAAGAAGCCGGAGGTGCCGGTCTGTTCCCGCACGAGTTCGAGGATGGTGACCCCGGTCGCGGCGAGCAGGGCGAGGAGCACGCACGTGCGGACCGTGCCGGACGGACGTGGGAGCACGAGGTGGAGCGCTCGGTACACACCATGACCCTAGCGAGCCGGTCTGACACGCGCGGTGACCTTGTCAGTTCTCCGTGCGACGGAAGAGCAAGTCGTGTACGAGGTGGCCCTTGTCGAGCCCCTGGCCCTCGAAGCGGGTCAGCGGCCGGAAGCCGGGGCGCGGGGAGAAGCCGCCGTCGGGCTGCGTGTTCTCGAAGTCCGGGTGCGCGGTGAGCACTTCGAGCATCTGCTCGGCGTACGGCTCCCAGTCGGTCGCGCAGTGCAGTACCGCCCCGGGCGCCAGGCGGGTGGCGGCCAGCGTGAGGAAGTCGGGCTGGATCAGCCGGCGCTTGTGGTGGCGGGCCTTGGGCCACGGGTCCGGGAAGTACACGCGGATACCGGCCAGCGAGTCGGGCGGCAGCATCTCGCGGAGCAGGATGATGGCGTCGCCGTTGGCCACCCGGACGTTGGTCATCCCGCCGCGCTCGGCGAGGGCGAGCAGGTTGCCCTGCCCGGGGGTGTGCACGTCGGCGGCGAGGATCCCGGTGCCGGGGTCGTCGGCTGCCATCTGGGCCGTGGCCTCGCCCATGCCGAAGCCGATCTCCAGGACGACCGGGAGGCCGCCGAAGAGCTCCTCGAGGTCGAGGACCCGGTGGCCGTCGATGTCCAGGCCCCAGGTGCCCCACAGGCGCTTCAGGGCCTCACCCTGCCCGGTGGTGACCCGGCTGCGCCGGGGCTGGAAGCTCCGGATCCGCCGCTCGTGGTGCGAGCCGGCCGGGTCCGGCGCGGGCCCGTCGGGGAAGCGGGGCTCGGTGCGCCACTTGGGCGGCACGTACGAGTTCGTCTCCGGCGCGGCGTCCGGGAGGCGGGGCGACTGGGGATTCAGGGACTCAGACACAATGCCGTGATTCTACGACGGGGGTCAGCGCGGCCGCCCGACCTGGGGCTCCGGCCGGTCGGCTGGGGGTCCCCCCGGACGGAGTCCGGGGGATGGTGAAAGGGCGGGGCGGGGAGAAGGCTCCGCGCAGCGGGACGTTCGCGGCCGTCGCCCGGGCTTCGGGACCGCTCAGGCCGAGCCGAGGGTCCGCAGGGCCCGGGAGGCGATCTCGCGGCCGATCGGGAGCGAAGCGGTGGCCGCGGGCGAGGGGGCGTTGAGGACATGGACCGTACGCGGGGCGTCGCGGATCAGGAAGTCGTCCACCAGGGTGCCGTCGCGCAGCACGGCCTGGGCGCGGACCCCGGCCGCGGCGGGCCGCAGGTCGGCGGCGGTGACGGCTGGCAGCAGGCGCCGTACCGCCCGGGTGAAGGCCTGCTTCGACAGCGAGCGGTGGATCTCGCCCGTCCCGTACCGCCAGTGGCGTGCGGCCATCCGCCAGGATCCCGGCCAGGCGAGCTCGTCCGCGAGGTCCCGGGGCCGCACCGTCGACCAGGCGTATCCCTCGCGGGCCAGCGCGGGCACGGCATTGGGGCCGACGTGGACGCCGCCGCCGATGCCCCGGGTCAGGTGCACCCCGAGGAAGGGGAAAGCCGGGTCGGGCACCGGGTACACCAGGCCCCGGACCAGGTCCGGCCGCGCCAGGTCGTAGTACTCGCCGCGGAAGGGGATGATCCGCATGCCCGGGTCGTCCCCGGCGAGACGGGCGATCCGGTCGCACTGGAGGCCCGCGCAGTTCACCAGCACCCGCGCCCTGACCACCAGGCCGGACGTCGTGCGGACCGCCACGGCCGAGGGGCGCCGCGAGATCAGGTCCACGGCGCCGCCGTAGACGATCTCCGCGCCGGAGGACTCCGCGAGCTGGGCGCTCACCCGGCCGTAGTCGACGATCCCGGTGCTGCCGACATGGATCGCCGCCAGCCCCCGCACCTCCGGCTCGTACTCCGTGATCTGCGCCGGGCCGAGCTCGCGCACCGGAATGCCGTTCTCCCGGCCGCGCTGGACCAGCGCGTGCAGCCGCGGCAGCTCCTCCCGCTCCGTGGCGACGATGAGCTTGCCCGTCACCTCGTGCGCGATCCCGTGCTCCGCGCAGAACTTGACCATCTCGGCGGCCCCGCTCACCGCGAAGCGCGCCTTCAGGGAACCCGGGCGGTAGTAGATCCCGCTGTGGATCACCCCGCTGTTGCGGCCCGTCTGGTGCCGGGCCGGCCCCGACTCCTTCTCCAGGACCACGACCCTGGTCCCCGGAGCCAGGCGCGACAATGCATGCGCCGTCGACAGGCCGACGATTCCGCCGCCGATCACCAGCACATCGCAGTCCACGCCGCCACCCACGCTGACACCTCCCACCCCTGCATACTGCACCCCGGCACCGACAACGCCGCCACGCGGCCCCCGGAAGACAGGTCCTACGCCGGCGCCACCAGCAGCGGCCGGGCCCGCTCCCGCAGCTCCGCCACACGCGGCTCGTCCCCGTACGGTTCCAGGCGGTGCAGCAGGTCCCGTACGTATTCGGTCGTCCGTGCCGAGGAGATCCTCCCCGCCACCTCAACCGCCCGGGTGCCCGCCGCGCACGCCGCGTCGAGATTGCCCGACTCCAGCTCGGCGACCGCGCTCACCACCAGCCGCAGCCCGTGCGACCGTACGTACTCCTCGGTGGGGCGCGACAGGGCCTGCTCGGTGAACCGCCTTACCTGTCGGGGCAATTTCAGATCCCGGTAGCATTCTGCAGCATCTGCCGCGAAACGGTCGTACGAGTAGAAACCCAGCCATGTCGGATCCGGATCGCCCTCCCGGGACCGCTCCAGCCAGCCCTCCGCGGCCCGCAGCGCCGCCCCGGCGGCCGTCGAATCGCCGGCCTTCGCATGCGCCCGCGCCTCGACCAGCCGGAAGAAGCTCATGGTGCGGGCGGTGGCCAGGCCGCGGTTGCGCTCGACGGCGGCCTGCGCGAGGTCCACCCCCTCGTCGGGGAAGTCCCGGTAGGTCGCCTGCAGGGACATCGAGGCCAGCACGTAGCCGCCGAGCGGTACGTCCGCGGCCGCGCGGGCGAGCCGCAGCGCCTGGATGTAGTAGCGCTGGGCCGCTTCCTGCTGGCCGGTGTCGAAGGCCATCCACCCGGCCAGCCGGGTCAGTTCGGCGGTCGCGCCGAACAGCGCGCGGCCCACCTCGTCGGTGTACGAGCCGAGCAGCAGCGGCGCCGCGTCCACCCGCAGGCACTCGGGCACCATCGACGAACGCCAGTCCCCGCCGCCGTACTTGGAGTCCCAGCGGCGCGCGTCCTCCGCGGCCTCGCGCAGCTTGGACACATCGCTGTGGCCCACGCGCTGGCCGTGGTCGCGCGGCGTTTCGGGGCTGGGCTGGGCGGGCACAACGGTGGACGGCGGGCCTGTCGCCGAGCCTGCCATCGGTCCTGCCAGACCTGTCATCGGGCCGGTCGTGCGGCCGTCCGGGGAGGACCGGGGACCTGATGCCGCCGTCGCCTCGCGCGCCGGCGCGTCGTGAGCCGAGGGGGGCGCTGATACGGGGCTCTGGACCATGGAGTGCCGCGCCGCGGGGTCGAGCGCCGCGGAGGTACCGGCCGGCGGGTCGTCGGCCGTCGCGTTGTCGGCCGTCGCGTTGTCGGCCGTCGCATTGTCGGGTGCCGCGCTGCCTGGTGCCGCGTGGTCCGGCGCCGCGCTGCCGCTGGTCTCGCTGCCGGTGGCCGGGGTTCCGGTCGCCGGGGCGCCGGCCGTGAGGTGCGGAGCCCGGCTGCCCGCCGGCTCCCGCGCCACCGAGCTGTCGGCGGGAGATATCAGCCAGCGCGAGGCCGGCGTCGCGTACGCCGCCACGGAGAACGAGCCCGCCAGCGACTGCCAGATCCCGCCGCCGCCGCGCCGCCCGGCGAGGTCGAGCCGGTAGAGGTCGGTGGCCGAGCGCACCGCCGCGCCCACGTCGCGCGGGAAGGCCAGCCCGACCTCGGGCGCGGGATCGGCGTCCGCCAGCCCGATCTCGTGCAGCGGCACCGGCCGCCCCAGCTTCGCGCCGATGGCCGCGGCGATCAGATGCGGGGCGGCGCCCTGGGGCACCATCCCCTTCGACACCCACCGGGCCACCGACGTCTTGTCGTACCGGAGCGTCAGGCCGCGCTGCGCGCCGAGGTCGTTGACCCGCCGGGCCAGCCCGGCGTTGCTGATGCCCGCGAGGGCGAGGACGGCGCCGAGCTTCTCATTGGGCTCGCGGAGCTCCCTGGACATGCGCCACCCCTCGTCACACGCGGAACGCAGACGCCGCCGGGGCATAGGCGCCCGGCATTTCGTAAACCCAGCGTAGTTCCCCGCCTCCCAAGCGTTAAGGCCCTTACTTCCGTATGGCGGGATTGTTGTCCGTTTGCACAGTCCGCCCCGGACCCGGCGCCGGGGCGCACGTGTCATCGCGTGCTCCGCCCGTGTGGCCGTGCGCCCGCCCGTGCGCTCTGGCCGGTCCCCGGACCCGGCGATTCGATGTGCGGTGCGTGGGTCGGCCCGCCGCCTGACCGGGCGGGTCGGGGGATGCCGCTGCCTCAATCCCCGCGGGTGGCGGAACGGTCCGGGGGGTGGAACGCGCCCCCCGGACCGCGCCCCCGCGGCCGGGCGCCGACCGCCCGTGACGGCCCTTCAGGCAGCCGAAGAATGGCTGAAAGCGACCTATGGGGCGGTGGGAACGGAACGCCAAATACCGAGTTGCCGGGGCGTGTTCGTTTGCGTGTGCGCCCCCTTTAACCACTCTCGCACGCCTGTCCCGTGGCAGCATGGACCCCGAGCCACCCGGGGTCCCGCGGCCGCGCCCTCAGCGCTGTCCGTGCTGCCTGTGCCCCGGTCATGTGCCCACGGGCTGGGGAGGCGGCGGTGCGCTGGTTGGTGGGTTGGAGCAGTATCGCCGCGAGCTTCGGCACGGCCGGAAGGGTCTCCGGCCAGGGCTCCGGCCATGCCTCCGGCCAGGGCGGATACGGCCAGGGCGGCTACGGCGACGGCGGTGCGCCCCTGCGCGGCGGCCTCGCGGACGCCGCCCATCCGGACGACCCGGGAGCGGACGCGGAACGCACCGTCCACCCCGTCGGCGCACAGCTGCTCTGGGGAGACCCAGACCCCCTGTGGGCCGTCGGCGACTGGCGCCCCGACGAGATCCGCACGCTCACCGCCGACCCGGCGGACCCCTTCACCAGGCTCGCCGTCCTCGGCTGCTGCGGCGCGACCGACGCCGAACTGCGCCGCGCCCTCTACGCCGCCCGCGGTGGCGCCCTGCGCCACCTCACCCAGTGGTCCGGCAGCTACACCGCCGTCGTCCAGGCCGGCCGCCGCATCACCGTCCTCGGCGACCTCGCGGGCGCCCGGCCCGTCTTCTACACCCCCTGGGCGAGCGGCACGGCCTACGCCACCGCCGCCCTCCCGCTCGCCGACCTCATCGAGGCCCAGCTCGACATCGGCCATCTCGCCGCCCTGCTGGCCTGCCCCGACAGTCCCGAGGCACTGGGCGACGGCACACCGTACGCCGGGGTCCGGCGCATCCCGCCCGGGCACGCGCTCATCCTGCGCGAGGGCTCCCGCGAGATCACCGGCTACGAGCAGGTCGCCTCGCTCGCCGTGGCCGCCCCCGAGGCCGATGCCGAGCGCGCGGTGGAGGGCGTACGGGAAGCGTTGGTGGACGCGGTGCGCGCCCGGCTCACGGCTCCGCGGCATGCTCCCGACACGCTGCCACCGTACGATCCCGGCCCCGTGCCCGGAATGGGCCCCGCCGACCGGCGCGCCGCCCGTGGCGCCCCGGCCCCCGGGGTGGGCGCCGACCTCTCCGGCGGCAGCGCCTCCGCGACGCTGGCGCTGCTGGCAGCCGGTCTGCCGGGGGCACCCGGCACCCTGCTGAGCCCCGCCGGGGCGCGGCTGCTGGCCGTCACCTTCAACGACCTGGCCACCCCGCAGGGGCGCGAGGCCGAACTGGAACGGGCCAGGGCCATCGCGGCCGACCCGCGCCTGCACCACGTCGTGGTGGCCGCCGCCGCGGAGGCCCTCCCGTACGCCGAACTCGACGGCCCGCTCACCGACGAACCCGGCCCCTCGCTGGTCTTCGCCGCCCGCGAGCGGCGCCGGCTGGCCGCCGGGTCCGCCGACCACTTCACCGGCCACGGCGCCCGCCAGGTCCTCGACGCCCACCCGGCCCGCATGGCCGACCTCCTGATGGACCGCCGGCGGCGGCACCTGCTGCGCCCGGTGGCGGCACTGGCCCGGTCGGCCTCCGCCTCCGGAGCCGCCGGGGAGTCCCTGCTGGTCCCGCTCACCGTGTACTCGGCGGCCCGAAGACTTGCCCGTACGACGTACCGCGCGGGCATGGAGGCCGCCGCGGCCCGGCTCCGCGAGGGCGGGGTCACCGAGAGATCCTCCGGTCCGGTGGACGCTTCCCTCGCCGCCCTGACCTGGTCCCGCCCGGGACCGGCGGCGGGCTGGCTCACGGGGGAGGCACTGGCGGAAGTATCGATCCGTCTGACGGTCGCGGCCGGCCGGCCGCCGCTGTCGCTGCGGCCGGGGGAGGCCCGCGCCCGTTCGCTGCTCGCCCGCCACGCCGCCGACCACCGGGTCTTCGAGCAGGCCGTAGAGGTCCGCAGCCAGCGGCTGCACGCCCCCTTCCTGGACAACCAGGTCGTACGGGCCGCCCGCGCCCTGCCCGAGTCCCTGCGGGTCCAGCCCGGGGCCCGGGCCGCGATCCTGCGCAGCGTCCTGTTCTCGGCGGGGGTGCGCGAGTTCCCGCCGGGCTGGGGCGCCACGGACCACGTGCCGAACGAGACGGCGACCCGGCTGGGGCTGCGCGCCGCGCTGAGCGGCCTGCTGGACCTCTTCGCGTCGCCGTTGCTCGCCGACGCCGGGCTGATCGAGGCCCGGGTCGTGCGGCAGGCCCTGCTCGACGCGGCGGACGGGCGGCCGGTCCCGCTGGACGGGCTGGCGGAACTGGTCTCGATGGAGCTGTGGCTCGGCCGTCTGCTGGCCCGGCGCGGCACCTGCTGGACGGGTACCTCCACGGCGCGGCGCCGGGCGGTGCCCGAGGGGGTCCCCGTGCACCGCCCGGCGCTGTCCTGACGGTCCTGTTCTCCGGTTCTCCGTTCTCCGGTTCTCCGGGGGACGCCGACGGCCCCGGCCCGGTGGTCCCGGCTCGGGGCACTGGCTCGGCGGCCCCGGCTCAGGCGGTGAGCACCAGGGCGGTCGCGATCGCCGGGCCGAAGGCCCCGCCCAGCTGGTAGCAGAGGGCGAACAGGCCGATGGCCGTGGGCCGCTGGGAATCGGGGGCGCTGGACGCGGCGTGCATCGACAGCACGGCGTTGCAGCCGGTCGCCGCGAATATCCCGCCCAGGGTGGCGAGCAGCAGCAGCGGACCCCAGCTCGCGAACGCCGCGATCGCCGCGGCCGACGCTCCGACCCCCACGAGCACCGCGCGGACGGCGGTCCGGCTCATCCGTGCCGACGCCGCGGCCAGCAGCCAGGAGAGGGCGGACCCGGTGAGCAGCGCCACGAGCTGACCGGTGCCCGCGGTGGAGGCGTCCCAGCCCGCCCGGTCGGCGAGCAGCCGGGGCACGGAGAACAGCAGGGTGAAGTACGAGCCCGAGAGCACGAGGGCGAGCAGCGCGGAGCCGAGGAAGAGGGGCTGCCGGATCAGCGCGGCCGGGACGAATCCGCCGGGGCGCCGGCGGACGTGGAGCGCGAGCAGGGTGGCGGCGATCGCCGAGGAGCCGAGGGCGGCAGCCGGCGCGTGGGGCAGCAGGACCAGGGCGGTGGCGAGTGCCGTCAGCAGTGCCGCGCCGCGGGCGTCGAACCTGTCCTGAGGCCGGGCCGCCGGGACGGCCGGAGCCGCATGGGCCGTCGCGTACCGGCTCACCACGGGTACCGCCAGGACCGCGATCACGGAGATGGAGAGCGAGAGCCGCCACGAGACGGCCTGTGAGAGCTGTGCGCCGAGGAGCGGGCCGGACGCGCCGAGGATGCCGAAGCCCGCGCTGATCACGCCCATCCGGCGGGCCGAGCCGGCCAGGCTCATGGCGACGGCCGCCAGACCGGCACCGCCGGCGGCCTGCGTGGCCCGTCCGGCGAGGGTGAGCGGCAGCCAGGGGGACGCGGCGACGAGGAGGGTGCCGCCGACGAGGAGGGCGCCGGCCAGGCGGAGCGCCGGCCGCAGGCCCCGGCGGCGCAGCAGTCCGGCCAGGAGCGGGGTGGCGACGGCCATGGCCCAGGCGTAGGAGGCGACGAGCCAGCCGGCGGTCGAGGCGCTCACCCCGAGGGAGCGGGCCATGTCCGGAAGGATCAGCACGGGGGCGTTCGCCCCGGCGGCCATGGGGGTGGCCATCAGCGCCAGCCACAAGGCGGGAACGGGGCCGACCCGGGGCGTGGTGCAAGTGGTGGTGCCCGCGGAGGCCTTGGCGGCCGCAGTGGCGGTGGCGGTGGTGGTCATGGGTGGCGCCCTCCGAACCATCTCAAGACTGAGAATCTCAACGTTGAGATAAAAACACGCAGTCCTCTCAACGTCAAGTGTCTCAACGTTGAGATATCCTGAGGGTGGTGCGATCGACACGAGCGAGGGAGGAACAGCGCATGAGCGACGCGGTGGACGCGATCGTCGGCCAGTGGGTGGCGGAGCGCCCGGATCTGGCCGCCGGCCTGTGGCCGGTGGAGGTGGTGGCCCGCATCCAGCGGATGACCCGGGTCATCGACAAGCAGCAGAAGGCCTTCGCGGCCGAGCACGACCTGGAGGTGGGCGAGCTCGACATCCTCTTCACCCTCTGCCGCTCCGGCCCCCCGTACGCGCTGACCGCCGGCGCCCTCATCCCGGCCGCCATGGTCACCTCCGGAGCGATCACCAACCGCATCGACCGCATGGAGGCCAAGGGCCTGGTCGAGCGGGTGAGGGACGGTCAGGACCGCCGCACGGTGCGGATCCGGCTGACCGAACGGAGCCTCGCGCTGACGCAGTCGATGATCACCGAGCACCTGCGCCGCTACGCGGAGCTGCTCGCCCCGCTGGACCCCGCCACCTGCGCCACGATCGCCGAGGCCCTGCGCACGCTCCTGGAGGACAACGGGGACACCTCGATCACCTGAGGCGTCCGGCCGGGCACCGCTGCCCCGACGGGCCAGGCAGAATTGCCCGGCCGGCCGGCCGCCCCGCCGAGGCCCTCTCCGCGTACGAGCGCACGCGCCGCGCCCTCGCCGACGGCCTCGGCACCGACCCGGTGCTCGGCCCGGACCGCTACCGCCGTGAGGAGGAGGCCGGCGCGGCCCTCACCCCGGCCGCCTTCGCCGTGACGCTGACCACGGCGTTCAGCGGCAGCTGAGCACGGCGTCGGCCCAGCTCGCCAGCGTCGGCAGGCTGCCCGGGCCGGCCTTCTCGACCACCAGCCGCAGCGACTTGCGCCCCGCGAGGGAGACCCGCACGGCCGCGGGCGGGTCCTCGCGCCCGAGGGCGGCCGACTGCCACACCCGCTCCCCGTCGGCGTACACGGAGAACCGCACGGAGCCGTCCGTGAACAGCGACATGCCGTCCACCCCCGCCTGCGCCGAGAAGCTCGTGCACCGCCGGTTGAGGGCGATCTCCACCGAGGACCGCGAGTTCACGGTGATGCCGTGTGCGAAGCGCCGGCCGCCCACCTCCAGACCGTGGCGCTGCCACACCCAGCCGCTGCGCCAGGTCTGCAGCTCCGGGCCGCTGTGGTCCCCGTAGACCGAGTGGGCGAGCCCGGCCAGCTGGAACCCCTGCGGCGGTTTCGGGGGCGGCGGCGGTGTCGGCTTCGGTGTCGGCGTGGGCGAGGCGTTCTCCCGGCTGGGTGAGGGCGACGGGGACGAGGAGGGCGCGGGCCCGGGCGCGGCGGAGGCCGTGGCCGAGGGCGTCGGTCCGGGCCGCGGAGCTACGGAGCCCTGCGCCGCCGGCGGCTCCTGCGCGGGCGGATCCGGCTCGGCCGAGGCCGAGGTGGAGGCGGGAGCCTTCGGTACGGAAGGCACCGACGGCGCCGAAGGCACCGCTGGCGCCGCCACACTGGGCGCGGGCTCGGCCCGGACCCGGGGCTCGGTGTCGTCCCCGGCCAGCGCGAACACCACCCCGGCGGCCGCGGCCACCGCGATCCCGGCGGCGATGGCGGCCTTGGCCGGCAGCCCGAGCCCTTCGGCGGCCACGGAACCCCCGGCCCCGCCACCCGCCCCGGCGGCCCCGCCACCGGCTCCGGCCGTGCCACCCGCGGCCCCGGCCCCGGCAGTCCCGGCCCCCGCGCTCGATCCGCCGGCGGCAGCCGCGGCGCCGCCCGCGGCGACGGCCCCGCCGGCCAGCACCCCGGCGGCCTTGCCCGCGTACCCGGCGGCGAACCACCCGATGACCGCGACCGGAAGCAGCGCCGGAATACCCGCGTTGACATCCTGGAGCTCCCCGGCGGCCAGCCGGCACTTGACGCACTCCTCCAGGTGCTTGCGCAGCCCCCGCTCCGCCCGCATCCGCAGCCCGCCCCGCGCGTAGGCGCCCAGCCGGTCCGCGTACCGCGCGCAGTCGCCGCCCTCGCTCAGCGCCGAGCTCACATGAGCCTGCAGATACGCCTGCTTGAGCCCTTCCCGGGCCCGACTGGCCAGCACGGCGGTCGCGTTGGCGCTCAGCCCGAACAGCGGCGCGATCGCACTCGGCGACGCCTCCTCGACGGTGGTGTGCCACAGCACGGCCTGCCACCGCTCGGGCAGACTGCGGAACGCCTGCACGGCCAGCGACCGCTCGGCCTCGTGCATCGCCCGGACGTCCGCGCCCAGTTCGAGCGTGTCGTCCCCGGAGAGCCCGGACAGGGCGGCCCCGCCCTCCGTACCCGTGGAAGCCTGCTCGGCGAAGACGGCGAAGTCCTCGACCAGTTGCTCACGCCTGGCGGTCTTCGCCCACGCCGCGGCGACCCTGCGCACGGTGGTCAGCAGGTAGGCCCGCACCGACTGGTCCGGCCCGGCCCCGCCCCGTACCGCCTGCAGGGTCCGTGCGAACACCTCGGCGGTCAGGTCGTCGGCGGTGTGCGCGTCCCGGCAGCACGACCGGGAGTAGCGGCGCACGGAATCGGCGTGCCGACGGAACAGTTCCTCGTACGCACCGTCGTCACCGCCCCGCATCCGGGCGATCAAGTCCCCGTCGGACGGCGGCAGCTCGCCGCCGGTGCCTCCGGGTCCGGAAGAGCCCGAGGAGCGTGCGTGCCGCCCGCCCGGGTCGCGCTGAGCCGGCACCTGTCGGGCGGGCAGACTGCCCGCCTCCACCTCGCTGCCGCCGCCACCGCGTGGCTCTTCCCGACCGTCAACGCTCATCGCGGAGGCTCCCGCACGACACACTCAACCGGTACACCGGGCAAGCGTGTCACACGGGGGACGGGCACCGAACCTCTCTTCGCGCCATCCACCCATCCGGGAACATTCCGGCGGATCGCCCTACCGGACCCGCACCGGTGCCGGTACCTGCACGGGCGCCCGTACCGGCACCGGCACCGGTGCCGGCCGAGGTCACACCGTCCGGGACCGCAGTCCTTCGAGCAGGATGTCGAGCAGCCGCGTCGAAGCCGCCGCCTGCTGGGCCGGGTCGGGCAGCGCGGGCGCCGCCGTCGCTATCACCAGCAGCACATCGGCCACCGTGACATCGGCGCGCAGCTCACCGGCCTCCCGCGCCCGGTGCACCAGCCGGCCGACGACCTCCAGCAGCGCACCCGCCCCCGAGTCGTCCGAGGGTTCGTTCTCGACGGAGCCGCGCGTGCCCACGACCCGCAGCTCGGGAGTGCCGGCGGCCGGCAGGGCCTGCCGCTGGTGCGGAACCCGTGCGGCCTCCGCCTCCTCGGCCTCGTCCTCGACGGCCGAGCCGACCCGCAGGACCTGCGGCGGCAGCAGCCGCCCGGCGCCCGAGGCCACGGAGGTGCGCAGGAAGCGCGACAGCGCCTGCCACGGCTCCTCCTCCTGGCCCAGCGCGGCCTTGGCCTGCTCGGTCAGTCGCGCGGTCTCCTCCTCGGCTATGCGCCGCACGAGGACGTCCTTGCTCGGGAAGCGCCGGTACACGGTGCCGACACCGACCCGGGCGCGGCGAGCCACGTCCTCCATCGGAGCCCCGTAGCCCAGCTCGCCGAAGACCTCACGGGCCGCCCGCAGAACGTGCTCGAGGTTGCGCTGGGCATCGACGCGCAGCGGCGTGGACCGGCCCACGCCGTGCGTGGTGCCGCCCGCGAGCGCGCGACCGTTGCTCTCGACCGAGAGCGCGGTCGCAGAACCATGGAAATCGGAAATGTTCATATGTATCCCCCGGTAATCATTTGTCTCCCCCCGGAGACACTCCCCGCCTTCACGCCGAGGGGGCCACGGTCTCGGGCCCGGTCCTACTCCTCGACGAGATACGAACATAGTTGAGCCAGAGTCAATTCAGAAGAGGCAGCCCCGGACGGAGCACCGCCCGATCGGAGCATTCACCCCCACTTTTCCGATCCGTGCCTCCGGAATCTCGTATTCCGAGTGTCCTGACCTGCAGATTTTCGCCACAAGCTGACGTCCTCTTGCACCCCGCCCCAGCACTCACTCCGGTCACACAATTTGTCGGGGCTGTGGACAAACTCCCGGCCACGATGCGTCATGGGATGGTGAAGGCTGCTAACTCACGGGGCACGGCCCCCGGTACCGCGCCCCGTACGCGCATCCTGATCGTCGGCGGCGGCTACGTCGGCATGTATACGGCGCTCCGCCTCCAGCGAAAGCTGAGAGCCGGCGAAGCCGAGGTCACGGTGGTCGCCACCGAGCCCTACATGACGTACCAGCCCTTCCTCCCCGAAGCGGCCGCGGGCGCGATCTCCCCCCGGCACGTCGTGGTCCCGCTGCGCCGCGTCCTCGGCAAGTGCCGCATCGTCATCGGCGAGGCCGAGCGCATCGACCACGCCAGACGGACCGTGACCGTCAGCACCCTCGCCACCGCCGACGAGGGCACCGGCCCCGTCGAGATGGAGTACGACGAACTCGTCCTCGCCCCGGGCTCCATCTCCCGCACCCTCCCCATCCCGGGACTCGCCGACTACGGCATCGGATTCAAAACGGTCGAAGAAGCCATCGGACTGCGCAACCACGTCATCGAACAGATGGACATCGCCTCCTCCACCCGCGATCCCGCCCTCCGCGACGCCGCCCTCACCTTCGTCTTCGTCGGCGGCGGCTTCGCGGGCGTCGAAGCCCTCGGCGAGCTGGAGGACATGGCCCGCTACGCGGCGCGGTATTACCACAACATCAAGCCCGAGGACATGAAATGGGTGCTCGTCGAAGCAAGTGACCGGATCCTCCCCGAGGTCGGCCCCGAGATGGGCGTCTACACGGTCCGCGAACTGCGCCGCCGCAACATCGACGTACGCCTGGAGACCCGGCTCGAATCCTGCGAGAACCGCGTTGCCGTCCTCAGCGACGGCGCCCACTTCCCCACCCGCACCGTCGTGTGGACCGCCGGCGTCAAACCGCACCCCATCCTGGCCGCCTCCGACCTCCCCAAGAACGAACACGGCCGCCTGGCCTGCACCTCCTTCCTCACCGTCGAAGGAGTCGAGCACGCCTGGGCCGCGGGCGACGCCGCCGCCGTCCCCGACATCACCGCCGGCGAGAAGGGCCGCGACTGCGCCCCCAACGCCCAGCACGCCGTCCGCCAGGCCAAGGTCCTCGCCGACAACCTCCTCGCCGCCCTGCGCGGCGAGGTCCTGACCGAGTACGCCCACAAGTACGCGGGCTCGGTGGCCTCGCTCGGCCTGCACCGCGGCGTCGCCCACATCTACGGCCGCAAGCTCAAGGCCTACCCGGCCTGGTTCATGCACCGCGCCTACCACCTCAGCCGCGTTCCGAGCTTCAACCGCAAAATGCGCGTCCTTGCCGAATGGACCCTCTCAGGCCTCTTCAAGCGTGAGATCGTCTCCCTGGGTTCCCTCGAACACCCCAGGGCAGAATTCGAACTGGCCGCAGGCGGCGGCCCCAAGCCCCCTCCACCGCCCCCCGCCCCCAACCCCCCGCAGAACGGCCAGGGCTGACGTTGTCAGTGCGGTCGGCCACACTGGACGTGTGACCATAGGTGCGCTCACCCCTGCACAGAGTGACATCGTCCAGTCAGCGACCGCCCACGAGCGACACAGCGACCACTCGCGACACCACGAGGCTTGAACGCAGTGAACTTCACGCGCTGGAGCGCCCGGTTTCCCGGAACGCAGCGCCGCGCCGCCGCCCGGTCCGAACACGCCGCCGCCCAGGCCAAGCGAGGTGAAGGCGCGGTCCCGGCAGCCCGCGGCGGCCGCGCCGACCCCGGAGCCGAGCGGTCCACGCCCGCCGACGGCCGGCCCGCCGACCCCACGGTCTCCGGGACCGGAAGCAGCGGCGGTGGCAGCGGCGGCGGCACCGGTACGTCCCCGTCCCCGGCCGCGTCCCCGCCCCGGCGGACGGGCGTCCTCACCGCCGTGCCCTCCCTCGACGAGCTCTCCGTACGCGAGGTCCTCAGCCGGCTTCCGGCCCTGGTCGCCCTCGTCCACGGCCCCGAGCACCGCGTCGCCTACGTCAACGACGCCTACACCACCGGCTTTGGCGCCCGTACCCCCGGCGCCCCGGCCCACGAGGCCCTCCCCGAACTCGGCGAGCTCGGCCTCCTCCCGCTCCTCGACCAGGTCCAGCGCAGCGGCAAGTCCCGTACGGCCAAGAACCGCACCGCACCGGGCGGCGGCAGCTCGTACACCGTCACCTGCACCCCCGTCGAGTTCCCCAAGTCCGACACCGACGGCGAGCCCGACCCCCACCACACCGGCGTCCTGATCCACCTCGCCGACGTCACCGACCACGCCGAAGCCGTCGAGCGCCTCCGCGCCAGCGAGCGCCGCCAGCGCGAGGCCGCCGTCACCCTCCAGCGCTCCCTCCTCCCCCAGGAGCTGGAACAGCCCGACGACCTGCGCATCGCCGCCACCTACCAGCCCGGCGGCACCGAGGCGGCCGTCGGCGGCGACTGGTACGACGTCATCACCCTCGGCGCCGGCCGCACCGCCCTCGTCATCGGCGACGTCATGGGCCGCGGCGTGCGCGCCGCCGCCGTCATGGGCCAGCTGCGCACGGCCGTCCGCGCGTACGCCCGCCTCGACCTGCCCCCGCACGAGGTGCTCCAGCTCCTCGACGGCCTCGCCGCCGAGATCGACGCCAGCCAGATCGCCACCTGCGTCTACGCCGTCCACGACCCCAACGAGGGCCTGCTCGCGTACGCCTCCGCCGGCCACCTCCCGATCCTGGTCCGCGACGAGGACGGCACCGTACGCAGAGCCGCCGACCCCACCGGCCCACCGCTCGGCACCGGCGGCTGGCTGCACACCTCGGGCACCATCGCCCTCGGCCCCGGCTCCACCGCCGTCCTCTACACCGACGGCCTGGTCGAACGCCGAGGCGAGGACATCGACGAGGGCGTCGCCGCCCTCGAACGCGCCCTCTCCGGCGCCCAGGGCACCCCGGCCGTCATCTGCGACCGCCTGATGCGCGCCCTCGGTGTGGACGCCGACCACGACGACGACGTCGCGGTGATGGTCCTCCAGCAGCCGGCCCGCACCGGATCGGACGCCGAGCTCTTCCACAACGCAGCCCTGGAACTCCTCGGCGGCATCGAGGCGGCCCCGCGCGCCCGGGCCTTCGCCCAGGGCGTCCTCGCCTCCTGGCGGTTCCCCGTCGAGCTCTGCGACCTCGGCGTCCTGGCCGCCAGCGAGCTCGTCGCGAACTCCCTCCAGCACGGCACCCCGCCCATGCGCCTACGGCTGCGCCGCACCGACCGCCGGCTGATCATCGAGGTCACCGACGGGGACGACCACCTGCCGCGCCGCCGACGCGCCGAACCGGCCGACGAGACCGGCCGCGGCATCTCGATCATCGCGACCATCGCCTCCTCCTGGGGCTCCCGCCGCACCCCGGGCGGCGGCAAGGCCGTCTGGTGCGAGTTCGCCCTGCCGGACAAGTAGCCGGACAGCGGGAAGCAGGAAGGCCCCGATCCACCCGGACCGGGGCCTTCCTGCTTCCCGCACATATATACGTACGGCCATACGTCCCTAGGCGGGCACGCGCTCCACGACGCCGTCCTTGGCGGCGACCTCGGCCACCTCGGCGACCTCGGCGGCGGGGCCACCCTGCGCCACGACCCGGCTCGCCACCCACGGGTTGTCCTGCACCGGGCTCAGCCGCCTGCCGAGCCGCAGCGCGAGAGCGGCGATCCCGAGCGACACGAGCACGAAGACCCCGATGTAGAGCATCGGAACCCCGGCACCGAGCGGCACCCCGAGCGGCCCCAGCGCCAGCGCCATCTGCTTGACCAGCGCGAAGGCCGAGTTGTACTGACCCACCGAGCCCTCGGGAGCCAGGTCCGCGACCAGCGGCGCCAGGGTCGGCGACAGCATGGCCTCGCCGATGCCGAAGAGCGCGTACGTGCTGACGAACGCGGCGGCGGCCATCATGGCGCTGCCGTGCCCCAGACCCGAGAATCCGGCGATGAGCCACGCCACGGTCCAGATCAGCCCGACGAGCGCGATCACCCGGGAGCGGCGGCGCTTCTCGACCAGCTTGAGCACGACGAACTGCGCGACGACGATCGCGCCGGTGTTGGCCGCGAGCGCGAAGCCGAGGGTGGAGGGGGAGATCCCGGCGGCCTCGGTACCGAAGGCGGCCAGGCCCGACTCGAACTGTCCGTAGCAGGCGAAGAACACCACGAAGCCCAGCACGCACAGCTGCACCATGGCCTTGTGCCGGAGCAGCCGCTTCCAGCCGCTGCCCGCCTGCGCCGGGTCCTTGGGCCGGGCGTCCTTGAACCCCTGCACCTGCGGCAGACGCACGGTGGCGATCACGCCGGCCAGCACCAGGAACATCACGGCCTCGATGCCGAACAGCAGGGTGAAGCTGCCGGGCCGGCTCTCGTCGACGATCTGGCCGCCGATGAGACCGCCGATGCCCAGACCCAGGTTCTGCATGAAGAACTGCAGGGCGAAGGCACGGGTGCGGGTGGACGGCGTGGAGCACCACACGATCATCGTGGCCAGCGCGGGCTGCATCACGGCCTGCCCGGCGCCGAGCGCCAGGGCGGACAGGAGGATCCCCGCGATGCCGGTGGAGAGCCCGAGGGACAGCGCACCGACCGAGGCGGTGACGGCCGCCCCGATGACCACGGGCACCGGACCACGTCGGTCGATGACCCGACCGGTGAAGGGCAGCGCGACGAGGGCGCCAAGGGCGAAGGCCACGAACGCGCACGTGGCGGCCATGGAACCCAGATCTCGCACCTGCGCCACATAGATGTAGAGGAACGGAACCGTGAAGCCGATGCCGAACGCGGTCAGCGCGTTCCCGGCCTGGATCCGCCGCATCGCAGCGCCCATCACCTTGGTCACTTCTCACCTGCCTTTGAGACCTGAAGCCTGAAGACTTCATACCTAAACTTCAAGCCTTAACAGTACACATCGAAGGAGTTAGACGCCAACGAGCTCATGCGATACTTCGACCCATGGGTGACACCCCCGACGGCACTGCGCCCGTCCACGAGCCGAGCCTCGACGAACAGATCGCCGTTTATCAGCGCGAGTTCCAGGACCTGGACCCCCAGGTCGAGAAGGTCGTCTCGGCGCTGAGCCGTCTGAACCGCCGCATGAACGTCGCGTACGGGCGCCAGACGGCGGCCCTGGGCATCAGCAACGCGGAGTGGGAGGTCCTCAAGGCCCTCGTCATCTCCGGCGCCCCCTACCGGATGGGCCCGAGCGAACTGGCGAAGCAGCTGGGCCTCACGCCGGCGGCGATGACCCACCGGATCGACCGCATGACCGCGGAGGGCCTGGTCACCCGCGAGCGGGACGAGTCCAACCGGGTCCGAGTGATCGTGGAGCTCACCGACGAGGGCCGCAGCAAGTGGCTGGACGCGATGCGCGCGGCCACGGTCTTCGAGGAGGACCTCCTCCAGGACCTCTCCACCGCGGAGCGCGGGGTGCTCGGCGACATGCTCGCGCGCCTGCTGGAGCGCGTGGAAGACCTCCAGTCACCCAGCTGACCGCCGGGGTTGACACGAGCCCGGCAGGTCCGTAAGGTTCTTCGAGTTGTCCCAGAGCCGGAAGGCTTTGGCGACAACGAATCCCGCCGCCTCGTTGCGGCACCCAACTCAGCACGATCTCCCACTGGGAACGAATTCGGCATGCCCGAATTTCTTTCCGAAGGCCGATTATGAATCGCCAGGGAAATCCACTAGAGTTCAGGAGTCGGAAGGGCCCAACAGCCCGGAAGGCAAACCCCGCTGACTGGGGGTCAGGCCCGAAAGAGTCTGATAGAGTCGGAAACGCAAGAACAGAACGAAAGCCCGGAGGAAAACCCGCGAGGGTGAGTACAAAGGAAGCGTCCGTTCCTTGAGAACTCAACAGCGTGCCAAAAATCAACGCCAGAAGTTGATACCCCGTCCACTTCGGTGGATGA